>CAJTMX010000003.1:84719-158867 GCA_910577235.1 uncultured Acetatifactor sp. | reverse complement strand
TATATATACTGGAGTTCAGCGAAATGGATTTGTGAAGAAACTGTCAAAGACCCGGATATTTTTACCCAAAACTATGTTAAAGAGAGTTGACTTTTTGTTCAAAATAGAGTATAAATAGGGTAGAAGACATATATTAGTATAGCATTCTACATACGTAAAATCCGGTCAAAAAAATATGTTGCACAAGTAATAGTGGTGGTGTAAAGATGCATCCCCACCATCTTGCGTATACTATATGCAGGAATAAGGAAAGTCTGGAGATATAGATGGCGAGCTACGGATATGAAGCGATAGACGCGAGCGGTAAACGGGTCAAAGGCAGTATAGAAGCCGAGAATATGGATAAAGCGAGATCTGATTTAAAGAACCAGGGCCTGACCGTCATGGAACTGAAAGAGCAGAGTCTGCTGACCAGAGATATCAATATTGAGATAGGCGGCAAGCCTAAACCCAGAGATTTAAGCGTATTCTGCCGTCAGTTCGTCAGTATGATCCGGGCCGGAGTAACCATATTAGATGCGTTGCGGATGCTGACGGAGGCCACTGAAAACAAGAAATTGCAAAAAGCCATAAACGAGGTGCGTATCAGTGCCGAGAAAGGTGAGACATTGGCCAGCGCCATCGCCGAGCACCCCAAGGTGTTTCCGGATCTGATGGTGAATATGGTGGCGGCAGGCGAGGCATCCGGCAGCCTGGATAAATCGCTGGAGCGTATGGCTGTGCAGTTTGAACGCTCCAATAAGACCAAGTCTCTGGTCAAAAAAGCTATGATGTATCCTATTGTAGTTATCATCGTGGCGATCATCGTTGTGATCGTTATGCTGGTAAAGGTTATCCCCTCTTATGTGGTCATGTTCGAGCAGATGGGGACAGAGTTGCCGGGGATTACCAAGGCGGTGCAGGCGGCCAGTAATTTTATCATTAATAAGTGGTTTATCCTTGCCCCCTGTGTTGCGGTGATCGTGGTTGGGATTTCGCAGTTTAGCCGTACCGATGCGGGCAAACACTTTTTCGGGAAGTTGACACTTAGCATTAAGCCAATTAAGAATCTGGTGGTGAAAACCGCATCTGCCCAGATGGCTCGTACCCTCAGTACATTAATGGGTTCCGGTGTTCCGCTGGTGGAAGCGGTGGAGATTGTGTCAAAGACCATGACCAATGTCTATTTTAAGGAGGCGCTTGAGACGGCTAAAGACGATATCATCATCGGACAACCGTTGTCCATACCTTTACAGCGGTGCGGTCTGTTTCCGCCCATGGCCTACCATATGATCCGCATTGGTGAAGAATCCGGTAATACAGAGGAAATGCTGGATAAACTGGCAGATTATTATGAGGAAGAAGTAGAGATGGCGGTAGCCACAGTGATGGCGGCCATGGAGCCGATGATTATTGTGGTATTGGCTGCTATTGTGATGGTATTGGTTGCTGCATGTATGGCACCTATGCTTACAATGTATGATGCATTAGATAGAATGTAAATAGAATTATCCGCCTACGTGTAGGGACGAGGTGAATAAGATAAATAATATTAAAATGTAAAGGAGAGGTTTATTATGAAGAACAAAAAGAAAATGAATAACAAAGGTTTCTCCCTTGTAGAGTTAATCATTGTTATCGCTATTATGGCGGTATTAATCGCTGTATTGGCTCCCCAGTATATGAGATTTATAGAGAGAGGTAGAGTAGCATCCGACCGTGACAATGCAAAGGCAATATCGGGCGCTTTAGAGGTCTATTATGTCGATCCTACAGGAACTGCGCTGGCAGACGGAGATGAAGTTGTACTTCATAGAGGCAGTGCTGCTACTTGTACTCAGGGTACGGCGGCAATAAATGAGGCGTTACGTACTGCGGGACTGATAAATAGTACTCAGACCTTTGCTGATCTCCCACAACTTACAAACCAAGAGAATTTTACTACAGTTACTATTACTGTTGACATTGATACCACAAATGGAACCGCTACAGTGCAGGTAGTTGAATCTTAATAGAAAGGTGAGAAGTCAATGCCCCAGATAATACTTCTCTACACAGCGATATTCCTCTACGGAATCATCATCGGTAGTTTCCTAAACGTATGCATCTACCGAATACCAAAAAAAGAGAATATAGCAACCACCAGGTCCCACTGTATGAGTTGTGGGTATCAGCTGAAATGGTACGACCTTGTGCCGCTTTTCAGCTACCTGGTGCTCCGGGGCAAGTGCCGCAAATGCGGCAGCAGGATTTCCGTTCAGTACCCCCTGGTGGAGGCACTGAACGGAGGACTGTACCTTCTGATCTTCTGGAGGTACGGCTTGAGCGTAGATTCCCTACTCTACTGCTTGTTAGTCAGTGCGCTGATCGTACTCAGTGTCATTGACTTTAGAACTTATGAGATTCCTGTCGGAATCAATATCTTCATACTAACCCTGGGGCTGATCCGCATAGTGACAGACTTGTCACATTGGTTTTCCTATGGGATTGGCCTCCTCTCGGTTAGCATTCCGCTATTACTTATCTACCTCGTCACCAAAGGGCGAGGCATCGGAGGCGGCGATGTAAAATTGATGGCCGCCACCGGATTACTGATCGGCTGGAAACTGAATGTGCTGGGTTTCCTGCTGGGTTGCATACTGGGTTCCGTCATACACGTCTGCCGGATGAAACTTTCCGGTGAAGGTCGTACTTTGGCTATGGGACCATATCTGGCCATGGGTATCGCCATTTCCGTTATGTGGGGGGAACAGATGATAGCCTGGTATTTATCGTTTTTGGGCGTACATTAATTGATACACACGTCTGGAGCACTGCTTACCAGGCATTATACAGGGATTGGGAGATACAATTAAATGGCTAAAGTTGTCAGTATTGAAGTCGGATATAGCTTTATTAAAATATGCGAGATGGATTATAAGGCGAAGACGCCCAGGGTTTACCGTTTTGCCATGGTGCCTACTCCGCTTAATGTGATAGAGGATGGCTACTTGAAGGAGAGTGCGGGACTGAGAACCGCTATCAAGGAAGCCTTATACCGTAATAAGATTAAGACCAAGAAGGCTATTTTTACTGTGGCCTCCAGTAAGATCATCAACAGAGAGGTAACGCTGCCTCCTGTAAAACCGAATATGATGGAATCCATGATCAAAGCGAATCTAAAAGATTATTTCCCTATCGATCTGTCGGATCATGAGATTTCTCATGTGGTGCTGGAGACTTACAAAGAGGGAGAGAATGCGGGAAGAACACGCGTACTGCTGGTGGCGGCAGAGAAGGCGCTGGTGGCCAGCTATGAAGCACTGGCACAGAGCTGCGGACTGACGCTGGTGGATTTGGACTATGTGGGTAATAGCATTTACCAGGCGGTAAAGAAGGAAACCAGCAAAGTCCCCTCCATGATATTGAAGATAGAAGAGAACCAGACCATAATCACGGTGGTCAAGAACAATAACATGATGCTCCAGAGAAGCGTCAACTACGGAATTGATGATGCCATTCATGAGGTGGCAGCCAATCCCGCTTTTGAGGTGATCGAGGATAAGGACGCGTGGCAGCTGATCAAACGTCGGTGCTGTATCAAGGCCACTCTGGATGGCGACACAAAAGCTGTAGAGCCAGATACGGAACAGGATGACGATATGGAAGTTGCCCAGGCCCGCATCAATGTGGCTCGTACACTGGCTCCCTTGATCAACAGCATTTCCAGAGTTGTGGATTTTTACAATTCCCGCAACCCCGAACATATCGAGCAGGCATATATTATGGGTATGGGCGGCGATATGAGCGGTCTGTCCAAACTGCTGACCAATGAGCTGGGCATCAAGACCAATGTATTCCGCAAGCTGGAGGGTATCGTGTGGCATCCCAGTATGGGTGACGGCGATCTCTTTAATTATGTGGCATGTATCGGTGCCACCATGGCTCCCGTAAGCTTTATCAGCGGTGACAAACAGCAAAAACAGAAACAGGAGAGCAGCAGCAAGTCTCTGGTGGTATTGCTGGGAGTATTTTTTGTGGTAGCCTCCGCGGCGCTGGCGGCTAATGGATATATTACTTACCAGAGCGCGCTGGAGGAGCAGAAACGTCTGCAGGGGCTGGAAAGTACCTATCTTCCGGCGGAACAGATCTATCTGAGATATACCGGAATGACGGCTTTGTATCAGGATGTACTGATGGGGCATTTGATGACCAACCGCCCCAATGACAATGTCCTCAATTTCCTCAGTGAGTTGGAGGAAAAACTTCCCGCGGATGTTTCGGTGCTTGAGTTTTCGTCTGATGATGAGCAGGCTATACTGCGGATGCAGGTGGCTGATAAGGATACCGCTGCCGGTGTTATACAGAATCTCCGTGAATTTGCCAGCCTGCAATATGTGGCAATGAGCAGTATGCAGGAGATAGAAGAGGAAATAGAGAGCGAAGAGGACAGAGACGATCAGGAGGAGGCGGAGGTTCGCCGGTATGTAGAGTTCGGCGTCATCTGTACCTATTATCCCAACGGCTATTTGCCCGGTCAGGAACCCGTGACACAGACGGGAACCGGTACACAGGCGGCGGAAACCTCGCAGGCGGAAGGACAGGTGGAATAGATGGCTGATCAGAAAGCGGGAAACGGGAAAAAAGGAAACAGCATTAACAGTAAAAATCTCTTGATATACGTGGCAGCTTTTGGCGCGTTGCTCATGATTTTGGTATATGTGTTTGTATACCAGAAATTGATGACAGAGGCTGAGACCATCGAGACATCCAACCGTGAATTGTCTCAGAGGGTAAATCAGCTCAAGGTATATTATGACAAGAGGGATATCTATCTGGCGGATACAGAGACGATGGAAATCCTCATTGATGAACTTCTGGATATTTATCCTGCGGATGCCAGAGACGAGGATGTGGTTATGCTGGCCGTACAGATGCAGCAGGGGAATGACGGAGAGTTTCTGACCATCAATGCGGAAAGGGGAGACGCCATTCATACAATCTCCGCAGAGACAGTCAATGCGGCTGCCAGTGAAAAATATACCCAGCCTATTCAATTCCAGGATATGTATGCCACTTATGTGAACGAGGTGAGCTATCCGGGATTGAAGAGTATGATTCAGAGGATTTATGACAGCAATAACAGGATTGGGATTCAGAATATCGCTTTTACAAAGGGAGACGCGGAGAATCCCAAGTTATCCGGTCATATCGATCTGGTGTTTTACAGTGTGACCGGTACAGGCAAGGAGTATGTGGCTCCGGATATCGTGCCTTATCTTGCGGGCACTGACAATATTTTCGGAGAGATTAAGGTTTCTGAGGAATCTGCCGATATCAATAGTGAGGGAACTGACGGCGCTCCTGCAGAGTAATCGCGTCCGCGCGGGAAGAGGGTATATTTATCCATGAAAATATGGAGACGGCGTAACGGAAAATTGAATAGTGCGGGTATGACACTGGTGGAAGTGGTTGTGGCGATCGCTATTTTGTCTGTGGTTATTTTGCCGGTATTGCATACTTTCGTCACGTCCGCCATATACAATGCCCGGTCACGCTCGCGCCAGCAGACCACGGCGGCGGCTCAGACGGTGTTGGAGAATTTTAAGGCATACTCGGTAAAGGAGATTTGTGACCAGTTCACGCATGTAGATGGGAAAAATTTTAGTGTAAACGGCACATCCAACACGCAGATCGTTGATCCGGCTACCAACTCAATCATATCTGGCCCGATACCCGGGGGAGATATGGATTTTCGTATTTTTGGGATGGTATACCAGAATGAGCGGTATGATGTGGAGATTCGTCTGCGCAGTCATAACAGTCTGGCAGCGGATATGGAGACTTTGATTTATGAAAACCGTACTTCCTCCAATACGGCGGCTTATGTAGGATTCCAGAGTATGGATGCGGACGCGCTGGCACAGATCGCGGAGGATGTGGCCGTGGTATGGGAGAATGAAGAGAATGCCGCCGCTCCCGCGCCCGGTCCGTCGGCGTCACCCTCTCCCACGATCACTCATTCCGGCAGCGAGGTGGATACAAGTAAGATAAAGATAACGGAGAGGGAATTGATATTTGACATATCCAAATCCGCAGACGACTATATAGTGAACGTAAGCTGCAAATATCAGTACCAGGTTGACGATTATCAGTATGGCGTCAGCGAGACCGGAACGCCAAAAACGTTTAGCATCCCCTCTACAACTTATTTATTTGATATGGACGGCGGCAGTCCCGAACTTTATAAAGAGATTTTTAAACAGCCAATAGACGGGGCTCAGGACCACTTGAATTTAACAGTATATTATTTCCCGGCTTACAGCCGTGGAACCGGTTCTGCCGTAAAAATAGCCAATGATAAGATTACTGTTCTGAACAGTACGGACAAAAAAATAAACTGCTATCTGTATAAGCAAAAGAATCTGTCGGTCAGTAACAGCAGGCTTTCTTTCTCGGAACTTGGGTATCGTGTGGATCTGAACCTTGGGGCGAATGTCTATATTTTTGACGATAATCTGGATACGGTTTTGGGCAGCCCCACTTCGGTGGCTCCCGGCGGATATGACACTTTGACTAACCGCAGCCACGGCATAGGATATGTGGCCCAAAACGGCGAATATCCGGATGCGGCTGATCCGGCTCCCACATTGCCGCCCAAGGTATCCACCGGTACCACAACAGAGATTTTGCGTCAGATGTATGATGTCACGGTGACGGTATACAGGGAACATGCATTGCCGACAGACGGTACGGCAGTACCTGCAACGGAATCTCCGTTGAACACATTAAGCGGTACGATCATAGAGTAGCAGTAGATCAAGCAGGAAAGAGGAAACCATGGGCAGGCGGTATACGGCTAAAAAGTATAAAATGAATAACAGGGGTTCCGCAATAGTCACAGTGCTGGTGGTAGTGGCTTTCATAACGATCCTGGCCACGGTCATGCTGTACATATCCGGCTCCAATTTCCAGATGAAAGTGGCGGATTACCGGACAAAGGAGAGCTTTTATCAGGCTGAGATACCGGTGGAAGAGCTGCGTGCACAGTTGGTGGAGGATGTTCAACTGGCCTTTGCCAAAGCCTATTCCACTGCCATGTCTGAGTTTTCCGGTCTGGGTGACGCACAGAATTCGGAGGACAATTCGGAGGACAATTCGGAGGACAATTCGGAGGACAATTCGGAGGACAATTCGGAGGACAATTACAGAAGGCTTTTCTGTGACGAGATGAATAAGATATGGGCGGGACGTTGTCCCAACGACGCGGACGGCAACCGTCAATGGGAAGTGGGTATATATATGGTAGCCGCGCAGCCCACGGACGGCGGGACCTGGGCCGTTACGGTGGCCCCGCCGTCAGATCCCGCGCTGAAAGCCAAGTTTGACGACAGTGAGATGTTCAGCGCGGGGCGGCTGATCCTGCGGGGAGTGGAGTTTACCTATGACAGCAGTGAGGGGTATACATCCATTATTTCCACAGACTATTGCATCATGATTCCGGAGGTCCAGTGGCCGGACGCCAACGGATATTATGGCGCTGCCGCGGGAACAGAGGAACGGCTTAATTTCAGCGGCTGTGTGAACTATATGAACTGGACGAAACGGTAAAGGACTGGTACGGATGGGTAAGAGAATAAGGAAAAAAGATAACCGGGGCATGACTCTGGTTGAGATCATAATTGTCTTAGCCCTCATGACGGTGATTGCGGGTTTGACAGGCTACGGGCTTAGTTTGATCAGCAATAAACCGGTGCAGGAATGTACCAAGAAAATAGAGATAGCGCTGAACCGCAACCGCACCAATTCCATGGGCAAGAAAGAGGCCTGGCTGGAATTTTATGTAAAGGATGGCCGTATTACGGTTTTGGAGCATACACTTAGCGGAAGAGCAGGCGCCACACCGTTGGATACGGAAACCACCATCGGAGACCGGGATGTAAATCTGCGTTTTACATATAGCGACGGTTCCGTGGTACTTTTGGACGGCACCCACAGGCGAATTGCTTTCGCAAGAGACAGCGGAGCGCTGGTGGGTGACGAGTCGGGGCGGGTATGCACCAAGATAGAGATATTTAAGGGGACATATTCCTCTTCTGGATATAAGCAGACGATAAATCTGATACCGCTTACGGGAAAGGTTACTGTTGAATAGGTATTAAATCTGGAGAGTTGGTGGATATTATGTTGAATTGGTGGAACAGATTGAGAAAAGATCATAAGGGTTTTTCGTTGGTGGAGTTGATCTGTACGGTGGCGATATTCAGCATCGTGATAACCGGTGTGGGCAGCGCCATGGTGATCAGTGCCAGAAGTTACAGCAACGGCAATGTGGAACTGGATCTGCAGCAGCAGGCCCAGATCACTGCCAATCTGCTCACCAATCTGATCATTGACGCCAACGTGATAGAGGAACCCAGCAGCGAGACAGGCGGAGCGCTCCTTAGGATCAAGAAGGAGGAGGCCGGGGCCGCGGTTGTCTATGAGGTTACGCATGACGCCGCCAACGCGCAGTTGCTGTACAGCAGGGAAGGAGGGACACCCCAGATCCTGGCGGAGCATATAAGTGCCTTTTCCATAAGAAAAGTATCGTCAAATAATTATGATTTCAGCTTGACGGTTACGGAGGGAGCGCGGAGCTATGAAAGCGATTATCATGTAACGCCCCGCAACGGCGCCAGTGAGGAGACAAATACCGCATTAGGCGGCGCGAAAAGCCTCTATGTGGAAAATAAGCTGATCCTGGAGCCGGGCCAGGAGTATGATTTGGCAATACGTATATTGGGAACATCGTTACAAGACTATTCAATACAGAATTTAAGTGGTAACATCAGTTCCGATACGAGTGTCACACGTATTGATTCACAAACGGCTAAGATTAAAGTGGGACTTAGTGAGATTGGGACGGGCACTGGCAATGAGGCGGGATTCACCTTTAATGTAGTGCCGGAGGATTCTTCTATTGCGCCAGTGAGCGTAAAGGTTCTGATCCGAAGGGTAAATAGTGTTAACGTAAATGGGTACAAGACGGCAAACGGTGGCAAGGTTAATAAGGCGGGAGCAACTTACAAAGTTGTAGCCTCCCTTCTTGGCACTAATTTGGAGAAAGAACCGGGTGTATGGTATGATGTGGATTATGTCAATCCGTATACTGTAGAGTGGTCTTGTGAGTTTACCAAGACGGATGAATATGGCAACTCTATAACATTTCCTGTGGGAGATTATATTCAGGAAATTGGGCGTGGTGTGGATAACAATATTCCTTACTTGATGTTCAAGCTTAAACAGGATATGGTAGAAGGGAGTTCGCTGAAGGTTGTAGCAACGGCTCTGCACCCTGAAGGAGTGTTTCCTGTGGGCTCGGCTAATTTAACTAACAAATCAGGTCAGAAATATGGAACAGTGGTGGGAACTTGGGTATTGGAATATCAGGCATGGAGAAGAAATGGGAAATTGGATATCACTGTGCCTTTGACAGATAGAGATTTTTGGTTTTATGATAATGGAACGAGTTGGTATAAACACACCGCGAGTGTTAGTTTTGTCGGGTGGAACAAGTTTGGAATAAAGACAGAGGAACAGACTTTTAATCCCTTTACAGGCTCCCAAAATGCCCTATTAAATGTTGAGATTCCTCCGATGTGTCATATTCACCAATTATGGAATCTAGTTTTAAATGTAAAGACTGACTCCGGAGATGCCAATGGTTTTTATGATAGGGCGTCATATAGTACCCCATATCATGCGGCAAAGGTTGTGGATCAATGGGAAGATCAAGGCTTGACGGCAGTGCAAACAAGGGGATACACTCAGCGGTATAATATAACATCGGCATACAACTGGAGAGATACCTCATCATATGATGTCAAGATCACTTACCAACACCAGCTAGAGGACGGTACCGTTGAGACAACTGTTATAGAAGAAAGCTACGCAATTGAAGATGTTACGATAATGTATAGAAATTCCAACCATGGTAATTGGGCCCGGGACAATATTATATACGTGACACCTCAAGATACAATTACTGAATATACTGTCTACTTCAAATTTGACAAAGGATGGGACGGCGAGGACTTTTATTTTCATGATTTGTCAAGATTTGTAGGTGTTATTCATGATGATGTGGATTACACAAAGGATGTCAGGAGAGATATTCCGATATCATCTTCAATACCTGACAGGGCGGGGGTATATGCCGGAGACTCCTATTTAACTTTTGTTATGGATTCGGCAGAAAAGCAAAAATGTTATGATTTAGCGAAACCATATGGAGGGGTCATACAGGAAATATACGAATATAATCCTTATTTTGGAAACTTAAATATGGAGATACAAAATGGAGCAGCATTTTGGACATGGAGTGAAGAACAGTGGGCCGATAAATCCAACTATGTTGCTTTGGATAATCCATATAATGGTTATGGGGTAACGCAGGCACAGGTAGATATGATGAAAGGATGCAAGGGGAAATTGCTGTTTTGTTTTAAAGACCCCAATATTACTGTTGCTGGCGGAGTTATACCTAAAGTAATGTATTGTCCTACTATTACGGAATATGGGCCGCTGTATTATATTGATAACACTACGCGTTTTGCCATAGGTGCTAATTCTGCTCAATATCAAATGTACGAAAGCGGTTCCTGGGTTACTAAGAGTAATTTGACTTGGGACGTTGTAGCCAATGGATGGATTGCTAATTAAGCGCATTATAATAACCTCAGTGCTTTGAATCATAAAGCGCTGGGGTTATTTAAGTACTTGGCGTGTACTTCATGAGCGTACTGATCCATAGATATGAGACCTCCCTGGAAAGTGTATTTAATATACTGTCAATTTAGCCTAGTGTTATCAGATCTTTTATTAATCCTCTATTCAGATGGGCCAGTAGTCCGTAAGGGGCGTTGGTCAGGATGATGAAGGTACTTTCTGGGGACTATGTTGTGTAAGATATAGAAGGGCAGCTATCCGTTATGAGGATTAAAGAGGAGGATGAGATAACTGTGTGTACTGAACAGCGCCGAAGATTCATAGTTTCAAATATAAAGAAACGAATGACATTTTCCGCTATTTGTAGTAAAATATATATAAATATGCGTAGAATTGACCGCAAATAGGGAATTGCAAGGAGAGACAATGTAGTGAGTAGGGTGGATTTGCGGGTTGGCTTAGGCGCTCTGTGTATGCTTATGCTGACGGCCTGTGGTATCGGGGTATCGGAAGATGATGGCCAGGGTGCGCAGGATATTATCGGGATACCCATTCCCACCATTGTTCCCGGGACACAGGAAAATGGGGGAAAATCGGAGGAGACTGCGCCGGAGCAAACGCCTTCTCCGGAAGATCATGTGCTGACTGTCACCATCTCGGCGGCGGGAGATTGCTCGCTGGGCAATCATCAGGAACAGGAATACGCGTATTCTTTTCGTCAGGTTTATGACCAGATTGAGGATGAGGGCTATTTCTTTGAAAATGTACGGTCTGTTTTTGAAGAGGACGACATGACCATCGTAAATTTCGAGGGTGTGCTGACTCACAGCGAGGAGCGGGATGAGAGCAGGACATACAATATCAAGGGAGATCCCGATTATGCACGGCTGCTGACCGCGGGTCATGTGGAGGCCGTAAGTTTCGCGAATAACCATCGGCTGGATTACGGCACTCGTGGGAGCGACGATACGGTAGCCGCATTGGAGGCAGAGGGAATCGTCTATGCCTATGACCGTAACGTTGGAATCTATGAGACGGAAAAGGGAATCCGTATCGGTTTCGTCTCCGTCAACGAGGTTGCCTGGGGGCTGGGCAGCGAGCAGCTGTTGGCGGAAGGTATTGAAAAGCTGCGTCAGGAGGATGTGGATCTGATCCTGGCCTGCTGTCACTGGGGCATCGAAAAGGATAATTACCCCACAGAGAATCAGCAGTATCTGGGTCGCAAATGTATTGATTTTGGCGCGGACCTGGTCATAGGGCATCATCCTCATGTGCTTCAGGGCATAGAGGAATACAACGGAAAGTTTATCATTTACAGTCTGGCAAATTTTTGTTTTGGGGCCAATCGCAACCCGGTGGATAAAGATACTATGATCTTCCAGCAGACATTTACGTTTGTGGACGGTGTCAAGCAGGAAGACAGGCAGATACAGATCATTCCCTGCTCGGTAAGTTCGGCCAGGGACCGGAACAATTTCCAACCCACTCCTGCCCAGGGCGAGGAGGCCGCCAGGATCATACAGCGGATCAACGGTTACAGCGCGGGTTACGGGGTGGTCTTTGCCCAGGACGGAACCCTATGTCAGTAGCAGTATAGAGAGGAATGTTGTGTAACCCTAAAACGGCATGTTTCCATAAAGCGCATACGTATTAAGATATATAAGCGGTCTGATTCGGATCATCGGACCCAGTGCTTAAAGGCTACATGCATAGCGGAGGTCTAAGAGAGCCTCATATTAGGAAAGGAAGAGAGTATGGAAAAGAGAAAAATGGAGAACCTGGGTATTGAGACTTCCCTGTTAGGATTCGGATGTATGCGTTTCCCCACAGGAGGAGACGGCAAGATCGAGAGAGTACAGGCCAAGGCAATGCTGGAGAAGGCCTTGGCGGCGGGAGTAAATTATATTGACACCGCATATCCTTACCACGGCGGCGAAAGCGAGCTGTTCGTCGGCGAAGTACTGAAGGATCATGCCAGGGACAGCTTTTATCTGGCCACCAAGTTGCCGGTATGGGAGGTTAAATCCCTGGAGGATGTGGACAGATTGTTTAACAGGCAGCTGGAAAAGCTTCAGGTGGAATACATAGACTTTTATCTGATGCATGCCTTGAACAGAGGCAGCTGGAAAGAGATGCGGGAAATGGGCGTGGTGGAACGCCTGGAGCAGATTAAAGCGGAAGGAAAGATCCGCTATCTGGGCTTTTCTTTCCATGACAGCTACGAGACATTCGAGGAGATATTATCCTATCGGGACTGGGATTTCTGTCAGATCCAGCTCAATTATATGGACACCGGGGAACAGGCAGGTTTAAAGGGTTACGCTCTGGCGGAGAAAAAGGGCGTGCCCATGGTGATCATGGAGCCGGTCAAGGGAGGTTCTCTGGCGGCCTTCGCCCCGGATATCACAGAGAAATTCCACGCCCACGACCCTCAGGCCAGCATGGCGTCCTACGCCCTGCGCTGGGTTGGTTCCCTGCCCAATGTAAAAGTAGTACTCAGCGGGATGAGCAATATGGAACAGGTGGAGGATAATCTCAAGACCTTCGGCGATTTCAAAGCTCTTTCCGAGGCGGAGCAGACAACCGTACGGGAAGTGGTGGCACTGATGAACAGCCGGATTCAAAATGGCTGTACGGGCTGCCGTTACTGTATGCCCTGCCCCGCAGGGGTGAATATCCCCGGCACCTTCGGCTGCTGGAACCGCTATCATATGTACCAGAACTACAACGTGGTCAAGAACCATTGGGAGAATGATCTGGGAGACGCGCATCAGCCCAAGAACTGTATAAAGTGCGGAAAATGTGAACAGGCATGTCCCCAGCATCTGCATATCAGGGATGATCTGGAACGGGCGCAGGCAGATCTGGACGCAAAGACATTTATTGTATAGAGGAAATGGCATAGGCAAATAAAATGTCAACTACAGTTAGGTGGGAAAGGGGTCAATATGAAAGATACCATATTACATAAATTTGCGGAGGTGTTTGGCGATACGGAAGGTACGCAAGTATATTTTGCCCCGGGCCGGGTGAATATGATCGGTGAACATACGGATTACAACGGCGGCCATGTATTTCCCTGCGCGTTGACGATAGGTACTTACGGCGCTGCCAGGAAACGCCAGGACCGTAAGCTGCGTTTCTATTCCATGAATTTTGAACGCATAGGAGTGATTGAGTCCTCTCTGGACAATTTGAGTCCCGATCCCTGGGCAGACTGGACCAATTATCCCAAGGGCGTAATGTGGGCCTTCGGCGAGAAAGGTATGCCGATTCCCAGCGGTATGGATATCCTGTTAAACGGTAATATCCCCAACGGTTCCGGCCTGTCCTCCTCCGCGTCGGTGGAGGTGCTTACCGGATTTATCCTGCGGGATATGTTTGGTTTTGACGTATCCAACCAGGAGCTGGCACTGATAGGACAGTATTCGGAGAACCATTTCAACGGGGTAAACTGCGGTATTATGGATCAGTTTGCCATCGCCATGGGGAAAAAGGAGCATGCGATCTTTCTGGATACTGCGACACTGTCCTATGAATATGCGCCCATCCGGCTGGATGGCGCCAAGATCGTCATTGCCTGCAGCAACAAAAAGAGAGGGCTGGGGGACTCCAAATACAATGAAAGGCGCAGCGAGTGCGAACAGGCCCTGGAGGAGCTGCAGAGAGTGTGTCCGGTTCATTCTCTGGGAGAAATGACGGAGGAAGAATTCGAGAGTCACAAGGAAAGTATCGGCAGTGAAACACGCCGCAGAAGAGCGCGTCACGCGGTGTATGAGAACCGGCGGACCGTACAGGCGGTACAGGCATTAAAGAATAACGATATAGCCGCATTTGGGCAGTTGATGAACGCCTCCCACGTGTCCCTGCGGGACGACTATGAAGTGACCGGCGCTGAGCTGGATACTCTTGTGGAAGAGGCATGGAAGGTGGAGGGAGTGATGGGTTCCCGCATGACAGGCGCAGGATTTGGCGGTTGTACCGTGAGTATCGTAAAAAATGAATCCATCGACGATTTTATCGCCCGTGTGGGGGCTGCCTATCAGGCCAGGATCGGTTATGCCGCCGACTTCTATGTGGTGGAGGTCGGGGACGGTCCCCGTAAACTGATATGAGAGTAGCGGTAATCAGCGATATCCATGGCAATTATAAGGCTTTGGAGGCTTTTCTGTCTTATGCGGAGACACATCCCATAGACGCGGTGATCGGTCTGGGGGATTATGTCACGGACAGTCCGTACCCGGAGCGCACATTGGCCATGATATATGAGATGGAAAAGAAATATCCCTGCTATTTGATCCGTGGGAACCGGGAGGAATATCTTCTTGACAACCGCAGGCGGGATCAGGGCTGGCATATCTGTTCCTCCAACGGCGCGCTGTACTATACCAGCCAGCGTGTAACCGAGGGGGATCTGGACTGGATGGAGGCCATGCCCTCGGAGAGAGTGCTGCAGTTGGGAGACTGTCCGGCTTTGACGGTCTGCCACGGCGCGCCGGGAGTGATCCGGGGTAACTTTCAGTTTGACCTCCCCTTGAAAGAGCGGAGCATGCAGGAGTTACAGACCCGGTATCTGCTGGGCGGCCACTCCCATCATCAGGAATTATGCCGGCTCTTTGGCAAGACTTATCTTAACCCCGGTTCGTTGGGTATGCCCATAGACGAACAGGGACGGCATGCCCAGTTTGCCGTTATAGAGGGAGATTCCCGGGGCTGGGAGGCGGAACTGTTGACCATAGACTACGATATAGATAGCTTTTTGCGGGACTTTGCGGAGAGCGGTATCGAGGAGTATGGTCTATACCTGACGAAAGCCGTAGAGAAAACCCTGCTGACCGGACATAATTACTTTTATTATTCCGTCTGCGAGGCTTGTAATATCAGCCAAATGCCGCTGCCGGAAACCAGTGAAACGGTCTGGCGGCAGGTTGCGGAAAAACTTGAGCTGTGACGGAGGTTCTATTATCCGCTCCAAGAGCATACAATGGTATTAATTGGGATTTGCCGGGTCGATATAGCGATAAGTCTCCCGCAAGGTGCGCGCTATGGTCTTACCGGAATGAGATGTAAGGGTCAGAGCGGCCTCATATAGAGTCTTCACCTTTTCCGGCTGGCCGCTCTGATCATACAGGGAGGCCAGCAAGCGATAGGACGTGCCTGCGTCGCTGCGGGTGGTCAGCACGGCGTACTCCAGAATCTGTCTGGCCTCGGCGGTATATCCGCAGTTATAGAGCGTCTCGGCCCATTTTTGCAGAGTCTGGGCAAGCAGGGTAAAGTTCTGGTCATATTGGGACAGGGCTGTAATATTGGCGGTGCCGTATGCCAGCTTTAAATCCGTGTTGGTATATCCTGCCAGATTTACTATTTTTTCCCGGGAAAGCGAGGTCAACGTATCTATGCAGTCCTGTACGACGACGTCCTGATTCATAACAGTTGTGGGAAGGTCCTCCAGAGGAATCGTCACATATTCCAGGCTTTCCAGAGATTTGCGGCGCACCTGATTGGCGCGCTGTTCACGTTCCCAGAATTGTTCCTGCTGTTTAGCCTCAGTGCGGTTATGACGCCTGATGACTATGGAAAGTATGCTGGTGAAAATGATAAAACTTGCAATAATGGCTAAATTCATATATAATATCCTTTCAGAGTAAATACACTGACGAGTATCTGCCTTGCCCTCGCAGGGCGGAAGTGAGGAGAGCGATTTTATGATGAATTTTCACAATAAAAAAACAAAACGGGTGATATCCGCCGTAATCGTCATTTTGATCGTTTTGGCGATGATCATTCCTACATTAGCATATTTGATGTGATTTTTCAACGGTTTCCTTAAGGAGAATTTAAGTTATGAGAAAGTTAGTAAGACTATGGAGCTTGGCTATCCTGTCAATGGCCCTGTCGTGTTGTTTCGGGATGCCTGTCAGGGCGGCCGGAGAGCCGACTCTGAAGGACGGCGTGCTGATCCAGGGTATGGATGTGGGCGGAATGACCAGGCAGCAGGCGGCTGACGCGGTAGAACAATACATCGACAATACATTAAAGTCTGTGGAGCTGACGCTGCAGACCTCCAACAATACGGAAGTGCAGGTGACTGCGGGAGATCTGGGAATCCGCTGGAACAATCCTCAGATATTGGACGAGGCGTTGGCAATCGGTACGGAAGGCAATGTGATCGCCCGCTACAAGGTGCTGAAGGACTTGCAGCGCAAACCTGTAAACTATGAGCTCACCTTTGATTTTGATATAAATGAGATCAACCGGATATTGACGGAGCAGTGCAGCGGATACGACCAGCCTGTGGTCAATGCCTCCTTAAAGCGTGAGAACGGTGTTTTCACGGTGATAGAGGGACAGGTAGGCTACAGCTTGGATGTGGAGACTTCCATCGATACGGTATATGAGTATATGACGCAGACATGGGATTTGCAACCCGGTGTGATCGCGCTGGATATCGTTGTACAGGAACCTGTGAGCTCGGCCGAAGATCTGGCCAAGGTGACGGACGTGCTGGGCAGTTTTACCACCTCTTTTTCTTCATCAAGCGCGGACCGAAGCGCCAATGTGTCCAACGGATGCAAGTTGATCGACGGCACTACCCTGTATCCCGGCGAGGAATTTTCCACATATGAGGCGGTGGCGCCTTTTACGCAGCAGAACGGATACTATATGGCGGGTTCCTATTTGAACGGCAAAGTGGTTGACAGTCTGGGGGGCGGTATCTGTCAGGTATCCACCACACTGTATAACGCCGTGCTGAGAGCGGAACTGGAGGTGACCCAGCGGTACAACCATTCCATGATCGTAACCTATGTGGACCCCTCCGCTGACGCAGCCATCGCGGAATCCTCCGGCAAAGACTTTAAATTTGTAAACAATCTGGATATTCCGATCTATATCGAGGGTATCATCGAGGGAAAAAAGATCACCTTTAATATCTACGGGCATGAAACCCGGGACAGCAGCCGCAAGGTGACATATGAGAGCAATGTGCTGGAAGTGATCAACCCGCCCGGAGAGATACTGTATGCGGAGGCAACCCAGCCCATCGGCTATCTGGTAAAAGGTGAAAGCGCCCATATCGGCTACAAGGCGCAGCTGTGGAAGGTAGTGACGGAGAACGGTGTGGAAGTGGAGCGCACCCAGATAAACAGCAGCTCCTACAAGATGGTTCCCAGCAGTTATCATGTGGGTACCGCAACGGCGGACCCCAATGCCTACGCGGCGATCATCGACGCCATCAACAGCGGCAGCGTAGCTAACGTGCGCAATGTGATTGCCATTGTGGCCGCGCAGCAGCAGGCGGCTATGGCCGCCGCCATGGCACAGTAGTGCAAAAGAATGTCTGACCCGGGAGTCTGCCCAGACAGATGCCGGTCAGCGCAAGAGGGCCCAGGGGATGAGAATAGGGAAAATATCGGACAGTGTTCTGAAACGCTCTATATTAAGTCAGATCAAGACAAAGAGACCGGAAGTGATAAGTGGCGCAGGGATAGGGGAAGACTGCGCCATTTTTGCCGCCTCTGACGCCTGTGCCTGCACCGTATCCCAGGCCTCTGTGCCCCGGGGAGAGGACATGGCAGGGGTGCTGGTCAGATGCGCCAACAATCTGGCCGCGTCCGGCGCCCGGCCCACAGCGGTCCTGCTCACACTGTTATTGCCTGAGGATACGGAAGAAATCCTGCTAAAACGTCTTATGGCCTCGGCGGAGGAGACATGCGGCCGCCTGGGAATGCAGATAGCCGGAGGGCACACTGCCGTGAGCAGTCATGTAGACATTCCTATGGCCTGCGTCACAGGCTGGGGTATTCCCGTTTCGGGTATCCCTCTACAGACTACCCGCGGGGCGCAGCCCGGACAGGATATCATATTGACAAAATGGATAGCTCTGGAAGGCACGGCCATACTGGCCCGCCAAAACCGTCAGCGGCTGACAGAGCGTTATCCCCTGCGGATGGTGGAGGAGGCGGAAAGCTTTGCCCATCTCCTGTCCGTCATACCGGAGGCCGCAGTCGCGGCACAGTCCGGCATTCACGCCATGCATGACGCCTCGGAGGGCGGCATACTGGCAGCGCTCTGGGAATTCTCGGAGAGCTCGGGTGTCGGACTGACAATAGACCTGCGCAAGATCCCCATCCGCCAGGAGACGGTGGAGGTATGCGAGTTTTGCGGAGCAAATCCATATACACTGGCCTCCTCCGGCTGCCTGATCCTGGCAGCCGACCACGGAGAATGTCTGGTCAGAAACCTGGAGGAGCAGGGCATTCCGGCCACCGTCATCGGACAGATTACCCACAGCCGCGACAGACTGATCTACAACGCCGAGGAAAAGCGCTATCTGGACAAACCCGCGCAGGACGAAATATATAAATACATTGCCCGGTAATAACCAAGCATACAAGCATGGTTGAAGATATAGCGAGAGCGTGCCTGCTCCTAAGTATACAATGTGCACAATGACACTCGCATAGTGGTGGGTTCCACAACCGCACAGAGCAACGACAAAAAGCAACAACAGAGCAACGACAGAGCAACGACAAAAAGCAACAACAGAGCAACGACAGGGCAACGACAAAAAGCAGCTACAGAGCTACGACAAAAAGCAACGGCAGAGCAACAATAAAAAGCAACGACAGGGCAACAGTAAAAAGCAATGACAGGGCAGCAGCAAAAAGCAACAATAGAGAGCAGCAAAAAGCAGAGAGCAGCAAATAAAAACAACAGATAGCAATATCAGACAGAAAGGAAACATGGAGAATGAGAGAAGAATTATTATCCGTAATCGAGAAAAACAGCCGGATTGACCTAAAAGAGCTGGCAGTCATCCTGGGAGTCCGGGAAACAGATGTGGTAAACGAATTGGAGGCCATGGAGAAAGAAGGAGTCATCTGCGGCTACCACACGCTGGTAAATTGGGAAAAAACCTCCAATGAAAAAGTGACGGCTCTGATCGAAGTGCGTGTCACCCCCCAGAGAGGCCAGGGCTTTGACAATGTGGCCGAGAGAATATACCGCTATCCGGAGGTCCGAAGCGTGTATCTGATCTCCGGCGGTTTTGACTTGATGGTGATACTGGAGGGGAAGACGCTGCGGGAAGTGTCCAGCTTTGTGTCGGATAAACTGTCCACTTTGGACCGGGTTCTGAGTACTTCCACCCATTTCATACTGAAAAAATATAAGGATCACGGAACGATCTTCGTACAGAAAACTGAGGATGAAAGGGAGATAATCACGCCATGAGAAATCCATTGTCAGACCAGGTGGTCGCGTTAAAACCGTCCGGTATAAGAAAATTTTTTGATATAGTAAGCGAGATGAAAGACGCCATCTCGCTGGGTGTGGGAGAGCCGGACTTTGATACTCCATGGCACATCCGGGACGAGGGTATCTACGCTCTGGAGAGGGGCCGGACAATCTATACTTCCAATGCGGGTCTGAAGGAACTGCGTCAGGAGGTGTGCAATTATCTGAAGAGAAAACAGGGCATAGAATATGCATGGGACAAGGAAGTGGTGATCACCGTGGGCGGGTCCGAGGCCATCGATATCGGCCTGCGGGCGATGATCAATCCCGGAGACGAGGTGATCATTCCCCAGCCCAGCTATGTGTCCTATGAGCCCTGCGCCATCCTGACGGGGGCGAAACCGGTGATAATCGACCTGAAGGCCGAGAATGAGTTCCGGCTTACGGCTGCGGAACTGGAGGAGGCCATCACGGACAGGACGAAAGTGCTGATCCTGCCCTTCCCCAACAATCCCACAGGCGCTATCATGGAGAAAAAGGATCTGGAGGCGATAGCCCAGGTTGTCATAAAGCATGACATATTTGTGATGTCGGACGAAATATACAGTGAATTGACCTACAAGGAAAAACACGTTTCCATTGCGTCCCTGCCGGGTATGCGGGAGAGAACCATTCTGATCAACGGTTTTTCCAAGTCGTATGCCATGACGGGATGGAGGCTGGGCTACGCCTGCGGACCTCATGCTATCATAGAGCAGATGACCAAGATCCATCAGTTTGCCATTATGTGCGCCCCCTCCATCAGCCAGTACGCGGCGGTGGAGGCTCTGAAAAACGGGGACGCGGACGTGGAGGAAATGAAAATCTCCTACAACCAGCGCAGGCGCTTTCTGCTCAATGCGTTTGAGGAGATGGGGCTGGAGTGCTTTGAACCCTTTGGGGCGTTCTATGTGTTCCCCTGCATCAAGGAATTCGGCATGACCAGCGAGGAGTTTGCCAACGCATTTCTGGAGGCGGAAAAGGTGGCGGCAGTGCCGGGCACGGCTTTTGGCGACAGCGGAGAAGGCTTTTTGCGGATATCTTACGCGTATTCGCTGGATACCCTGCGGGAGGCCATGACCAGAATGAGCCGTTTCATCGGAAAACTGCGGGAAAAGGAGTAAGCCCCAATGCCCCATATTATATTGCACCAACCGGAGATCCCGGCCAACACCGGCAACATCGGGCGTACCTGCGTGGCTACAGGGACCACGCTGCATCTGATCGAGCCGCTGGGGTTTCATCTGGACGAAAAATCCATCCGCCGGGCCGGCATGGACTACTGGAACAAATTAAATGTATCCAGATATATGAATTACAGGGAGTTTTTGGATAAACATCCGGGAGCCAAAATCTGGATGGCCACCACAAAGGCCAGGAGATGTTACACAGAGGTATCTTTCGGTCCGGACGACTATATTATGTTCGGCAGGGAGAGCGCGGGGATACCGGAGGAACTTCTGGTGGAACATGAGGAAAACTGTATCCGCATCCCCATGCTGTCGGATATCCGCTCCCTGAATCTGTCCAATTCCGTAGCCATCGTACTCTATGAGGCGCTGCGGCAGCAGAACTTTGCGGGATTGCAGGAGCAGGGAGCGCTGCACCGTCTAAATTGGACGGAGAGTGTGGAGACGGAGAAAACGGCATCAGATACGTGAGGAGATACGACCATGCAACTTTTATTTGCCACATCCAACCCGGCCAAATACACGGCCATGCGGGATGCCCTGAGGCCTTTGGGGATCAGCCTGCTCAGCCTTAAGGACATGGGACAGACGCCGTTGGCACCGGAGGAGGGGGGTACGCCTCTGGAAAATGCCCGGCAAAAGGCACTCTTTTATTACCATCAATATAAAATTCCCCTGTTTTCCTGTGATTCGGGGCTGTATCTGGAAGGTTTTCCCCCTCAAATGCAGCCGGGGCTGCATGTGCGTTCTCCACAGGGTGTCTATCTGGACGATCAGGGCATGCTGGACTATTATGGGGGACTGGCTGCCCGCTATGGGGATATCATTGCGCGGTACCGCAACGCGATCTGTCTGATTCTGGACAGGGAGCATGTCAGTGAGTCCATGGATGACAGTCTGGCCAGCCACCGGTTTCTGCTCACGGCAAAGCCCCATGAGATACGCCGTCCCGGCTTTCCTCTTGACAGTATTTCCAAGCGGCTTGACACAGGAGAGTACTATTACGACATCAATGCCCACGACGCGGACGAGCTGGTTGGCTATGAAGGCTTTGTGGAGTTTTTCCGCGCCAATGGAGCTGATAAATATGTCCAATAAGAGAAAATTCCGATCTTCCATCCGCAGAAAAATTCTGCTGATGTCCCTGACTGCCGCTCTGCCCTTTTTGTCTCTGGCCATGTACCTTCTGGCTTCCATGCTGAATTACAGCCGTAATTATGACGAAATCGTCAGCAACATAACAGTGGCTAACAACTACAATCTGAACTTCAAGGAGGATATGGATGAAAGTCTGTATAAGCTGGTAGTGGGTTATGTGTCCTTTGACCGGATCGAGGAGGACCCCACGCTGGAAGACCCATATGCCTTGATCCATAGGTGCCGGAACTCTTTCTCACAGCTGATGAATGCCGCTTTGGATGAGGAGAGCATGGTATGGCTGCAGAGTATGCTCCGAAATATCGATACGCTGGAAAAGAGAGTGGACGATATTCGGGAGAATTCGCTGACGGGCGGCAATTACAATGAAAATATCCGGGAATTGGACAACAATATTTATACTCTGACAGAACTGATACAGGAAGATATACAGTATTTTATTTATCATCAGACCAGAAACATGGAAAAAGTAACCACCCAGCTGCACCAGCAGATCAATCAGTTTCTGATCCTGTGCAGCGTATTGACGGCGGCGCTGGTCCTGGTGGCGGTGAGTACTACCTTTTTGATTGCCAAAGGCATTCTTGCGCCCATACGTGAATTGTGTGACGCTACGGAAAAGGTTGCGGAGGGGGATTTTGCGGTTAGAGCGCGTATCCGCTCCCAGGACGAGATATCCGCGCTGGGACTGGCCTTTAATAATATGACGGAGAATATGCAGGCTCTGATCGACCAGGTCAGGGAGGACGAGGAAAAGATGCGCAGAATGGATCTGCGGCTGTTGCAGGAGCAGATCAACCCTCATTTCCTGTACAATACGCTGGATACCATCGTCTGGCTTATTGAGAGTAACGAGACGGATCAGGCTGTGAACATGGTCATTACGCTGTCCAGTTTTTTCAGGCTGGTACTCAGCAAAGGAAAAGAGTTTATTTCCATCCGGGAGGAGGAGAAGCATATCCGCAATTATCTGGAGATACAGGAAATGCGCTACCGCGATATACTGGAGTACGATATCCAGATCGATCAGACGGTATATGATTACCAGATTCCCAAGCTTACATTGCAGCCCCTGGTGGAAAACGCGTTATACCACGGAATAAAGTACAAGAGAGCCAAAGGCTATATTCATATTCACGGGGAGAAAGAGGGAGACAGTATACATCTGACAGTGCGGGACAATGGCATCGGTATGGATCAGGCCGAGCTGGAATTTCTGCGCAGAGAGATCTGCCGTCCCTGTCAGGAGACGGAGAAAGGCTTTGGCCTTGCCAATGTAAACGAGAGGATACATATGTATTTTGGGGAGGAATACGGCCTCAGGATCAGTTCCACCAAAGGGAAGGGAACGATTGTGGAGGTCACCATTCCGGCAGTGAGAATGACGGAAGAGGTGGGGAAAGCATTATGAGAGGGAAAGGTTGCGGCAAAAGAAGAGCATTTGGATATCTGCTCCCGATTTTGATGATATCTGTACTCACAGGATGCGTGGGACAGTTCAACATCAGCCGGGAACAGGAGGAGTCCTCCGCCGTCGACGAGGGGGATCTGGTGGTGGTGGGCGTATCCCAGGTGGGGAGCGAGTCTGTGTGGAGAACAGCCAACACGGTATCCATCCAGGAGGCGTTTACCAGCGAGAAAGGCTATTTTCTGCTTTTCAGCAACGCACGGCAAAAGCAGGACAATCAGATCAAGGCGATCCGGCGGTTTATTTCCCGGCAAGTGGATTATATCGTTTTTTCCCCCATCACCGAGAGCGGATGGGATATAGTCCTGCAGGAGGCGAAAGATGCGGAGATACCGGTGATACTTATGGACCGGCAGGTGGATGTGGAGGATGATTCCCTGTATACCGCGTGGGTGGGTTCCGATTTTCACAGGGAGGGCAATAACGCCGGGATATGGCTGGAAGAATACCTTGTAGAGCAGAACCGGCAGGATGAGCAGATCCATATTGTGGTACTCCAGGGAACGGAGGGCGCTACCGCCGCCATCGGAAGGACCGAAGGCTTTCAGGAGATAGCTGACACCCATGAGAACTGGATCATTCTGGAACAGGTGGACGCGGAATACACCACGGCCAAAGGCCGGGAAGTCATGGAAAGTCTTCTGATCAAATATGAGGATATCGATGTGGTCGTCTCTCAGAATGACGATATGACTTTCGGCGCGTTGGACGCCATGAACCGCCGGGGGATCTCCACGGGAACAGAGGGGGACGTGATCCTGATATCTTTTGACGCGGTCAAGGCGGCTCTGAAATTGGTTGAGCAGGGCGTGATCAATGTGGACATCGAGTGTAACCCCAGGCAGGGAGAATTGGTGGAACAGATCATCCAGGCGCTGGAGCGGGGAGAAGAGGTTGACAAAACTTTTTATATGGAGGAACAGGTATTTACGCCGGAAAATGTGGGAGAGTATCTGGATGACCGGGATTATTGACGAGGTGAGACATGATAAAACTGTTTTTAGTGGAGGATGAGACCGTGATCAGGGAGGGGCTCAAGAACACCATACCCTGGGAGCAATACGGTTACCGCTTTGTGGGCGAGGCGGCGGACGGGGAGATGGCGCTTCCGCTGATCCGGCAGACTAAACCGGATGTGTTGATCACAGACATCAAGATGCCCTTTATGGACGGCTTGTCCCTGTGCAGGATCGTGTCCGGGGAATTTCCCAGGATGAAGATAGTCATTATCAGCGGATATGACGACTTTGAGTATGCCAGGACGGCTATCGAACTGGGGGTGGAGCAGTACCTTCTGAAACCCATCACCAAGCACGCGTTGAAAAAGGTTCTGACAGAGCTGAAAGACAAGATAGAGCAGAGCGCGGAGGCGGAAGACTATCAGGCTAAGTATCAGTATGAGATGCATGAGTATGAACAATTCTCCAGAAGGCGCTTTTTTGAGAAGGTGTTGGGAGGAGAACTCTCTGTATCGGAGATCTATGAGGAGGCGGCAAGGGCGTCTCTGGAGGTCTCGGCACCTTGGTATAACCTGCTGTTTTTTTATCTGAGGGAGAAGAGAGATCTTTCTCAGGAGATGAGGGAACGGGTTTCGAGGCGGCAGGATATGATTCTTCATTACTTTCTGCGCAGGGGCGGATACATACTTTTCAGATGGAATGTTGACTGTTATGGCGTACTGATCAAGGGAGCGGCGGAGGAACTGCCGGAACTGATTCAGAGGGCTATCCACCATATACAGAAATGCTGCGAGGATACACAGGAATTGTTGGACTGGTATGTGGCCACGGGAAAAGCCGTGGAGAGAATGAGTATGCTGCCGGAATGCTATCTGGTGGTTAATCACTGCCTGGCCTATCGGTTTATAGCCCCCAGACTGCACATACTATCGGAGCAGCTTCTGGAGGAGCAACACAATGGACAGGAGGAGAGGGAGATCAAGGAGGTCGATCCTGCCCAGATGGACCCCAAGGTTATACGTGATTTTCTGTTTGGCGGAAACGTGGGCGAGATCCGGGATTTTGTGGACTCCTATCTGCAAAATATCCGGGAGGCGCTTTCCTCCAGGATGTTTCGGGACTATGTGGTGTTGAATATCCGTTTTGCCGTGTCTTCCTATAGGGATTCCCTGGGAATATCCGACGAGGAATTCGAGGGCAGAATGCGCAATCCCGCGTGGGATATGAACATGGCACCGGAGGATGTGGAAGAGTATCTCACGGATATGCTGGAGACGGCATTTTTCTTCCGCAATAAGGAGAGCGACTATCAGAAAGGCAAGATACTGCACAAAGCCCTGGAGTATATCGACGCGAATTTTGACCAGGAAAGCCTTTCCCTGAACAGCGTATCCGAGGAAGTGGGCGTGAGCGCCAATTATTTCAGCGCCATATTCAGCCAGAGCATGGAGAGTACCTTTGTGGAATATGTGACTGCCAAAAGGATGGAAAAGGCCAGAAAACTCTTAAAGACCACGGATAAGTCATCCGGCGAGATCGCTATGCTGGCAGGTTATAAGGACCCCCATTATTTCAGTTTTGTATTTAAGAAAAATCACGGCTTGAGTCCCAGGGAGTACCGTATGGGGACAAAGGGATAAGCTTAAGGGGCAGCTCCCGCGAGGACACGGGCAGTCCCCTCAGGCGGTCCGTTATGGCTTGGGCCGCCAAGTTTCCCAGCTCGCGGGGGTTTCGCTCCAACCCGGTGAAAGTCGAAGGATCACCCGCACCCAAATAGGTATTCTCACAGGATGCCATTACGGCATCCGGCAGGATGCGGGACAGCCAGTAGGCTACCTCGCTGTTATGACAGATAACGGCGCTGCAGCCTTGCAGCCGTCTCTGTGCCATACGGTGCAAAAAATCATAGGGAGCGGAATAAAAAGGGTCCAGGTCTTCCGTATCATACCAGCAGATCCGTTCATCCCGAACGGGCATGCCGGACTCGCGCATGGTTTCCGCAAAGCCCTGGAAACGCTCAACCCCCTGTAGGTCATCCGACTTAAAGATTGCCCCGATGGTCCGGTGTCCCTGCTGCAGCAGATACTTTGTCAGCAGGGCGCTGCCCCCAAGATCATCCTCCCTAATAACGGGGATTTGGGACAGTGCCCCATAGAAACCGGAGAGGAACACTATGGGGATACCCTTGGAGCGCAGCCGCCTGTACAGATCCAGATTGGGATTGGGCAGGGCGCTCTTTACCCCCTCTATGATCAGTCCTCTGGGAGGGGATTCGGACTCCAACAGGCCGGACAGGATGCCGCGCTCCGCGTATGTGCTGTTGCCGGTGAGATGCAGGCCGGTAGAGAATCCTTTTTGGGACAGGCTCTGCTGCAGGCCGTCCAGCAGGGCGGTATGGTGCGCGTCCTGATCGTCCACGAGCAGCAGGCCCACGGTGTTTTCTCCCGGGGTAAGCCCCGTAATGTAGGAACCGCTGCCCTGCCTCCTAAGGATCAGCCCCTCCTGTTCCAAAAGCGCCAGAGACTGGCGCACGGTCTGGCGGCTTACCCGGTAATGGAGACACAACTCCTGCTCGGAGGGAAACTTCGGGATGCCCCTTTCCATATTGTCATATACTTTTTTGCGAAGCTGTTCTGCCAGCCATTTGTATTTGACAGCCATCAGCGCCTTCCTTTCTGCATGTCCTGTAGACCTGTAAATATTCCCATAAAAAATCAACATGATTGATTTAAAGCAGATCCAATGTGCTATTTCCAACGGAAAAAACCTAAAATCCTCCTAAAAAAATACAATTAAATAAAACAAAGTTGTTATTATGTACACTTATGAAACCGCAAATATCCTTTTGGGGCAATCTCCAAATGTGCCCTGAAATAAAAAATCATACATTACTCTTAAAAAAATCACCGTTTTTATCTCTGCGGAGAACAATTTGTACTGAAAATAATCTTATCACACAGAATTTGTATTGTAAATATCTTATAAACTTGGAGAATTTGCTATATTGGCAAATTGACGGGTATTATTGATGATGTTAATATTGGTGCAT
Organism: uncultured Acetatifactor sp.; assembly: GCA_910577235.1. GTDB lineage: Bacteria > Bacillota > Clostridia > Lachnospirales > Lachnospiraceae > Acetatifactor. The sequence goes on along the minus strand of CAJTMX010000003.1, from coordinate 131,099 downwards.
AAGGAGCGGATGCTCCAAAATATTTCATATAATTGAACGGGAGGAAAGAGTATGAAAAAGAAAGTTTTAGGATTGTTACTTACTGTCGCCATGGTGGCGGGCATGACCGCATGTGGCAGCGAGCCTGCGGCAAGTACCGGCGGTGATGCAGGAAATCAGGGCGGCGAACTCATCAAGGTGGGTATCATCAACAACGACTCCAACGAGTCCGGATATCGTACCGCCAACAACAAGGATCTGCAGAACATGTTCACCGAGGAGAACGGCTATGCCGCATCCTTTGCTTACAGCAATATGAATGACGAGCAGATCAATGCCGCTCAGAAGTTCATTCAGGACGGAGTAGAGTATCTGCTCCTGTCTGCGGCTGATACAGCCGGTTGGGACACCGTTTTGAAGGACGCGCAGACTGAGGGCGTCAAGGTAATCCTGTTTGACCGCGTGATCGACGCGGACTCCAGCCTGTACGAGGCATCCATCGTGTCCGATATGGACAAGGAAGGTGAGACTGCCGTAACATGGCTGACCAATCAGAACCTGAGCGAGTATAACATCATTCATCTCCAGGGCGTTATCGGCAATGCCGCGCAGAAGGGCCGCAGCGGTGCGCTGAATGCCGCAGTAGAAGCCAATGACAACTGGAATCTGGTTACGCAGCAGACCGCAAACTGGAGCGCTGAGGAAGCACAGCAGATCGTACAGTCCATTATCGATTCCGGCGAGTCTTTCAACGTGATCTATGCGGAGAACGATGATATGGCCAAGGGTGCCGTGGCGGCTCTGGACAAGGCAAACATCTCCCATGGCGTGGGCAAGGACGTCATTATCATGGGATTTGACTGCAACACATGGGCTCTGCAGGAGCTGCTCAATAAGAATTGGAACTATGACGGTCAGTGCAATCCTTACCAGGCATCCAAGATCCATGAAATCATTCAGAAACTGGAGAAGGGAGAGACCATTTCCCCGAAAGTGATCATCATGGAAGAAAAAGGCTTTGATGCCAACGAGATCACCCAAGATGACATTGATAAATATGGCATCTAATCCGGCAATGTGATTAAATAAAGGCGGCAGGCGAGGTACGCCTGCCGCGCTTTTTGCAGAAAATAAGGAGTGAGCATACCCGTGAAAGAAAAGTCTGTTTTGGAAATGAGAAATATCCATAAAAGTTTTCCGGGCGTCAAAGCGCTGCAGGGAGTGGACTTCAGTCTGTGCGAGGGAGAGATCCACGCCCTGATGGGGGAGAACGGTGCGGGCAAATCCACACTGATCAAGGTTTTGACCGGCGTGTACGAGAAGGACGAGGGCCAGATCTGGCTGAAGGGGATTGACAAAGCAGTGGCTATCCGCTCCCCTCAGGACGCCCAGAGGCTGGGAATCAGTACCGTGTACCAGGAGATCACTCTCTGCCCCAATCTATCCGTGGCGGAGAACATGTATATCGGCCGGACCAAGGGTCTGGGACAGAACTGGAAGAAGATGAATGCGGATGCCAACAGGATATTGCGGTCTCTGGATATTCCAGCCAGAGCCGACCAGCAGTTGTCGAGCTGCTCTATCGCCATACAGCAGATGGTGGCTATCGCCCGGGCAGTGGATATGGACTGTAAGGTATTGATACTGGATGAGCCCACATCGTCTCTGGACGAGCAGGAGGTGGCAAAGCTGTTTGGGCTGATGCGCGATTTGAAGGCCCGCGGAGTGGGTATTATATTCGTCACGCACTTCCTGGACCAGGTGTATGAAGTATGTGATAAGATCACGGTCCTGCGGGACGGAAAGCTGGTAGGTGAGTACGAGATCAAGGATCTTCCCCGGGTGCAGTTGGTGTCCAAGATGCTGGGCAAGGAGCTGGATGATATGTCGGAGATCCGCAGCGAGAGTCAGGTCTACCATGGGAAGGACGCGGACAGCGTTGTGTTGGAGGCCGAGGGCCTGCAAAGTGACGCGGGGATCAAGCCCTTTGACTTCCATATCAGGAAGGGGGAGGTTAACGGCTTTACCGGACTGTTGGGTTCAGGCAGAAGCGAGTGCGTGCGCGCGATCTTCGGAGCGGACCGCGTGATCGGCGGTACTGTGAAGAAAAACGGGAAGACCGTCAAGATCGCCAAACCCATTGACGCTATGAAGAACGGTATTGCCTATCTGCCCGAGGATCGCAAGGTTGACGGCATAGTTGGCGATCTGTCCGTGCGGGAGAATATCATACTTGCGTTGCAGGTGCTGAAAGGCTTTTTCAGACCTTTCTCCAAGGCGGAGGCAAATAAGTTCGCAGACGAATACATAAAGCTGCTGGAGATCAAGACGGCGTCGGCGGATACGCCTATCAAGTCTCTCTCCGGAGGAAATCAGCAGAAGGTCATTCTGGCCCGCTGGCTGCTGGCCCACCCGGAATATCTGATCCTGGATGAGCCTACCCGGGGAATCGACGTGGGTACCAAGATCGAGATACAGAAACTGGTTCTGAAACTTGCCTCGGAGGGCATGAGCGTCACGTTTATCTCTTCGGAGACGGATGAAATGTTACGCACCTGTTCCCGGCTGATCGTTATGAGAGACCGCAAGGTGGTCGGGGAGTTGTCAGGGGATGATCTGACACAGAATAAGATCATGAATACCATTGCCGGAGGTGAAGAAAATAATGCAGATGCTTAAGAAGATCACGAAACAACAAATATTTATTCCCGTGGCGGCGCTGTTGATACTGGCTGTCTTTAATCTGATCGCAGATCCTTCATTTTACAAGATCACCTTCGGATATAACAGCGCGGGTAATCCTGTAATGACCGGCAACCTGATCACGATACTGGACAGCGGATCGGAGCTGGCGATCCTTGCCATAGGCATGACGCTGGTTACGGCGGCCTGCGGAGGCCAGGATATCAGCGTGGGCGCGGCGGTTGCCATCAGCGGCAGTATGCTGCTGCGGGTGTTGTGCGGGTCAAACACCAGACCGGAAACGCTACAGGCTCCCATAATCGTGGCATTTCTGGTGAGCTGTGTTGTGGCCATGTTTTTTGGCGCATTTAACGGTGTGCTGGTGGCGTATTTCAAGATCCAGCCCATGGTGGCGACGTTGATCCTGTTTACGGCAGGACGTTCCATAGCGGCGTGGATCAACAACAATGAGCTGCCGGTGATCAGCGAGCCCAGCTTTGGGTACTATGGTGGGTATATACCGGGCATTCCCATTCCCACTCCGTTCTTTATAGCCGTTATCTGTATCATCGTGGCGGTGCTGCTCCTAAAGTTTACCAATTTAGGCCTGTATACCCAGGCGGTGGGTATCAATGAAAGTTCCTCCAGATTGAACGGATTGAATCCCGCGTTTATCAAGTTCCTGACTTTTGTGCTTTTGGGACTCTGCGTGGCAGTGGTAGGTCTGATCAAGGTAAGCCGTTTTTCCACGATCAACTATTCCGTCATTGCCAAGGATATTGAGATGGATGCCATCTTGGCGGTGGCTCTGGGAGGCAATGCCCTAAGCGGCGGTAAGTTTAATCTGGCAGCATCCATTCTGGGCGCTTATGTGATCCAGTTTTTGACAACCACTCTGTATAAAGTAAAGGTACAGTCGGATGCTCTGCCTGCCTACAAGGCGGTGGTGGTTATCCTTCTGGTGGTGATGAGCGCGCCCATAGTGCGCCAGTGGCTGGCGGGGCTCGGCAAGAAACTAAAAAAACAGGTAAAGGAGGCCGTTTGAGATGAGTGGAGATAAAAAAGTCCAGGCAGTACGAAAAACCCTTTCCGACACCAATCTATTGCTTACCATTACCGTTGTGGTATTTTTTGCCATGTATATCGGGGCGATTATTTTTCAGGGCAAGGGTTTCCTGAAACCGCAGACATTCTTCAATATACTTAACGCCAATGCAGCCTTGATCATTTCCTCCTGCGGTTTGAGCCTGGTAATGATAACCGGAGGAATCGATATCTCTGTGGGTGGAGTCGCGGCTTTGGTGAGTATGTGCTGTGCCGTGTATCTGGACTTTCATCAGGGCAATGTGTTTGTAGCCATACTGATCGCTCTGGCTATTGGGCTTGCGTTTGGTGTGGTGCAGGGATTTTTGGTGGCGTATCTGGAGATCCAGCCTTTTATCGTTACATTGGCGGGGATGTTTTTTGCAAGAGGTATGACCACTATCGTGAACAATAATCCGTTTAATGTGGCCAATGAGGAGTTTGTGGCGCTGAAAGATACCCGTATCCCCATACCCGGCATGGGGTCATACAACAGGGCCGGTACATATGTGGACGCCTATATTGAGATTGGCGTGGTGGTGGCGCTGTTGGTAGTAGTCATCATGTTCTGTATGCTCAGATGGAGCAAGCAGGGCCGCAACTTCTATGCGGTGGGCGGCAACAGCCAGAGCGCGCTGATGCTGGGAATCAATGTCAGGAGAACCAGATTTCTGTCCCATCTGATCTGTGGTCTGCTGGCCGGTATCTGCGGATTTGTCTATTTTATGCATGTGGGCTCCGGCTCGGCCTCCCATGCCAAAGGTATGGAGATGAACGCCATAGCCTCCTCCATCATCGGCGGAACCATGCTGACCGGTGGCGTGGGCAATATTATCGGAACATTGTTCGGCGTTCTGTCCCTGAGTACCATACAGAATATCGTCTCGTCGGCCGGACTGGATCAGCCGTGGTGGACGGGAATTACCATAGCAGCTATGCTCTGCCTGTTCCTGGTGGTGCAGAGCGTCGTGATGGCCCGCAAGAAAAGAGCCGCGCAGTAGGTACACGGAGAGGAGGCTTTGTGAGAACTAAAGTCAAAAAGAATCCCGTGAAAAAGGTGAAAACCCGCATAAAGGGGATACGTCTGTTTGCTGTGACGGCGATACTGTCATTGGTTCCGCTGGTTGTTTCCATCGGGATCATCAGCCTGGTATCCGCCACAGTGGTGCGGGACAATCTGGAAAAAAACACAAAAAATACGCTGATGATCGTAGCCAACAATTTGGCCAGTTACTGCTACGACAATGAGATAACAGCCATAAACGCTTCTAATTACTATGAGTACATTGACAGCCTGAAACCCTATGAGATAGAAATGGCAATTATTGCCGAGGGGACTCCCTGCACAACCTCGATCAAAAACGAGAATGGTTACCGGATCAGAGAGATTCCCATGCAGCTTGATATCGATACGGACAGGGCAATCCTGGAGCAGGGTTTTTACGACAAAAATGTGGAGATTGACGGCAGTATCTATTACGCCTACTATGTTCCTATCTGGGCGGACGGCAGAATTACAGCGGTGGCCTTTGCCGGGGAATTGCAGGAGAATGTCACGGGTCAGATCCAGAGTATCATAGCGGTTTTTGCTGTGAGCGCGGCGGTGCTGATCCTGGTGTTTATGGCGGCGGTACTGCTCTACAGCCGAAACCTGTCCCGACTCTTCAAGCGGATCGGCGCGAGGATCAACGCTCTGGCCGAAGGCAATCTGTGCGGACAGAAAGCGGAAAGCAGCTCGGTAAGAGAGCTGGGTATGTTGCTTAATACCACCGATACTATGCAGCAAAAACTTTCCTCCACGATCGGGGATGTGACAAAAGCCTCCGAAAAGCTGACCGAGGAGATCCGGGAAGTGACGGCACTCAGCGGAAAGAGCGCGAACAAGGCAAGGCAGATCAGTCACTCTATGGAAAAACTGTCTGAGTCTACGGTTACAATGAACGACAATATAAGCAGTATTAACGACCAGATGCTGGAGATCGGCAACTGTGTAAACGATATCTCCGAAAGTGTGGAAGGGCTGTATGTAAGCTCCGAAAAGACGTTGCAGACCAACAATGAGGCCATGACCTACATGGACTCCATCATAGAGAACAGCCAAAAGTCCGTGGAGGCGGTGGCTGACATTCAGGAGCAGATCAGGCAGACCAATGTGTCCATTGCCGAGATAGATCATGCGGTGGAATTGATATTGGAGATTGCCGAACAGACCAATCTTCTTAGCCTGAACGCTTCCATAGAGGCGGCCAGGGCCGGGGAGATGGGCCGGGGATTCGCTGTGGTCGCGCAGGAGATACGCAAGCTGTCCGAACAAAGCGGACAAGGCGCGGAGATGATCAAAAATGTGGCCCATGTCATCAATGGAAAATCACGGAAATCCGTTCAGCTTGCGGATACCGTACACAAGATCATCCTGTCCGAGCAGGACAGCGTCTCAAAGACCCGGGCAAAGTTTGCCGAGCACAGCAGGGATATCCATCAATCTGTTGGCGAGATCCGGTCCATTGCGGAAAAGACGGAACATCTTTTGCGGTACAAGGAAACCGTTGTGGGAAATGTGCGGGAGCTTGGCGGTTTTAGCCAGGAAAACGCGGCAAATCATGAGGAAGTCAATGAAAATATAGAGCAGATCATTGCCGGAGTGCAGCGTGTAAACGAACACTGTAGAAAGATGAATGAGATGGCGCGGGAGATGAATCAATCGGTCTCCTATTTCAAAATATAATATAATGATGTGCAAGAGTCCCGAGACGCAGGTTTCGGGACTTTTTGATGGGAATGAGAGCGGTGGAGTTCACAGATTTTTCACAGAACAATCACCATTTTATGACATTTATCCAGTAAGCTGAGATGTAAAATGATTCCGTATAAAAGGATGAAGAGGATAGAAGGAGGAGGAGACTATGATCGAAGTGACCGGTCTGACTAAACGGTATGGGAATCATACGGCCGTGGACCATTTGTCCTTTAAGGTGGAAAAGGGGCAGATATACGGTTTTCTGGGACCGAACGGTGCCGGGAAATCCACTACCATGAATATTATAACCGGCTACCTGGCGGCCACGGAGGGCACAGTGACCATAGACGGTCATGATGTGGGGCTGGAGCCGGAGGAGGCCAAAAAGTGTGTGGGATATCTGCCCGAACTTCCGCCGCTGTATATGGATATGACAGTGGAGGAATATCTGCGGTTTGCGGCGGAACTGAAAAAGGTACCCAAAGCGGAGCGGAGGGAACAGGTAGAGCAGGTCATGGATATGACCCGGATCGCGGATATGAGAGGCAGGCTTATCAAGAACCTGTCTAAAGGCTATCGGCAGAGAGTGGGACTGGCGCAGGCCTTGCTGGGTTCCCCTGAGGTACTTATTCTGGATGAGCCCAGCGTGGGTCTCGATCCGAAACAGATCATTGAGATAAGGGATCTGATACGGGAGTTGGGAAAAAGCCATACCATTATTTTGAGTTCCCATATCCTGTCCGAAGTCAGCGCCGTGTGCGATCACGTTATGATCATCTCCCACGGAAAGTTAGTGGCCAGCGATTCCCCCGAGGGACTGCAAAAACTCATGAGCGGCGGGCAGGAGTTAAGGCTGACGGTGAAGGGCAGCTACCGGATGTTACAGGAGGCAGTGGCGGATATGAAAGGGATTGCACAGATGGAGTCCTGCGGGAGCGCGCCCGAGGGCTGCTGCAATGTGCTTATCAGAACGGAAAAAGAACAGGATATCCGGGAAGCGCTTTTTTATCTGTTGGCGGAGAAACGTCTGCCCATTTTATCCATGACACTGTCGGAACGCTCTCTGGAGGATATCTTCCTGGAACTGACAGGAGAGAATGGAGAGGACACAGTTTCCGCGGGGGTACAGGGAGAGGAGGATAAGTAAATGCTTGCCATATATAAAAAAGAATTGCGGTCATATTTTCATTCCTTTATCGGCTGCCTGTTTATAGGGGTCAGTCTGTTTTTCATCGGCCTGTATTATTTTGTGTACTGCCTGCTGTACGGCTATCCTTATTTTTCCTATGTGATCAACAGCGTGGTGGTACTGTTCATGCTGACGGTGCCGGTGCTGACCATGCGGATCATGGCGGAGGAACGGCGCAGCAAGACGGATCAGCTGATCCTTACGGCTCCTGTGAGTGTGAGCCGTATTGTGCTGGGTAAATACCTGGCGCTTATGACGATACTGGCAATCCCCACGGCGGTCAGCGCCCTGTACCCGTTGATCCTGCTGCGGTTCGGTTCGCTGCCTCTGGGAGAGTGCTATCTGGCGCTGCTGGCTTTTTTTCTGTACGGGGCCGTAAGCATTGCCATCGGTCTGCTGGTCTCGTCTCTGACGGAGAGTCAGGTGATCGCGGCAGTGCTGGGCTTTGTGCTGCTGTTTGTGGGATATATGATGCCTTCCCTGTGCGGACTGATCTCCTCCACAGGGAATGTGCTGACGCATATATTGGGACTGTATGATCTGTATACCCCCTTTGTGATGATGCTAAACGGGACATTGGATATAGGTTCCGTAGTATACTTTTTGTCCCTGACGGCGCTGGCTCTGTTCCTGACCTGCCAGTCTATTCAGAAAAGGCGTTACAGTGTGTCCGTAAAAGCGCTTAGGGCAGGCGCTTACAGCATGGGGATGATCGTGGCGGCAGTGGCGGTTACAGTGGTGCTGAACATGGTCGTGGGACAGCTCCCCGGCAGCTGGACCTCTCTGGATCTGACGGGCAGCAAGCTCTATTCCCTGACGGATCAGACGAAAGAGTACGTTAAGAACATCCATGAGGATGTAACGGTGTATGTGCTGGTCAATGAGGACAATGAGGATACGGTACTGGGGCAGACGCTTGACCGCTATGAGGAGTTGTCTGAGCATATTCATGTGCAGTATGTGGACCCCATACAGAATCCCCGCTTTCATACCCAGTACACATCCGCCAATGTCAGTGCCAACAGTCTGATCGTAGTCAGCGACAGGCGCAGCAAGGTGATAGACGCCAACGATATCTATGTCACAAGCTATGATTATGACGGATACAATTACAATTCCTCTGTCACCGGGTATGACGGGGAAGGGCAGATAACCAGCGCGCTGGACTATGTTCTCAGCGACGACATCCCCGTGGTGTACATGACGGAGGGACATGGAGAGCAGATCCTCAGCGCCGCTTTCAAAGGCAGTCTGGACAAGGAGAACGTGGAGTATGAGACCGTCAACCTGATGAGCTGTGAAACCGTGCCGGAAAAAGCGGCCTGCCTGGTGATAAATGCCCCCGCCAGCGACCTGTCCGAAGACGACAGGGATAAAGTGATCGCCTATCTGAACCGGGGCGGCAAGGTGATATTGATCCTTGGATACCCGGAGGTGCCTACGCCCAATCTGGACACCCTGCTGGCCTATATGGATCTGAGCATGGCCGACGGATTGGTAGTGGAGGAGGATCAGAACAATTATTATCAGATCCCGTTTTACATCCTGCCCACTGTGGCGGCAGGGTCCTATACTACGGGCATATATGGAAACTATTATGTGTTCGCGCCCTACAGCCAGGGTATTATCGTGCCAAAGACCCAGGAGGACAGTGAGATCCGGTACAATGATTTTCTGAGAACTTCCTCCAGCTCTTATGCCATGGGGGATTTTGAAAATGCCACCGAGTATGGCAGGCAGGAGGGGGATGCGCAGGGTCCCTTCTCTCTGGGTGTGGAAGCGGTAAAGACGCTGGAAGAAGGAGAGGCTACCATGGTGGTGTATTCCAGTGACCAGATGTTTACGGACAGCGCCAGCCTGATGGTGGGCGGCGCCAACCAGATGCTGTTTACCAATACGGTGAGCCGTTTTGTGGATCATGAGACCTCCGTGTCTGTTCCGGCCAAGGAGTATGAGGTGTCAACTTTGCTGCTCAGCCAGAAAAATGTGTTGATACTGGGCTTGATCACTGTGATACTGCTGCCGCTTTGCAGTCTGGTCACGGGGTTTGTGATCTGGTTCAGACGCAGAAGAAAGTAGGTCGGTAAGTGAATATGAAAAAACAGCGCAAACAATTGATCATTTTGGTAATCTTACTGGCTGCTCTGGCGGCGGGGTATTTCGGTTTGACCGGGTACAACCGCAGGCAGCAGGAGAGAGAACCGGAGCAGGCCCAGGGAGAAGTGCTGACAGATATCGCCGCGGACGATATACAGCGCTTTAGCTATGAATTTAACGGGGAGGTCTGTTCCTTTGAAAGGACCCCGGAAGGTCTCTGGATATCGTCGGCGGACTCTTCACTGAACCTGATACAAAGCCGCCTGGACGCCATGGCGGAGAAACTTACGGGCATCACCGCTCAAAGTATTATCACAGATGTTACGGATATGTCGCAATATGGTTTGGAGCAGCCGTCCAACATATTGCGGTGGGAGACGGCTCAGGCGTCATATGCTTATTGCATTGGGGATTACAATTCCCTGGCCAAAGTATATTATATCTGCGAACCGGATTCCCATACGGTGTATGCCGTTACGGCGTCTCTGGGAACAGGCTTTGACTACAGTCTGGAAGAGCTGGTGGAGGAAGAGAGCGACGGCTCGGGAGAGTCTGGGGTGGAATAACCCCGGGCTCTTTCCGTTATACTCTTTCTATTATATTTAGCCAAAAAACCATATACGAATTTATAAAGTTGTGCTATAATTAACAGCAAGAACAGGCGTTTTTTGAGTATTTAAGTCATTCCCGTGGCCGGAGAGCGCGGGGACAATTATAGTTATGACGGCATTTTAGGTTGATTTTAGGCCGGCCTGTGATATACAGGATACAGGTTGAATAAAAATGCGTATTCAACTATGGGTTTGATTGCGCGCCGCAGCGCGCAGGTGGTATTAGGCGATGGACTTTAACAGAAAAAAATTACGTTTGGGAGATGTGCTGGTCAACAGTAAGGCGATCTCCAATACCCAGCTGCTGCAGGCGCTGGATCTGCAGAAAGGCAGCGGCAAAAAGCTGGGTGAAGTGCTGGTTGACGAGGGCATCGTAACGGAAGAACAGATCGCGATGGCGCTGAGCACCCAGCTGCACATTGAGCTGATCGATCTGACCACTATCGCGGTCAGTCAGGATATCTTGGATCTGATCCCGGTGAATGTGCTGAAGAAGAACAAGATCTTCCCCATAGAGTACGCTCAGGACAGTATGAACGTGCTGCGGGTGGCCATGGCTGACCCTATGGACATGTACGCCCAGGATGATATCTCTATTATCACCAACTGCCAGGTGGAACCTGCGGTGACCACCACCCGTAATATCATGCTGGCCATTGATAAATACTACGGTCAGGATGAAGTGACCACGGCTCTGGAGGCCTATGCCAAGGAGAAGAATCTGACGGTGGAGGAGGTCGATGCCGCAGAGGAGGATATCAACAGTTCTCCCATCGTTATGCTGGTCAAAGAGATGATCGACAAGGCTGTGCGGCAGAGAGCTTCCGATATTCATATTGAGCCCACGGAGCGCAAGGTCCGGGTGCGTTACCGTATTGACGGCGCGCTGTATGAGAGAGCCAAATATGACATCAATGTCTTAAATGCCATGGTTGCCCGTATCAAGATCATAGGCGGCATGGATATTTCCGAGAAGAGAAAGCCCCAGGACGGCCGTATCACCCAGGTAGTAGACAGAATGGAGTACGATATCCGTGTATCCGTGCTGCCCACGGTGTACGGCGAGAAGGTGGTTATGCGTCTGACTTCCAAGACCGGGCTGACCAAGGAGAAGAGCCAGCTGGGATTAAAGCCCAGAGAGCTGGAACAGTTTGACTATATCTTAAGCAATCCCCACGGCATCCTGCTGGTGACAGGTCCTACCGGAAGCGGTAAGTCCACCACATTGTATACCGCCCTCAGTGAGTTGAATAAAGAGGACGTTAATATCATCACTGTTGAGGACCCTGTGGAGGCTAATATTGACGGTATCAATCAGGTGCAGGTCAATCCCAAGGCGGAGCTTACCTTTGCCACGGCACTGCGCTCCATTCTGCGTCAGGACCCGGATATCATTATGATCGGTGAGATCCGTGACCAGGAGACTGCCAGTATCGCCGTGCAGGCGTCCATCACAGGCCATCTGGTGGTGAGTACGCTGCATACCAACTCTTCCGCCAGCACCATCACCCGTCTGGAGGATATGGGTATTGAATCCTACCTGATCGCGGACTCCGTAATCGGCGTTATCGCGCAGCGTCTGGTGCGCCGCCTTTGCAAAGAATGTAAGAGACCGGTGCTGGCCACAGCGGACCAGAAAGAAGTGATGGGCTGTAATATGGAGGAAGATTTGACTATATACGAGCCCTGCGGCTGCAGCAAATGTGACAATACCGGATATAAGGGACGTATCGGTGTGTACGAGATCATGAAGATGTCTCCCAGACTGAAGACGATCATCAGCAAGCGACAGGGAGCCGATGCCATCAAGGAGCAGGCTTTGCAGGAGGGCATGTACACTCTGCGGATGAGCGCTACGGAGTATGTGTTGGACGGCACCACTTCCTTTGACGAGATGGTCAAGGTTTCCTTTGACAGTTAGTGAATACATCATTGCAGCGATAGTGAAAAGCCCTGACGTTTTCTATAATGTCAGGGCTTTGCATATGCCACATTGCTGATGGCGGTGAGTGTGAATTTATGACTGTCTTGTAAAATGCAGCTCCCGCAGTCCTTCCACTTCATCGCATACAGGCTTTAAGCTGCAACTGCGGCAATCCATGATCAAGTTGTTAAAGATTCTGTCCAGAGAACCCGTGACAGTCTCCATCTTGGCAGCTTTTTCAGCCAGCAGTTCATAGGGAAATTCCGGCGCGGTGATAAACAGCAGGGATACTGCCTGTACTTGGGGATGCTGTCGGTAGGCACGGAGAAAAATCTGCCCCACTTTTGAAAAGTCCAGTCCCTCCCGCAGTGCCCTGCGGCTCACCCGCACCGGTTCCCGGCCGGCGGAGGTGGAGATCCGCATCATAAATCCACGGGGATATACATGATATCTGGTGTACTCCATCTGGCGCAACAGCCGATAGGCCTGATCGTCCTGCCAGTCTCCGCCGTTGATATGCAATACGGTGAGACGGGCGTAGGGGGAGTCCGCCGTCAGATCGGGAAGATCCGGACCGCAGAGCAACAGCCTGTCATTTTCGGCGGTCCGGGAGGTGTAGGCGAGAGCGCTGACCGCGGGCAGACCGCTGCCCCCCAGCTCGTAGGCCATATCTTTTTGAAAGATCAGGCGCTGCTCTTCTTCTGTCTCCCACAGAAGGCCATCGTTCACAAAAGGCAGAGGACGGACGGAAAAATCCGCTGTCAGATCATAGCATTCCTGAATCAGATTATCGTACAGGTTCATATTATTCCTTTTTCCTTTTCTCCCGTCTGCGTTTCTGCCAGTCATAGTATTTATTCATCACCGGCGTCATGGCGGCGGCAAATTTCATATCCAGATTAAAGAAATAAATGAACAGACTCAATAGGAACAGCACAATAATTACGGCCAGAATAATAAGAATGATTTTCAGTGCGATCACGGGTTTCCCCCTTTCTGTCTGGCGTACTCCGCCGCGCCCAGAGCTCCCATCAGCTGGGGGTCAATGGCCAGATCTATGACTTTAATCTTCAGCAATTTCTCTATGGCGTCTTTCAGTCCCGCGTTCTTGGCGCAGCCCCCCGTCAGAGCCAGGCTGTCGGTGGCTCCGGCTTTTTTTGCCATGACAAAACAGCGCTTTGCCACGGACATCTGGATACCGGCGGCGATCTCCTCCATGGGTTTGCCCTCCCCCACCAGGGAGATTACCTCGCTCTCAGCAAAGACCGTGCACTGTGCTGTGATGGGGATCACGTTTCTTGCGGAGAGCGACAGATTGGAGAACTCCTCCAGGGACATCTCAAAAGCATGGGCCATGGTCTCATAGAAACGTCCCGTTCCGGCGGCGCATTTGTCGTTCATGGCGAAATCCAGCACGGTGCCGTCCCGGTCTACCGCGATACCCTTTACGTCCTGCCCGCCGATGTCGATGATGGCCCGGATATCGGGATCGGTCACATGTACGCCCATGGCGTGGCAGCTGATCTCCGAGATGTTCTCATCCGCGAAAGGCACTTTGTTCCTGCCGTAGCCGGTGCCCACCAGATAGGCCAAGTCATCGGCTTTATTAAGTTCCGGCACTTGATCTGCCGCCTCCTGCAGCGCTGCCTGGGCGCTGAGCACAGGGTTGATCCGGCTCCTGGTGGTCACATGGGCTACAATATGTCCCGTCTCGTCCAGGATCACGCATTTTGTGTAAGTACTTCCGGCATCGCAGCCGCCATAATATTTCATAGATTTTCCTCCGGTATATTTATTATATCGTGTCTGTATGCACCCGCGTATATCCCCAGACAGAAGGTTCCTGGTCGTCCTCACTCAGCAGCGTATGTACTCCCTGCTGTTCCTCATAATATCTCTTGAACCGGTGTTTTCCTACACAGTACAGCTCGATATGGATGTTCTGATTGATGCGTACCAGGTATAATTTCCCGTTTTTCTGCTCGATCTGTATTTTGCCAGGGAGGTAAGTTCCTGTATATCTCTGGAGCTGTGCCGATGTCAGGGATATTTCTCTCTCACGGCGGGAAGGAGAGGGCTGTCTGCCATGCAGTATAGCCGCCAGATCATTTCCCAAACGGTATTGGTCCAGGGACTCTGTGTTGGACAGGATCATGATACAGGGCTTTCTGTCCTCTCCCACATAAAAATCATCCTTAAAGTTGTAATTGTTATGCAATCCTGAAGTGTGGGACAGCAGGTGGTGGACCGTTATATCCGCAGGCAGCCGCAAATGGGAGGGGAGATAGTGACAAGCGGGTTCATCCAGCCGTAGCAGTTTGCGATCATACAGGAGCATGACTGCAAAGGCTGTAAACTGTTTTGCCACAGAGGCGACGCTAAAGCGGGTAGACATGCTTATTTCAACATTAAACTCTATATTGGCACAGCCACGGCAGGCTTCAAATAGGATATTTCCTTTGCGCAATATCCTTATCACACCGGAAAAATCCCAATATTCCGTTTCGCTGACAGTATATTAGCTTAGAGTCTGAAGGATGTCCATATGAAAATCACCTATCTTCTGCATAACACAGGCTCCGGCTTGTAAACAATGCTTTGACAATAGTATCCGCGCATTCTGCCGGAGTCAGGATACTGGTATCGACTTTGACACTGTATTCGATATTTTCCGCCATCAATATGTGCTGTTCTTCCGATTGGCTTTCGTAGCGGTCACCACGGTCGATGTTTCGCTGCCTACACACATCCAACGGACAATATACTTCGACTATGTCCAACGGATTATCCGCCATAATATCCAGAAGTTGTCGGTAGTGGGGCTCTATCTGTTCCCGTTCCACCAATATACCGTCGATCAAAACGTTTTTACCCATGTCGGAATACAGTTTCGCGGTGTGGTACATCATCAGGATCACTTCGCTGAGATATCTCCAATAGTCCTGCCTCAGATATTTGTCCCCTACCATTTCCTGGAACAGATCGTTGGCCACCACGTAAAAAAATACGTCGTCCCGTTCCTGCAGTGCCTCTACAATGGAGGTCTTTCCGGCGCTGGTGACACCGTTTAAAAAGATAATACGCCCTTTTTGCATAGATACGTCCTTTCATACTATGTATATTGAGGATATTTTTTCGATTGTATTCATTGTAGCATAATTACCTTTTACCCTCAACAAAATTATGTCTAAAAAAATCTTGCAATTACCCGGCGCATATGCTAGTATACATTCAAAGCATATATTTCTTATCAGTTTGATTACTTCACTTTTCAAAATATCGAAAATCTATGCTTAAAACTCAAACAATAACAATTTCATAAAAAGCAGAAGATTTTCGGGGAAGTGAGTGGGCTTTATCCGTTAACTTCTGTATTGCGGTACAAAGATATCGCAGGAGGTAGGAAATGGGTAAAAAAGAAATGTGGGGAAGTTTTATTCCCCCGAAATCAGATGTGGCATTCAAAGAATTGATGCGCAATGAGGAGGTGCGCAAGCATTTTATCAGTGACGCGTTGAAGATTCCGCTACAGGAGATCAAGTCCGTGCGCCTGGAGAATACTTTTTTGAGCAGGCGCAGCAGACAGGAGAAACAGTGTATTCTGGATGTCAGAATACTGCTTAACGATGATAGCAGGATTAATGTGGAATTGCAGATCAGAAGGCTGGCCTACTGGGATAAGCGCAGCTTGTTTTATCTGGCAAAGATGTATACGGACGGCGTGTTCAGCGGGCAGTCCTATGACCGGTTGAAAAAGTGTATTGTGATCAGTATTTTGGACTTTGATCTGGACCCGTTTCCCGATTATCACAAGGTATATTATTTGCAGGATCAGAGAGGCAGGCAGTATTCAGACCAGTTCGAGATTCATGTCATCGAGTTAAACAAAGAACTAACCGGGGACAGGATGGATGACTGGATCAGGCTGCTGCGTGTGAAAAACAGACGAGAGCTGGATGAAATGCGGAGCAACAATGAGGGAGTTATGAAAGCGGTGGATGAGGTAAAAGTGATGAATCTGTTTAGATGGGCAAAGTGGAGATATGAGGAGCATCTTAAGTACCGGAGAGACATGTGGGCTTTGGAGGAGGCGATCAAACAGGAGGCCCATGCTGAAGGTCTTGCGAAAGGTCATGCCGAAGGTCTTGCCGAAGGTCATGCTGAAGGTCTTGCGAAAGGTCACGCCGAAGGTCACGCCGAAGGTCACGCTGAAGGTCACGCTGAAGGTCTTGCAAAAGGTCTTGCAAAAGGTCACGCCGAAGGTCTAGTCGAAGGTCTAGTCGAAGGTCAAGCGAAAGGCCTTGCAGAAGGCAGCACTGAGCAATGCAGGCAGGTAATATACGACTTTCTGGGAAGTCTGGGTGAGATCCCGGAAGATATACGTCTGTGCGTGGAGGCCGAGCAGAATGCAGATACTTTGAGGAAATGGTATCTTGCAGCGCCCGGTGCCCACAGCTTTGACGAGTTCCGTAGAACTATGTGACTAAAGAAACTTTACCCCATTGCCTGTTTAGCGGAGGTTTTTTCTACCATGCCTGTTCGTCGTCAAAATCCTCCAGACTGGGATCTAACGGCTCTTCCCGCAGTACGGTGCGCATGTAACGGTTGACTTCAGTGCGCATATCTCTGCGCCCCACCCCCCGGGCATCCATCAACCCGTGGGTAGCCCATACAAGGTGAATGCCGTGTTTCCGGGCCTCTTCCTCAAACAGTCCATGATAGCCGGACATGGATTTGCAGCCCATATGGGCGTACATGATGACCATGTCCGCATGAAAATACTCACAGTAGCGCCACAAATCTGCTACTCCCACCTGATAACCGCCGTTGGAGCGGCTGCGCATGATCATTTTCTCATATAGATATGCCAGATCGTAGACCGCCTTATCAGGGTCTTCGGTGTTCACTTCTCTGGTAGAGCAGAGAGTCAGCATATCTACCAGCGGTACGATACCCCAACAGTTGGTGAGCCATCCGGCGAAAGCCGTATAATAAGCGGCCTGTACGCCCCAGGTGATGGCCCTGTGCCGCAGAGCAACGGCGCAGGGTTCCTTGCGCTGGTATCCCTTCATTACCAATTGGGTCAGTTTCCGATCCCGGCGCAGGAACTCTTTTTCCCTGCCCCCTGCCGCCATATACACCGCGTAGCGGTACAGGGACAGGCTGTTGTCCGTGAACTGGGGATAGGGGGAGCGTGACACTTCATACCACTCCAGCAAATGGGCGGTTTCTTGATTGAAATCTTTCATGGAGGCGAAAAAGGCATTCCAGTCAAAGGTTTCCCCGGTCTGTTCCTCGATAAAGGAAATTGCGTTTCGTATCTCTTCCGCGGCGTACTGCTGTACGCTGTCCTCGTCGTGACGGATAGGAACCGCCAGCTGGAAGGTGGGAATACCCATACGGGCTGCCATTAGCCCGTTGCCCATGAGACTTCCGTCACAGGTAGTATTGCACTGAATGGCACATTTGCCGATTCTGGGGTAATCGTCCTCCAAAGACACACCAAACTCCGCCGCAGGCATGGGGCATACATCACTGGGAATGCCGTATTCCTGAGCCTTATCCAGATAGTAGAACAGGCTGTCCTGTGCCATCATAGCGCAGGTGTAGACTGCGGGAACTTCCACGGATACCCATTTCAGATTGGGAAATCCGTTCATGATCTCGCTCATCATATTCTCGTCGAAGACTACCAGCCGCTCATTCAGAGCTTTATCATTGCCCAAGGCCGGATCGGCCCGGAACATGACTCCCATGCTTTTACACATGTCGGTGACTACCAGCTCCAGAGCGGTGCGGGTGATGCGCAGCTGTGTACCCCGCAGCCCTTCCGTATGCCTGTCAAAAAAATCCGGCACAGCCAGATAGTTTACCATCCAGCGGTAGCGGAAAAAGGCTCTGAGATTATTCAGATGGAGCATGAAACCGATCAGAGTCTTCCAGATTCCCAGCCAGTGTACATAGTCGTACCAGGTGTCCTTAAGTCCCCGCCACTCCCGACGTCTCTTTGCTTTTTTACCGCTGTAGAATTTCCCCAGCGGTTCGCTTCCCATGGCCTTGCCCATATGTATTCTCTCCAGTCTGTGTTCAGTAACTGCCTGCCTGTGAGCAGTCAGTTACAGCTATGATTTCTTTATCTTTTTAATCTCCATACTTTCCACAAAAGCCTGTACCCGGGTGCGCAGCTGTCCGGCATTTCCCACGGCATAGGGACGGTCGATGCTCAAAACAGGATATCCGAATTCATCCCGCATAACCCGGCTGGCATAGGCCCGTTCGTAACCCCAATAGTCGCAGAACTTGATCTGCTGATAGATAATGCCGTCCGCGTGGAATCGCCGTGCCAACTGGTCCATGTAAGTATGGCGCTCTCTGATCTTGTCTGTGTTCATAAAGCGGGGGCACTGTCCTCCCTCCATATAGTGACGGCAGATTCCGGTAAGGATATCTTCGTCTTCCTTAAGGGAAATCTCCTCCCGTCCGGGAAAAGCGCCCAGACAGAAACGGTCTGCGACCACCAGGGCTCCGGCCTCTTCAATCAGCCGTATCAGTTCAGGGTCGTCGATCTCCGATCCTGCCAGTACGACTCTGGCGCGATAAGAAGGGTGCGGGTCAGGCTGACGGTTTCCAAGTTCCTCCAAAGTTTCCTCCAGGATAGGTATCAAAGGCTCCTTGGGACAGCAATAGGTGGCCAGACAGAGCAGGGCATATTCATAGCCTGTAACACGGGGATTCTGCTCTGCGCGGTAAGCGCCGATATCCATGAGCAGACGGCATACCCGGTTGTGCATGTCTACCCCTTTTTGCAATGCAATGTCAGAGGTGTCGATATGAAAACGCTGCGTTAGCGGCTCCAATATGTACTGGCGCATCTGCCGCACATAATGCCGCAGGGCCGTTTCATCCGATTTCATGGGAACGTCCGCATAGGTGACAAAAAAGCCGTCCTTGCCGCAGAGTCGCAAATGCTCTACATTTTCCACACAGCGGTTCATCTGGGCGCAGGCGTCAGGCGCCAGTATACAGTCCAAAAACTGATAGCCGCCCTCGATGGCGCGCTCAAGGATCGCCCGGCAGGCCTCGCACATGATGCTGGTCATGTAATAGGTACCCATCTCGATGGAGCCGGTTCTGGGAGCGCGGAGCCTGACCGAAAAACAGCCAGGCAGGTTTAAAAGGGGTTCCGGAATCAGGGAGCATACACTGCCTATGGCGATCTCCCCCCGGTCTTTTGCCTGTCGTATCAGATCGTTATGCGCCTCCTGGAGCAATCTCTCCAGTTCGTAGATATGTCTTAAATCTTTCATATGGATTTCCTCATTGTCTTATAGTCCCAGATTATCCAAAGCCTGGCATACACCCCGCATCATCACGGAATCCGATCGCATAAGAAATACGTTCTGCCCTGTGATGTCAAAGGCGGACAGGTCGCTGTCCTGACCGATATAGGCCAGCACCGGCAGATCGCCAAGCTCCAGATACTGCTTTACCGATTCGTCCGGCAGACGGTTCACGATCACCCCCAGCTTTTCATACATGACAAGAGTGTCGGCTACGGATCTGATGGTCCGAATCACCTGGGTCCCTTTTTTACTGGCGTCTGTCACCAGGATCAAATGAGTTACTTTTTCCATAACCCGGCGGTTGATCTGCTCTATGCCGGCCTCTCCGTCGATGACGATATAGTCAAAATTATCCGCTACCAGCGCAATGACTTCCTTTAGATAGGAGTTGATCTTGCAATAGCAGCCTGCGCTCTCCGGGCGTCCCACGGCGATAAAACTGAAAGCGTCGGACTCCGTTATCGCGTCAAAGATATGATATTTGGCCTCTCCCAGCAGTTCTACGGCGGATTTGGTATCGCCGTCCTCCACCGAGGACACCACCTGTCTGCGGATGTCGTCGATGGTCAGCCTAACTTCGATACCCAGGGCTGTTGCCAGCCCCACAGCCGGGTCCGCATCGATGGCCAGTATTTTTTTCCCCGGATATTTTTCCGCCAGGGCTTTGACGGTCATCGCCGCCAAAGAAGTTTTTCCTACGCCGCCCTTGCCGGACAGGGCTACGATCTTGGGTGTATTCATGTTAAGTCGTCCTCTTTTCTGAGTCTGCTCGTCTTTTAGGGCAAGTCGCAGCAAAGACCCGAAAACATATTTTGGGGCTGGCGTTGATTTGTCCTTTACTGCCATTATACATTACTCACTGGGGATATCGCAAGGAATACCTGCAATACTTTTTTTTCTGCCGAAAATGGCCCGCAACGCCCCCGGACCGTTTTGCCAAAAACTTTTTAGCGATTTGCCCGTATAGTGGACAGAACCCCTTGACAACGATTTACCACACCACTATAATAAATTCAACCGAGAAAAACGATGACGGAAACAGTACATATATCCCAAAGGTCACAGAGAGCCGCGGTAGCTGAGAAACGGCGCGAGTAAGGTATGTGGAATATCCCTCCCGAGTTGCAGCACCAAAATGCCCGCATGGCATGAGTAGATGCTGACGGGTTTCTCCCGTGACAGAGAACGCATATGTTGGTATGTCGTAAATGGATGGGATGGATTACAGTTTCTGCCGTTTACGGCGGGAGCTGTTTTTTTTGAGGAAAAAAGGAATATGTCACAGGTAAGATGCGTGACGTGCGGAAAAGAGGTAAGTATGCAAGATACGATTGAGATCAGATGGCATGGCCGGGGCGGCCAGGGTGCCAAAACGGCGGCGCTGCTTTTGGCGGATGTAGCGTTTAAGACAGGAAAATATGTACAGGGTTTTCCCGAGTACGGCCCGGAGCGTATGGGTGCGCCCATCACTGCATACAACAGGCTCAGTGACAGACCCATCACGGTGCACTCCAATATCTATGAGCCGGATCTGGTGGCCGTAGTGGATGACAGCCTGTTGGAGGCCATTGACGTGACCCACGGTTTAAGCCCTGAGGGGGCGGTCATTGTCAACAGCCGGAAGTCCAGGGAGGAGATACTTCCCCATTTGAGAGGATATCAGGGCAGGGTCTATGTGATTGACGCCAGGGAGATCTCCGTGAAGGCGCTGGGCAAGTATTTTCCCAACTCACCCATGCTGGCTGCCGTTGTGGCTGTATCCGGCGTGATGGATCAGGAGGTGTTCCTGCAGGAGATGAGAGCGTCCTATCAGCATAAATTTGCCAAAAAACCGGAAGTTATCGACGGTAACATGAAGGCGCTGGAGCTGACTTTTGAGGCACTTAAATAACTGGCCGTCGTTCTTTTCAGCTACATATTTAGGAGGAAACATATGAGAAGCATAGAGATCAACGAGAAAAGCCCCTGGCAGGATATCACAGAGGGGAATAAAATATTTGAACCGGCTACGTCCCGGCATTTTTGCACAGGGGAGTGGCGCACCTCCACGCCGGTATTTGACGAGGAAAAATGCAAGCAATGTCTGCTGTGCTTTCCGGTATGTCCGGACTCTTCCATTCCGGTGAAGGACGGTAAGAGAGAAGATTTTGATTATGATCACTGCAAGGGCTGCGGTATCTGCGCCAAGGTTTGTCCCTTCGGCGCCATCACGATGAAGGAGGGCAAATAAATGGCGATCAGAGAACGTTTATCCGGCAATGAGGCGGTAGCCTATGCTATCAAGCAGATCAACCCGGACGTAATGCCTGCTTTCCCCATTACGCCCTCCACCGAGATTCCTCAGTACGTGGCCAATTACATTGCCAACGGGGAGATCGATACGGAATTTATCCATGTGGAGAGCGAGCACAGCGCCATGAGCGCTACATTGGGTGCCAGCGCGGCGGGAGCCAGAGCCCTGACGGCCACTTCTTCCTGCGGTATGGCGCTGATGTGGGAAGAATTGTATGTGGCGGCCTCCGACAGGCTCCCCATTGTACTGGCGCTGGTAAACCGCGCGCTTACCGGCCCCATCAATATCAACGCCGACCACTCCGACAGCATGGGAGCCAGAGACAGCGGATGGATACAGATATACGCGGAGTCCAATCAGGAGGTGTATGACAATTTTCTGCAGGCATTTCCCATTGCGGAGGACCCCAGAGTGCACCTGCCGGTGATGATCTGTCAGGATGGCTTTATCACCAGCCACGGCGTGGAAAATATCCTGCTGGTGGAGGACGATAAGGTAAAAGAGCTGGTGGGCGAATATCATCCCGAACATTATCTGTTAAACAGCAGAGAGCCCCTAGCCGTAGGCCCCTATGCGGTGTCCAACTATTATATGGAGACCAAGAGAGCACAGAGGGAGGCCATGAACAATGCCCGGGAGGTGATCCTGGAACTGGCGGCCAGATTTGAGGAGATGACGGGCAGACATTACGGATTTTTTGAGGAGTACGCCATGGAGGACGCGGAGTACGTGATCGTTCTCATCGGTTCCGCCGCAGGCACCTGTAAGGCGGCAATAGACAAGATCCGCCGGACTACCGGGAAAAAAGTGGGACTGTGCAAGATCCGTGTGTTCCGCCCCTTCCCGGAAGAAGAACTGGCCCGGGCCTTAAAAGACCGCAGAGCCATCGCAATCCTGGACCGCAGCGAGATGTTTTCCGCAACCGGCGGACCGCTGGGTACGGAGGTGCGGGCGGCACTCTACAGCGCCGGATCTCAGGCGGAAACGGTCAACTATTTCTATGGACTGGGTGGCAGAGATATCACCGTGGAGGATTTTGAGCGGGTATACGGACGACTGGAGGAGATCGCCGATACCCACCGGATTCCCGATATGTACGAATATATCGGACTTCGCTCAAAGTAGGCTGAAATTATATAGCGGCATAACCCCGGACAGCGCACCGTCCAATATCGGGACGCCCAAGCGGCATGATATTGGACAAGGATGTTGTGTGCTGGAAGGGAATATGTAAAGCGGAGGCTTAGAAGAACCTCTAAATTGGATGAACCTTTAATAGGAGAAAAAAATGGAAAACACATATAATTTTAAAGAAGTCATGAGTAAGGAGGAGCGTCTTGCGCCCGGACACAGAATGTGCGCCGGCTGCGGCGGTACCGTGGCGGTGCGGGCCGTCCTGCGGGCGCTGCGCCCCCAGGACAGGGCCGTGGTAGGCAATGCCACAGGCTGTTTGGAGGTGTCAAGTTTTATGTATCCCTTTACGGCCTATGAGGACAGCTACATCCACAACGCCTTTGAGAATGCCGGAGCCACCCTGTCGGGTGTGGAAACCGCTTACCGGGTGCTGAAAAAGAAAGGAAAAATCGACGATACCTTTAAGTTTATCACCTTCGGCGGCGACGGCGGTACCTATGACATCGGTTTTCAGTCTCTGTCCGGCGCTATGGAGCGCGGACATGATATGGTGTATGTGTGCTATGACAACGGCGCGTACATGAACACGGGAACCCAGCGTTCCTCCGCAACTCCTCAGTACGCGGACACCACCACCACCCCCGCGGGCAAGGCCAGCGACGGCAAGGTGCAGGTACGCAAGGATCTGACGGCCATTATGGCACAGCACCATATCCCCTATGCGGCCCAGACAACTTTTACCGGCAATTTTAAAGACCTGCATACCAAGGCGGAGCGGGCCATCTACACGCCGGGCGCAGCATTCTTAAATGTGTTGTCTCCCTGCCCCAGGGGCTGGGGGTATGACCCCAGCGAGCTGATGACCATATGTAAGCTGGCCGTAGATACCTGCTATTGGCCTCTGTATGAGGTGATAGACGGAAAATGGATGCTGAACTACGTGCCCAAGAAAAAGCTGCCCATCGAGGATTTCCTGCGTCCGCAGAAGCGCTTTAAACATCTGTTCAAACCGGGTAGAGAGGAATTGCTGGCGCAGTTCCAGGCCGAGGTGGATAAACAGTGGGAGGCTCTGCGCCGTCGCTGTGAGCTTTGATCTCACTTGTTTTGGAATGCCGTATCGGACAAAATATATGAAATTGGGGTAAACGCGTTATGGTAGATCAGGGACAGTTTCAAAGCATATGGGAAAGATGTGATAAACCTGTTTTGATTTATTGTAAGGAAGGCATGGAATACAGATTGATATACCGCAATCCATTGGCGATGCGGGTGTGTCCTGACGGTGCCCCGGAGCTGACGTTTATTGGGGAGCGGCTGTCGCTTTCCCGGACGGAGACCGAGCAGCCTTTCAGCCAGATCGGGGAGCGGGTGTATTCTCTGGTCTTTTTTCCATGGGACGAGTTTGAAGTCTGTCTGCTGCATGACTTGACGGCGCAATACCAAAGCAACAAGAGGGCATTGGATGAGGCAGTCATGGCCAGCCGCGCCAAGACCAGTTTTCTGTCGGAAATGTCCCATGATATCCGCACTCCCATGGGAGCCATCATCGGCATGACCGACATTGCTCTGATGCAGAAAGATATCCCCGGCAGGGTCAGCGAATGCCTGCATAAGATCAAGACGGCGTCGGGACATATGATGTCCCTGCTTAACGAAGTGCTGGATATGTCCAGGATCGAGAGCGGTAAGATATTATTGCAACCCCAGCCGGCGGATATTGCGGATCTGCTGCATGAGATATTGATCGTGGCAAAACCTCAGGCGGATGCGGGTAAACTGAACTTTCATTTTGAGATGGGGCCCATGGATCAGGAGAAGATCTTAGTGGACAGTGTCAGGCTAAAACAGATATGTATCAATCTTCTCTCCAACGCCATAAAATTTACCCCTGCCCAGGGTCATGTGTACATGTATCTGGACGTGGTGAACACCGATGACGCCTCCAAAGTACTGATGACCCTGCGGGTACAGGATACGGGCATGGGCATGAGTCCGGAGTTTATGAAGAAACTTTTTACTCCTTTTGAAAGGGAAGAAAAATCTACTACCAACAAGATACAGGGAACCGGTCTGGGCATGGCCATCACCAAAAATCTGGTAGAGTTGATGAAGGGCGATATACAGGTGGAGAGCACTCCGGGAGAGGGAACCTGTTTCACTCTGCGTATTCCCTTTGATGCGGCCGAGTCCTCTCTGGAGACATATCAGAGGGCACTGTGCGGCAAACGCGTTCTGGTGCTGACATCGGACGCGCAGCAGGGTGCCCAGCTGCGTAAAATGCTGGAAAAGCTGGATATGGAAACGGATGTGGCTCAGGATGCCATGGAGGTGGTGACCTGCCTGAACGACACATTGCTGGAGGATAAGGAGTATCACGCTTTTCTGACGGTGGAAAAGGTTCCGGATATGGATATGATGCAGTTTCTGCCGGATGTCCGCAGACGCATGGGAGCGGAATTCCCCATCTTACTTCTCTCAGGGAGCGACTGGAGCCAGACGGAGTATCTTTATACCAGATCCGGCGTAGATGCCTTTGTTCCGTTGCCGCTGTTTCTCAGCAGACTTTCCGCCGTACTCTATTCTTTTACCGAGGAGGGAAAACAGGAGAAAAAGCAGGAGGATGGAGGGGTCCAGTGGAATTTTGCAAACAGGCATCTGCTGTTGGCTGAGGACAATGAGATCAACAGAGAGATTGAGCAGGAGATTCTGAGCATGTCGGGTATTCAGATCACCGTGGCCGAGAACGGACAGCAGGCGGTTGACAGATTCCGAGAATCCGAGCCTTTTTACTTTGATATAATACTGATGGACATTCAGATGCCGGTGATGAACGGTTTGGATGCCACCAGAACCATTCGCGGTATGGACAGGGAGGACGCCCAGGCGGTTCCCATTGTAGCCATGACTGCCAACGCGTTTGTAGAAGACGTGAAAAATTCGCTGGACGCGGGTATGAACGCCCATCTTCCCAAACCTCTTGACATTGAGCAGGTTTTTTCCACTATGGGCATGTTCCTGGAAAGGGGGTATACATGAAACCCTACCAAGAGCAATATATTGAGAACGCTAAAAAGGTGATGGTTTTGTCCGATAATTCCGGAGAGATTCCTGATGACGTGGATGCATTTATGGAAGGACAGGCTGGAAAGGCCTATGAGATTCGGGAGATCATTAAGGAAAATACCAACCTGCTCCGCAAATACTTCTTCCCGGTATTGGATGACATAGCCTCCGCGGATGAGGAGGAGATAGAACAGCTGGAGGACTTTGCGGCGCATTTGTCGGAGGGTGTAAAACGTCTGGATCTGTTTTTGCACTATATGATCCATAATGCGCTGATCACATACGCAAGACGATTGGAAAAGCGGGATATGCTGATCCGGGAGCTCTATCAGACGGCGCTGGCGCTCTTTTATATTAGAGAGAGTGCGGACTCTTCGGGACAGCGTAACCATAGCTGGAGAATGGGTATGCTGTTCGGGGAGTCGGCATCCTATATCAAAATATACGATGAGATTGAAGATGTGGAAACCAGAGGATATATCCACCGTTCCATGGGTAATCTGGCATTGTCCTACAATATTTTTACAGAGGGAGAGAAAAAGCTGCGCGCCGTAAGGCGTTCCATTCAGATCCTCCAGGACCCTGTCTACCGGGAAAAGACTCCCTCGTTGCCCTGGGATACCTATCTATATAAGAGCCATCAAGAGCGCTCCACCGCCATGGGACTGCTCCGCCGGGGCGAAACGGATGAACGGCTGGTACGGGAAGTCATGGAATCCGTGGAGTATGTGTGGGAGCGCCAATTGGAGAGCAGCCAGAAGAGAAACCTTCCTCCGGCCATGCGCTGGAGGATTATATATGAGGAAAGTCAGTATTATTGCGGCCTGCAGCCGCTGTCCTACCTGTTTACACAGCTGGAAAAAATATATATGGACTGTGACAGGAATGACTTTTCTGATGAAGGCATGTACGGGAATGTATTTATACCGGCCGTTTACAGCAACTATGTTGGGCGCTATTCCCAGTACAAGGACAGCAAAAGGGAGATCGTGTGCCATATGTACCGCAATGTGGTAGATTATGTGCATCGGGCACCCAACAATCAGTATAACGACCAGCTGATACACTACCTTCTGCTCTTTTTACAGAATTTTGTTGAGTATCCCAATGAAATGCAGCAGAAGGACATCGTGACCAAGCTGATCGTCTGCCGCAACCCGGACGCCTATGTATTTAGCCGCTTGACGGCCCAAATGGCACAGATGCTGATGGACAGGGTCATAGAGGAATGCCCTCTGCTGCTGGTGGGAACGCTGGGATGCGGCTGTGCGGAGGAAGTCCGGGAGCGCAGGGAAGAACTCTTACAGTTTGTCTATGACGGCGGTCTGCTCCATGATGTGGGTGCCCTGAGCATGTATCGGTTGATGCTGATGTCTGCCCGAAGCTGGATGGATGAGGAATCAGCCATGTTTAAATGCCATGTGGCGGCAGGAGTGAGAATATTGGAGCGGTGCGAGTCCACCCGGCCCTTCGCTCCTATTGCCGGAGGGCACCATGTATATTATGACGGCTCAGGAGGATATCCCCCTGATTATAACCGGGCGGACAATCCGGTACAGGTCATAACCGATATGGTTTCCATAGCCGCATATGCCAGCAGAATGACGGAACAGACCACGCATGACACAATGCCCATATATACGTTGACGGAGGTAACGCGGCTGATAAAAGAGGGGGCGGGCAGTCTGTTTCATCCGGAGTTGTCCCGCTTATGGGTATCCATGGAATCGCAGTTGGAACAGTATATGCAAAGCGCGAGAAAAACGGCCTACAGCGAAGCCTTCGGTTTGCTCCGGGGAGCTCACTCGGAAACATAGTCAAAATAACAGCTCCAGAGATAAGCGTTCTTCATGGAACCGTTTATCTCTGGAGCATTTTTGCAGATGTATGTGTCTACCGCCCGAACAGTGTGCCAATGATACCCCGTCCCAATGCCGCGCCAACATTACCGCCCAGCTTTTTCCCAAAGGAACCGCCCACCGTCTTGCCGATGGTGTTGCCCAGCTCCCGGCCAACCGTGCCGGCGGCGCTGTTTGCCACGCTCTTGGCGGCGGATCTCACGGCCCGCTGGCCGGAGGCCTGCCTGCGCTCCTCCGCCCTCTGTGCGGCAGCCAGTTCTTTTTGCCTGGCCTTTTCGGCGGCAGCCTCCTCCTTTTGCCGCTGCTTTTCTTCAGCGGCAGCTATTCTCGCCTCCTCGGCAGCCTCGGCGTTGGCAAGATTCATCCGCTCCAGGAATTCATAGGCGGAATCCCGGTCGAAATAATCGTTATATTTAGGATACAGGATGTTTTTCCTGATCTGTCGCTCCCTGATATCGTCATCCAGAGCGCCCATCTGGCTCTGAGGAGGCAGAATATCGCATTTCTGTACCACAGTGGGGATGCCGTCCTCATCCAGTACGGATACCAATGCCTCGCCCACCCCCAGATTGATCAGAGTGTCATAGGTGTCAAAATCGGGATTTACCCGGAAAGACTGTGCGGCAGCTTTGGCGCCCTTTTGCTCCGCAGGGGTGTACGCGTGCAGCGCGTGCTGTACCTTGTTGCCCAGCTGCGCCAGAACGCCGTCGGGAATATCCCGGGGACTTTGGGTAATAAAATAGATGCCCACACCCTTGGAGCGGATCAGTTTCACCACCTGTTCGATCTTGGTCAGCAGGGACTTGGAGGCACTGTTAAAGAGCAAATGCGCCTCGTCAAAGAAAAATACCATTCTGGGGGCATCCAGATCGCCCACCTCCGGCAGAGTCTCAAACAGCTCCGACAGCATCCACAGCAGGAAAGTGGCGTACATCGTGGGCTTGTTGACCAGCGTCTGGCAATCCAGAACCTGGATCACGCCCTTGCCCTCCCGGTTGCGGCAAAACCAATCCGAGATATTCAGGGCCGGTTCGCTGAAAAATAACTCCCCGCCCTCGCTCTCCAAGGCGATGATGGCTCTGGTGATGGCTCCCAGGCTGGGTTTGGTGATATTGCCGTACCGCAGAGTCAACTCCTTGGCGTTTTCTCCCACGTACTGGATCATGGCCCGCAGATCCTTGGTATCGATCAACAGCAGACCCTCGTCGTCCGCGATCTTGAAGATAACGGTGAGGATATCGCTCTGGGTATCGTTCAGTTCCAGGATACGGGACAGCAGCAGCGGTCCCATCTCCGATATGGTGGTGCGCAGGGGCAGGCCCTTTTCCCCATAAATATCCCAATAGGTGGTAGGATAGGCATCAAAGGCAAAGCCTTCACGCGCAAGTCCCATGTCGTCTATACGGTTTTGCAGGCTCTCGGAGATCACGCCGGGCTTGCACATAGCGGCCAGATCGCCTTTCACATCCGCCAGAAATACAGGTACGCCGCAGTCGCTGAAGGACTCTGCCAGCACCTTTAACGTGATAGTCTTACCGGTGCCGGTGGCACCCGCGATCATGCCGTGGCGGTTGGCCATACCGGGGTATATGTACACCTTTTCATCTCCGGCCATACCGATCCAGATTTTGTTGTCCTGATACATGTTCATCCCTCCAAATTATCGTTGCTTTAGTGTAATCCGTCAGCGTTCTGCCGTTGCCCTCTCCTGTTTCCCAATCCCGGTCTCCATATACTGTGATAGGTAATCGACTTCGTCACAGGGGGAGAGGTTCGCACTTTACCCATTATAGCACACGCACGATCTTCACGCAATTACGCAATTTCTGCCTCGCAGCAGATATCTTATTTTTCCACCGTATACCGCACCTGCTGCATGCGCCGGTCCAGCTGGGCGCTGGCCTCGGCACATTGGTACAGCTCGTCCGCCGTGGCCTGCTGCACCGCCTCGGGCAGATCCTTTTTGTAGCGCAGCCGGTGTTCCAGATTGGCCCAGAACTCCATGGCGATGGTGCGCAGCTGGACTTCCACCTTCATATTGCGCTTTTCGTTTTGTAGAAAGATAGGTACTTGCACGATCAGATGCAGGCTGCGGTATCCGTTCTCCTTGGGATGCTTGATATAGTCCTTACACTCGATCAGGGTTATGTCGTCCTGGCTGGTCAGGCAGTCAGCCAACATATAGATATCATCGATAAAGGAGCAGATCACCCGGATTCCCGCCACGTCATTTAGATTATCCTCGATGGCGGACAGTGTCAGGGGAGTCAGCCCCTTTTTTGTCATCTTCCGGCGGATGCTGTCCGGCGATTTGATCCGGGTCTTTATGTTCTCTATGGGATTGCGCTCATGCTGTAGAGAAAACTGTTCGTTCAGAACCCGGAATTTGGTCTCCACTTCCATGATGGCGCAGCGGTAGCGGCTCATCATCTCCTGCCAGGCGGCAAAAATGTTTTCTATGGTTGCAATGGAATCGGTGCCGCTCAGCTCGTTTATCAGGCGGCCGAAATCCGTTTCCGGCGCAGGGGTATTCTGTTCCATAAATGGCTTTCCTCCAAAGTGAATTTTTCATGACAAAACCATACTAATTATACCGTAGCCAAAGAAGAAAAGAAATTAATTTTCTATAGTTTTCCTATTAAATTTTTGGACAGGCGGACAGTATTGTCAAATATGGCGGGGAAGCTTATAATAAACTTACAGATGCAGTTGTTGCATTGTATCTGAAAAAGCAATCGGAACATAAGGACCTATATGTATTCAGTGGAGAAAATCTATGGGACAATCCGCAAGAAGAGGCAAACATAAAAAGAAACACCGGATAATTAAAGCGCTATGCCTGCTGTTGACAGTGGTACTGACCGCGGCGGTAGTGCTGGGAATCCGCACCGTCCCCAAGGCCCGGCGGCTGCGGGAGGCGTTGACGGCGCCGAACTGCGCCATAACCCTACAGGCCAGTCTGAATATGGATAAACTGACGGCGGATCAGCAGAAATTTTTAATGATACTTTCGGAGATTACGGGCCTGGAGAGAACGGAGTGGAACAGTGTGACGCTGCATGGCGGATATGACGGTGAGGCCGTAAGGCTGGCGGCCAGCGGAGAAAGCGGCAGTCCGCTCACGGAACTGTACCTGACCCGGGACTGCCAGGCCATAGACATACATGCCATATATGACAGAGCCTATGCCCATCTTACCCATGAGAACAGGCTGCTGGATAAGATGTTGCCCCAGTGGAGCCTTGGGGACTATATTTCGCTGCAACAGCTGGAACATGCCTTTGAGCTGGAACTGGGCCAAATCCCAGATATAAGGGAAAAACTGGAAGAAATACAGGGAAAGCTCTCTCTGCCCATGTTGTGTGGAGCCGTTCTGGCAGCGGACGAGTGGGACCGGCAGGAGCAAAAGCTGGTCTATCGTATCACCGACACTGACCGCCGACTGGAGTTGGCGCGGCAGCTGGCACAGCGGATGGGAATTCCGGGAGATACGGATTCCTGGAATCTCCCGGAGGGCATGGAACTGTACATAGCGGTCTATCTGGGAGAACCCCGGGTGAGGACGGTGGTCACAGGAAACCTGCCCGGGGCAGAGCAGATAGAGGACTGGTCGCTGGAGCTGACATGGGCGGCGTATACGCCGGAGAGCAGTTCCGTCTCCATGATAGACCAGCGGATGATAGACGATCTGGCCCGGCTGTTACGGTTGCTTACGACGATTTTTTAGCGCAAGTCCCGGCGGCACGGCTACCGGCACAGCGATCATGGCATTGACGCAGAAGGCAACGGCCTTTTTCTCCCCACGGGATGTAAAACCTTTTTTACCGTACTTCCCCGGCAGATGATCCATGTGTGCGGCGTATCATAATCCTTGTGCGCCGAACTGCGGCCATCTCACCTGCGAGGAGGCGGAGCTGCTGGTGCCGCAAAAGGGTATACATGTTTTAGTCTCCCACAGATTCGCCATGCATAACGAACAAAAATCCCGGACACAGAGGAAGAGCTACGGAGAGGACTTATAATATTAAAGGATATTTTCAGGGAAAACAGTATGGAGTTCTTTGTTTACAGAAAGACTTCACAGGAGAAAAAAATAACGGCAAATAAGTAGGACAAAAGTCAGTGAAATAAGTCAGTGAATAAGCACAGGGTGGTTGACAACGTAAACCACCCTGTGTTATATTGGGTTTACAAAGTAAACCGCATTATGCAGTGACTAGGAGGAGCAAAAAATCATGGGAGACAATATACCGGAAAAGCAGCCGGGAACCGACCTGACTCCGGCACAGTGGCACCTGATGGAATGCCTGTGGGAGCAGGCTCCCCGCACCAGCCGGGAGGTTGTGGACTACCTGAAGGCGGAGATGGGCTGGAGCAAAAGCACGACGCTTACGATGTTGCGGCGAATGACCGAGAAAGGTTTGATCCACTGCGATGAGAGCGGAGAGGTCAGGTGTTACAGTCCGCTGGTAAAGCGTCAGGAGGCGCTGCTGCATGAAACGGAAGATTTTTTAAGCCGGGTATACAAGGGCAGCGTGGGTATGCTTATGAGCACGCTGACGAAAAAGCAGAACCTGTCCAAAGAGGAGATCCGGGAACTGTATGATATTCTGGAAGAGGCAGAGAGGAGGATGTGAGCATGTTGGCATGGATGATTACCTCAAGTGTGGCAGTGGCATTGGTGTTGTTAATACGCCGGATCTTTAAAGGAAAGATCAGCGCGAAGACACAATATGGCCTTTGGCTGCTGGTCTTGGTCCGCCTTCTGATCCCCTGTAATTTTATAGGTACGAATGTGAGCATACTGAATCTGCTGCCCGCCGGGCAGGAGGAGCAGGGCGTTCAGGAGATTCCCGACTTTAGGGAGGACGCGGGCGGGGAGCTCGTCGGAGCATACACGCCGGATATTTTACAAAAGCCGGAAAACGGTCATTTCACACCTGTTACGGCGCCGGAGCCGATACCAGGTCCTGAGAGATTGCCAGAGAATGGAGACCGGTTTTCCTGGCAGAAGGCATTGCTGATCGTCTGGGCGGCAGGCGCGGCAGTGGCGGCGCTGGTGCTGTCGGGAGTCAATATCAGTTTTTGGCGCAGACTCTGCCGTGCGCGTCGTCTCCGGCCAGTGGCAGAGAAGGGTACCGTGCCTGTATATGTGGTGGACGATCTGACCGGGCCGTGCCTGTTCGGCCTGACGCATCCCGCGATCTACCTCCCTGGGGGCATCACGGAGCAGCAGCTGCCCTATGTGCTTGCCCATGAGGAGAGCCACTATCGGACAGGAGATCATATCTGGTCATTGATGCGCAGCCTGTGT
This sequence comes from uncultured Acetatifactor sp., assembly GCA_910577235.1. Lineage (GTDB taxonomy): Bacteria > Bacillota > Clostridia > Lachnospirales > Lachnospiraceae > Acetatifactor. Next base: position 97,791 of record CAJTMX010000003.1, on the reverse strand, counting down.
CTGACGCTGCACTGGTATAACCCGCTGGTGTGGCTGGCGACCTATGTGAGCCGTCAGGACAGTGAACTGGCCTGTGACGAGAGAACGGTGGGGCGTCTGGGGGAGGAAAACCGCAGCGTCTATGGCAGGGTGCTGGTGGAGGTGACTGTACAGCAGAGCCGCAAAGCGGATTTTTTATGCTGCGCCACAAGCATGACCGCGGACGGCAAAAACCTGAGGGAGCGGGTACAGATGATCGCTAAAAGGCCCAGGACTCTGGCTGTGACAGGAGCGGTTCTGGCGGTTTTGATGCTGGGGATATTCTGCGTGGCATGTACGGGAGTGCGGGGGGAGAGGGATATGGGCGCAAACCCCAACAGAACTCCCAACGAATCTAAGGAGAGCGGCAATGCAGCGCCGGAGGTTCCATCCGTTTCGGAGCAGCCGGGGGAAAGCGGTGGAGAGCAACCGGAAAACAGCGATGAAGGCCAGCATGGAGACAGTGCCGGAGAACAGCCGGGAAACAGTATCGAGGAGACACCGGGACAGGATTGGGGCAGTGCAATCCCGGAGGGGGACCCCACAGATCCTGCGTCGGATCATGTGCGCTCGGACAATGCCTACTACCGGGTCATCAGGGATACGGTCATCGACGATCCCTATTTTTCCATGGAAGTTCCCCGGAGTCTGGTGGGTAAAGTGGCCTACGGGGCGGTGCTGGGGGAGAATGAGGCGGGAGAGCGCTATCTGCGGCATCTGGCGCTGTTTCACATAGATTCCCTGTCCGGTCTGCCGGAGGGGGAGCCGCAAGACGGCTGGCATGAGCTGGCAACGGAGGGCTGTCTGTGCTATTATTTCTGGACGGGGTATCCCGATCTGGAGCCGGGTCTGGAGCAGATCGCCTATAGAAGCGGTACCTGGGATATCCGGGGCATGGAATACCTGCTGGCCTGGGATTATAATAATGACCATTCTGCCGGAGTGGCAGGTACGCAGCTCCAGGCCAATCGGGCGGGAACGGGGGCGTATTATTATATGGAACCTGCTTTTGTGGAGTACGACCCGGAGTCCCCGGATGCGTATACAGCCTGCCTGGAGGAGATCAGAACCTGCTGGAGCAGCTTTTCGGCGAAACAATTCCCCTATGAGGAACTGGAGGGATATCCCATGGAGGAGATTCCCCGGTGGAGACAGGATTTTGAGGAGGCGGAGCGGGTTTACAGCTGGTTTACAAATATGGGGGAGATCTCCACAAGACCCTATTCGGATGTGTGGCCCTACTATAAGGTGATCGACGGCGTCAATTACGGCGTAGTGGATGAGCCGGGCATCACCAGTATGGAGGAGTTGCGGACTTATTTAAACCGTTATTTTGATACGGAGATCACGGAGGGTCTGCTTTCGGGCAGCCTTCCGACTCTTGATCGCAAGGGGGACTTTGCTCCCTTTGTGGAAGAGGATGGTCAGTTGCTTGCCATGGTAGGGGGCGTGAGCCAGTACAGCTATACGGACGCAGGACGCCAGTATGCCGTATTTTTCAGCGAGTTGGATGAAAATGGGAATTTCGGACCTCACCAGGATTATGTGGAAAACGGGAAGAGATGGAGAGCCATGGTCCATCTGAATTGCCAGTGCAGTTGGTCCATGTGGCCCGAGGGGACTCTTCCCCAGGAGAAAGTATTCTATCTCATGCTGCAGCGGGAGGACGGCAGCTGGTATATGTCAGGGCGTTATGAACTCCCTATAAGTCTGATGCTGGTGGAGGCGATTCAATAGGGCACTTTAAAAGCCTTGACTTTTCCGATGACCTCGGTTTTCTCGGTTCTATTGATGATAGGGCGGGATATTATTGGGAGGATGATATGCTGGTAGTAAAATTCGAGGATACGGACAGAGAGTGGTATTTCCAACAGGAAGAAAACGGTTGGAACGTAACGTTCCGGGCGGATCTGTCCACGCTGCTTCCGGGTGATCCTCTGCCGGACGGGACGGTTTTTGAAAAAATATCGGGATAAATCCTACTGGGTAGATATGGAGGAGAAACCGGAGATGAACTGGAAAGGCTTGGAAATAGATCAGGATTTTTACTTTGACCAGGCCGGGAACCTTGTGCTGGCCTTTGACGAATATGAGGTGGCACCGGGCTATATGGGAGCGCAGGAATTTACCGTGGACAGATCGGTGTATGAGGAGATGCTCAAATGATTTTTCCCGCTTTCAGGAAATATAAAAGACATAAAGACGGAGGAACTACCATGGAGTATGGTTTAGCCGAACTGGCTCTGATGACCGGATATTCCGTCCGCTCCCTGCGGAATTTTTACCGGCAGGGAATCCTCACCGGAGCCATGATCGCCGGGAAATATGTTTTTTCACCGGAGGATGTGGAGCGCTTTGTGGCGCAGCCCTTTATCAAAAGCGGTATACAGATCAAGGCTAAAATGCGGGCGCAGCATTTTCTGGAGGAGGAACATGCCCGGCAGCCGGCAGCCTGTCTGATTTATGACCAGCCGGGAGAGGAGCGGTCCCGGGAATTGAACCGGATACTGTTACAGTATATCAACCGGGAGTGTGCGGGGGAGCTTAAGTACACATATCTTTTTGACAGCAAGATTAATGTGGGGAGGTTTATTTTTACCGGGCAGACCGGGGAGATAGCCGCCGCCCTTCGGAAAATAGAGGAGGGCCAATAGGAAAAAGTCGGGGAATTTCAAGTTGAGCGTCTGGGCCTGACGGTCTATCCTGTATATATACGGAAATACGGAGATATTAACGGCCGTATAGGTTCAGGAGGGAAAGAGATGCGCTCTTTATATGAAAAAATTGAAAGCCTGCTGGAGAATGTGCCTTTTGAGGAAATATGCCCCGGATTCGGGCGCTGTGAATTCGGCATCTATGATTCCGTTCACGTCTGGCTGTCCCAGGGGGTGATCCCGTGGGATAACCGTTTTATGGGAAATACTGCCATTGACTTTGAGGGGGAGTATATCGCCATATTTTATGTGGAAGATCCACAGCAGGCGGATGCGGAGCTGCTTACTGCGGATCTGGTGCATGAGATGTTTCACGCATATCAGATGCGGAGTGGGGAGAGCCGTTATCCTGACGACTTTAAGCTGTTATCTTATCCACAGAATGCGGAAAATCATCGTTTGCGGTTTACCGAAAATCAGTTGCTGGCAGAGGCTTACAGTGAAACCGGAGAGAGGAGAGGGGCGCTGCTGGCCGCTTTTCGCGCCCTGCGGCGGCAGCGGGCAAAAGGGCTGGGTGACTATCTGGAACAGGAACTTATGGCGGAGCACATAGAGGGCAGGGCGGAGTACGCGGGCTGCAGGGCACTGCGGGCCATCAATCCCCACAAGTTTGAGGAAAAGATGGGGCGTTACCTAAAGGTCTTGAGAGCGCCGGACCAGGCGTTTCTGGATATACGCCGGACGGCTTACATCACAGGAGCGGTGTATGGACTGGCCTGCGTGGACAGTGCGGAAGAAGACCCTTTACAGGTAGAACTGGAAAAGTACCGACAGCGCAGAGCCGGGCAGATAGAGGAATTTTTGAGCCAAAACCCGGTGGAGAAAAAAGGAGAGTACCGGATCTGTGGATACGATCCCATGAACATGATAGAATATCACAGGAGGATACTCTGCACTCATTTTGTCATTTTACAGAAAGGGCAGGACAGGCTGTTTCTGAACGGCCCCGTGTTGCTGGAGCAAAAAGAAGAAGGTAGCCGGGAGGTGACGGGGTATTGGACACTAAAGTCAGACAATCGGGAAAATCCTGCGGCAGAGAGCGGGATTGAGTCAGCGTAAGCTCGCAGGTTGCGGAATGGCAAAAGTGCCGGGCGATGGATACGAAAAAAGAACCACTGAAAAGCGCAGGGGTTCTTTTTTTGTGCCGAAATCGTATACAATTCCGGGCTTGCGCAAATAATGATACGGACAAATACGCTGGGAAAGCATTGTCGGAATCGGGCGGAAGATATGCCTGTATGGAGCGCGGAGCAGCGCGCGGAAAGGTATAGCGATGAGAAAGATCTGTTGGAACGAAGGCTGGCAGTTTTGTAAAACTGTAGGAGAGGAAAACGGAGCAGCCGTCTGGGAGCGGGTAGACTTGCCCCACACGTGGAACGGGACGGATGGTCAGGACGGGGGAAACGACTATTACCGGGGAACCTGCTGTTATAAAAAGACACTGAAAAAAAATGAGGTCGGCGACCAGGAGGTGTATCTGGAGTTTGAGGGCGTCAACTCCTCCGCGGATCTATATGTTAACGGTAGCCTGCTGGCCCACCATGACGGCGGCTATTCCACCTGGAGATGCAATATTACCCGGGCTCTGGGGGAAGAAAATGAGATTCGGGTGCTGGTGGACAACGCACCCAACGATCATGTGTATCCGCAGATGGCGGACTTCACATTCTATGGCGGAATCTACAGAGATGTTTCCCTGCTGTGTGTGGGCAGGGTCAGATTTGATCTGGACTATTTTGGCGGCCCGGGGGTGAGCGTGACTCCTATAGTGAAGGACAAGGACGCCGATGTTTACGTGGAGGCATATGTCACCGGAACGACGGAAAAGGAAAAACTGCGCTTTTCCATATGGGACGGCGAGGAAAAGGTGGCGGAGGCGGAGACAACCGGAGATTTCCCCACTGTTCATATACCCCTTAAAAGCGTCCGCTTATGGAACGGGCGCAAAGATCCCCACCTGTATACGCTGCGGGCGGTTCTGGCTGACGGAGAGAAGGAGCTGGACAGCCGGGAGATCCGTTTCGGCTGCCGCAGCTTTGCCGTCGACCCCGAAAAAGGCTTTATATTAAATGGAGAGAGTTATCCCCTGCGGGGCGTATCCCGTCATCAGGACCGCCCGGGCAAGGGCAACGCGCTGTCCAAGGCGGACCATGAGGAAGATATGGATCTGATCTGTGAGATGGGAGCCAACACCATCCGTCTGGCCCATTACCAGCACGACCAGTATTTTTACGATCTCTGCGATGAGCGGGGCATGGTGGTCTGGGCGGAGATTCCCTATATTTCCCGACATATGGAGAAAGGTTCGGACAACACCGTGTCCCAGATGAAGGAGCTGGTGGTCCAGAACTACAACCATCCGGGCATCGTGGTGTGGGGTCTGTCCAATGAGATCACCATGAGCGGAGCGGAGGACCCGGGTCTGCTGGAAAACCACCGTATTTTAAATGACCTGTGCCATGAGCTGGACCCTATCCGGCTGACCACTATTGCCGTGGTATCCATGTGCGATATAGACGCGGAATATCTGAACATCCCGGATGTGATCTCCTACAACCATTACTTTGGCTGGTACGGCGGGGACACCTCCATGAACGGAGAGTTTTTTGACCGTTTTCACGCCAGATATCCCCACAGACCCATAGGCATGAGCGAGTATGGCTGTGAGGCGCTGAACTGGCACAGCTCCCACCCGCAGCAGGGGGATTACACCGAGGAATACCAGGCGTACTATCATGAGGAATTGATTCGACAACTGTTTTCCAGGCCCTATATCTGGGCTACCCATGTGTGGAATATGTTTGATTTTGCCGCCGACGCCAGAGCGGAAGGAGGAGAGGACGGCATGAACCACAAGGGTTTGGTGACTTTTGACAGGAAATATAAAAAGGACGCTTTCTATGCCTACAAGGCCTGGCTGTCTCAGGAACCTTTCGTCCATATCTGCGGGAAACGCTATGTGGACCGGGTGGAGGATATGACTAAGGTCACGGTCTACTCCAATCAGCCGGAGGTGGAACTGATGGCAGATGGGGAGAGTCTTGGCAAAAAGACCTCCGCGGAACACTTTTTCTATTTTGACGTGCCCAACCGGGGCGAGACGGTGCTGACGGCGATAGCCGGAGACTGCCGGGATCAGAGCAGGATACGCAAGGTGGACACTTTCAATGAGCAGTACCGCATGAAGGAGAGCGGCGGCGTGATCAATTGGTTTGACATCACCGCTCCGGAGGGGTATTTTTCCGTCAACGACAAGCTGGGGGATCTGCTTACCACCGATGAAGGTAAGCGGTTTTTGCTGGAGCTGGGCAGTATGCTGGCGGGTAGTCAAGGTCCCGGGGGAGAGCAGAAACACGGAGGGCAGCAGGGCCCCGGGGGAGAGCAAAGCCCTGGCGGCTTGCAGATGAATGAGGGCATGATCAGGATGATGAGTGGATTTACCGTAAAGAGAATGCTGAGCATGCTGGGAACCGCAGGTCTGAAACCCCTTACGGCGGAGGAGATCCTGGAGATCAACCGCAGACTGAATCGGATCAGAAAGGAGAGATAAATTGAGCGAAAATAATGTCAAACCTTTTGGCATAAGGGACAAAGCGGGCTATCTGCTGGGTGATGTGGCAAACGATTTCAGCTTTCTGTTTGCCAGCACCTATGTCATGGTGTTCTATTCCAAGGTGATGGGCATCAGCACGGGATTGATCGGCACCATGTTTTTGATCGCCCGCTGTATCGACGCGTTCACCGATATCGGGATGGGACGCATTGCCGACAGGACCAGGGCAGGAAATAGCGGAAAATTCCGCCCCTGGATACTGCGGATGTGCGGGCCGGTGGCCATATCCTCCTTTCTGATGTATCAGTCCGGCCTGCGCAGCCTGCCCTACGGCGTCAGGGTGGCCTATATGTTTGTGACCTATATTCTGTGGGGCTCGGTATTTTACACCTCCATCAATATCCCCTACGGTTCCATGGCCTCCGTGATCTCCCAGAACCCAAAAGACAGAAGTTCCCTGTCGGTGTTCCGCTCCATGGGCGGTATGTTCGCGGGTATTCTGATCAGCGTGGTTGCCCCTCTGGTGATCTACTATGAGGACGCGGCGGGTAATCAGGTGGTAAATCCCACCAATTTTACAGTACTGGCAGGCGTGTTTTCCGCATGCGCCATTCTCGGCTACCTGCTCTGTTACTGGCTTTGCACGGAACGGGTGTCGCTGCCGGATAAAAACAGCGTGGGAAATCGGAGTTCCTCGGCGGTGGAGCTTTTAAAAGAGATCTTGGGCAGTCGGGCTCTGCTGGGGGTGATCCTGTCCGCCCTGCTGATGCTGCTGGCCTCCCTGATGAGCCAGGGGCTGAATAATTATCTGTACGCTGACTATTTCAAAAATACCACAGCCCTGTCTCTGTCGGCCATGCTTCAGCTGCCGGTAATGCTGATACTTGCGGCGTTTTCCACCAGACTTTCGGTGCGATTCGGTAAAAAGGAGAGCGGTACCGTGGGCATGCTGCTCTCCGGTTTGCTGTATGTGGTAATCGGTTTTCTGCATGTGACCAATGTATGGGTCTTCATCGCACTGATCTTTGGGGCCATGATCGGCATGAGTTTCTTTAACATGCAGTGCTTTGCGCTGGTCACCGACGTTATTGACGACAAGGAAGTGATCACTGGCCACAGAGACGACGGAACGATCTACGGGATCTACTCTTTTTCCCGCAAGATCGGACAGGCTCTGGCCGGGGGCATGAGCGGCTGGGCCCTGGCGCTGATCGGTTATAATGAGCTGGCTGCGGCTCAGACACAGCAGGTGGCGAGAGGCATCTACAATATTTCCACCTTTTTCCCGGGGATCGTGTACCTCCTGGCAGCGGCAGTGCTGTTCTTTATCTATCCGCTGGGCAGAAAGAGGGTGGAGAGCAATGCGGCCGAACTGGAAAAACGCCACGGAGATAAATAGCGGACTATATAGGTCTCGCGTACAGAGGACATGTAATAAATACTTGATACACGGCAGAAAGAATAAACGCTCTGTCCAACAGAAACCTTATTCTTTCTGCCGCCGGATTTGTGTAAATCCTTTTTCCTAAAAATACATAATCCATTGACGAAAAAAAATGAAACGGTTAGAATAAAATTAGCATATAGAAAGGTTTGGGATACATATGGACGAACATAAATTATTGCGCCCCCCGGTGGAGGTGCGCTACCGGGAAGAGCTAAAGGCGCTTAAGGCCACAGACACGGGGAAAAAGCCGGAGAACTGGCAGTTGTCCCCCAGAGCGGTACGTACATTTATTCTGGGCAGCAAGACGCCCGTTTCCTATGAGGGCGGCAGCGTCACCATAGGGAAAAAATACTTTGGCAACGATGCGCTGGTGGAGCGCTGTATCATTACCCTGGCGGGCAATCGGGGCCTGATGCTGGTGGGGGAGCCCGGCACGGCCAAAACCATGCTCTCGGAGCTGTTGTCCGCCGCCGTCAGCGGTGTCAGCACCAATACCATACAGGGGACGGCGGGTACCACGGAGGATATGATCAAATATTCCTGGAATTACGCGCTGCTGCTGGCAAAAGGCCCCAGCCGGGAGGCGCTGGTGCCCTCTCCGCTGTATGTGGGCATGGAACAGGGGATACTGACCCGCTTTGAGGAGATCACCCGCACGCCCGCGGAGGTGCAGGACAGCCTGATCAGCGTACTCAGCGACAAGGTGCTGAATGTGCCGGAGCTGGGGGACGGCGGCATATTGTTTGCGCGGCCGGGATTCAATGTGATCGGCACGGCCAACACCCGGGATAAGGGTGTGAACGAGATGAGCAGCGCGCTCAAACGCCGCTTTAACTTCGAGACGGTGATGCCTGTGCGGGAGGTGGCGCTGGAAAAGCAGATCATTATAAACGAGGTGCAGAATCTGGCTGCGGAAAGTCACATGGATATGCCCGTGGACGAGGACGTGGCGGAGCTGCTGGCCTCCACCTATCACGAGCTGCGGGAGGGCGTATCGGCGCTGGGGCATCGCATCGACAGTCCCAGCGCCGTGATGAGCACGGCGGAGGCCGTGTCCGTGTACTATCAGACCATGATCGGCGGATATTATTACGGAGACGGAACCATGGATGTGGACGATCTGGTGCAGAATCTGGTGGGCGCTCTCTCCAAGGAGAACAAGGAGGATCTGACCCGGGTAAAGGACTATTTTAACACGGTGATCCGGGACAAGGCGAACAAGGAAGGTGGCCTATGGAAACGATACTACGACGCCAGGAAATGGCTGAAATAAAGCTGCTCCCGGTGCGCCACCACAGCCCGGCCTGCGCCTGGCAGGTGCGGCGGACGATCCGGGACTGGCAGCCCCATGCGGTGCTGATCGAAGGCCCCGACTCTGCCTGCGGCTTGATTCCTGCCATGCTGGATGAGGCAACCAAAGCGCCTTTTGCCATGTATTACTCCTACGACGATACTGCGGGAGCGGTGTCCGAGGAAAAGGAGAAATACCGCTGTTATTATCCTTTTCTGGACTATTCACCGGAGCTGGCGGCTCTGCGGGCGGGTGATGCCTTAGGGGCAAAGGTGGCTTTTATCGATCTGCCCTATGGGGATATTCTGGCCGCCTCCCATGCGGGCAGGGGTATGCGCCGGGAGGGGGAGAAGAGCAGCTATAACGACGACTATCTGCTGTCCCGGAGCGCCTATGTGCAGCGTCTGTGTGAGAAGACGGGCCTGCGCAGCTTTGACGAATTCTGGGAAAAATATTTTGAGCTTGAGGGTTTGGAGCAGGAGACGGAGACATGGTTTGACAATCTGCTGACCTATTGCCGCCAGGCCCGAGAAAGCACCCCCCGGGAGCAGCTTGAGGAGGAGGGCTGTCTGGCCCGGGAGGCCTATATGGCGGCTAAGATCCTGGAGACGGCCCGGCAGCTTTCGGGGACGGAGGGCAAGCATCGAAAGGCTGCCGGAGAGAAGGCGGGAACGTGCAGGCAGCCTGCCGGGACGGAGGAGGGCCTGCGGCGCATATTGGTGGTGACGGGAGGCTTTCATACCCCGGCGCTGGCCCGCCGGCTGGAGACAGGGGATTTGACAGATATGCCGGAAAAGCTGGTGAGCGCCAGAGATCAGGGAGTCTATCTGATGCCTTATTCCATGGAGGCGGCGGATGCCCTAAACGGTTATGCCAGCGGTATGCCTTTTCCCGGATTTTATCAGGAGATATGGGGGCATGTGGCGGAGGAGGGGGAGCGGCCCTATACCGATACAGTGCTGAACATGATCGTTCACACAGGCAAAGCCATACGGCGCGCGGAGGGCAGCACATCCACCTATGACGAGATATGCGCCTGCTCCATGGCGGAGGGCTTGGCGGCCCTGCGGGGCAAGTCCCAGCCGGGGGCCTATGAACTGCGGGACGCGGTGCTGTCCTGTTTTGTCAAGGGAGAATACAATCTGGCCACCGATGAGCCCATGCGGCTGCTGCGGCGGCAGATGACGGGCAGACAGGTGGGAGAACTGTGCCGCGATGCGGGGGAGCCGCCGCTGCTGCAGGATTTTCGTATGGGATGTAAGCGCTATGGACTACAGACCGCATCCACATTGGAAAACGAAGTGACTCTATCCGTTTTCAGCAAACAGAAACACCGCCAGATCAGCATGTTTTTTCACCGGCTGCTGTTTTTGCAGACCTCTTTTGCCCGGCGGGTGAAAGGACCCAACCTGCAGACAGGGCGGGACCGCAATCTGATGAGAGAGATCTGGAAATACAAATGGAGCGCCCAGGTTATGGCGGCCCTGATCGACGCCTCGGTGTACGGGGGCACTTTGGAGGAGGCGGCAACAGGCCTGGTAATGGAAAGTCTGAAAAAGGCGGTATACGCCAGAGAGGGCGCGCTGCTGCTGTCCCAGGTGCTGGAGATGGGACTGGAGAGACAGGCGGAGCAGGTATATGGTCATCTGTCACAGCTCCTGGTGTCGGACACGGACTTCTATTCCCTGGCCGACGCACTGCGGTCCATGACCATGATACGGCAGCTGCAACGGCTGTATGACTTTCAATGGGATATACAGGAGCCGCTGCAGATTTGCGTCCGCAGGCTCCTGGGGCTGCTGCCGGGAATGGCACGGGTCAAGGAGGAGGACATGGCCCGGTGCATGGAGGCGGTGAAGCTGTTGTATCAGGTTATAGGAAGAATGGAGCGGGAGGATTCCCCTGTCGTAAACAAAGGGGACAGGGACAAGGGCCCGGCAGAGGAAACGCCGCCGGACAATGTCCTGTTGGACGGATATTTTGAGGCTCTGCTGACCATGGACAGGGACAGCGGGATACAGCCCGGAGTCCACGGCTGCATACACGGACTGCTGTACGGCGGCGGCAGGGAGAGCGTGGAACAGACCCGGCAGGTGTGCCGGGGATACCTGACGGGAACCGGGGAACAGTTGATGAAAACGGCGCTGTTTTTCCGGGGGCTGTTCTTTGGGGCCAAGGATCTGGTGTTTGCGGGGGATGATTTTCTGCGGATGCTGGATGAATTTCTGTGCCGGATCGGAGAGGAAGATTTCATGCGGCTGCTGCCGGAGCTACATATGGCTTTCACCTATTTCACCCCGTCGGAGACAGACCGCATCGCCAGGACGGCGGCGGGCTTTCACGGCGAGAGCGGGCGGAGGCTGCAGGAGCGGCAGGCGGTTCCCGAGGCATGGTATCTCTACGGACGTGAACTGGAGAGATACGCGCTGGAAGAGATGGAGGAACGGTAGGGGGTATCATGGAAGACGGACAGATATTGAACAGATGGAGGCTGGTGCTGGGAAAATACGCCTCGGGACAGATAACTTACAGCCAGGGGGACGTCAATTACATGGGCATGGAGGAAGTGCTGGACTTTCTGTATTCCCGGGAATACGGGGAGGAGCAGGATATCCGGCAGGAACGCCAGGGAGGCAGCGGGGATTCCAGGCTGACCGTTCCGGGGTGGCTCCGTCAGATGAAAAAGCTGTTTCCCAGAGAGACCGTGGAGATCATGGAACGCCATGCACTGGAAAAATATGAGATGACGGAGCTGCTCACCGACCCGGAGGTGCTGCGCCGTCTGGAGCCCAACCGGGAGCTGCTTAAGACTATTATGAGCCTGAAACATATGATGAAAGGCGAAGTGTTGCAGCTGGCCAGAGAGATCGTACGCAAGGTTGCCCGGGAGATCATGGACAGATTGCAGCAGGATGTGCAGAGAGCCATGCAGGGGCGGCTGGACCGCACCAGCGGCAGTCCTGTGCGCAGTATGCGCAACCTGGATATCCGAAAGACCATACGGAAAAACCTTCAGCATTATGACCGGGAGCGGGAACAGCTGGTATTGCAGCAGGTGTATTTTCACTCCCGCATGAAACGTTATCATCAGTGGAGGATCGTAATCTGTGTGGATGAGAGCGGTTCCATGTTGGACTCCGTGATCCACAGCGCGATCATGGCGGGCATATTTGCCAGGCTGCCCATGCTGGATACCCGGCTGGTCATCTTCGACACCAATGTGGTGGATCTAAGCGGCCATGTGGAGGACCCGGTGGAGACGCTTATGAGCGTACAGCTGGGCGGGGGCACCGATATCGCGGGAGCGCTTGGTTACTGCGAGACATTGATCGATAATCCTCACAGAACCCTGGTGGTACTGATTTCGGATCTGTATGAGGGCGGCTCTTTGAACAATATGCTTGGCATCAGCCGCAATATCATAGAGAGTGGGGCCAGGCTGATCGCGCTGACAGCGCTGGATATGACAGCCACGCCCAATTACAGTCGCCACGTGGCGGGCCAGCTGACTCAACTGGGGGCCTTTGTGGGCGCTATGACCCCGGAGCAGCTGGCGGAACATGTGGCGGAGATGGTCGGGTAGTCGTACTTGGTGAGTTTCGGTGTAAACAGTAACGTAGTCCGGCTTGGACGACAGTAATAATATGCTGGGGGTTGAAGATGGCGGATTGGAGACAGAGTCTGGCGGATGTGGACGAGGACTATCTGGTGGGCATCAGCAACAAGGGGATCGTCAAAAGGGCATATAAGGATCTGGAGGCAGAGGGCGAAAAGGCGCAGGAGGCGGCGAAAGGGATCGATCTTAGCGCAGAGGATTTGTCTGTGACAGCCGGAAGTGAAACGGTGACGCTCCGTTTGCCGCTGGCAGAGAGCCGGTGCAGTTGTCCCTCCCGCAGTATATGCCGCCATGTGATCATGGCGGTTCTGATAGCGAGGCAGGCAGCCGCAGAGGGGAGCGGGGACGGGGAAAGTCTCAAAGACAGCGGCGGCAACACCGGAGCGAAGGAAGTTGAGAACAGCGGAGGCAGCGCCGGAGCGAAGGAAGTTGA
>CAJTMX010000003.1:0-84619 GCA_910577235.1 uncultured Acetatifactor sp. | reverse complement strand
CCGGAGCGAAGGAAGTTGAGAACAGCGGAGGCAGCGCCGGAGCGAAGGAAGTTGAAAACAGCGGAGGCAGCACCGGAGCGAAGGAAGTTGAGAACAGCGGAGGCAGCGCCGGAGCGGAGAAAGTCAAAAACAGCGGCAGCAGCGCTGAAATGAAGGGAAAAGTTAACGGCAGACTGTCTGAAAAGGTGTGGCAGGAGATTTTGGCCCAGCCTCTGAAACCTCTGTTGCGGGCTCTGGGAACCAGGGGGCTGCATCGCCTGACGGCCATGATGAAGGCAGGGCAGGTTCCCGTAGTGGAGCGGGGCAGCACAGTGCGCATGGGATTGCCGGGACAGGAGATATCTGTAAAGCTGCTGTCTCCTTTGGAGTACAGCACTTGTTCCTGCCACCGAAAAGAATTGTGCAGCCATAAGGCGGAGGCGATCCTGTGGTGCCAATATCTGGAGAAAAAGTTGACGGTAGAGCAGTTGGATCAGGAATCTGATCAACAGCCGGGTCTGGATATGCAGGAATTGTCCGGGGCGGCAGAACAGATCAGGGACTGTCTGGAACATCTGCTGGAGACCGGGCTGGCTCGAAGCGGTGAGGAGCAGGCGCGGGAGTTGGAGAGACTTGCGATCCTCTGCCACAATGTGGGACTGCCGGGCTGGGAGGGAGACCTCAGGGCCTTGGCGGAGGGCTATGGAAAATATTTGCGCAGGGCGGCGGGACAGAGCGTGGAGAGACTGGCGGAAGAACTGTATCTGCTGTATCACAAGACAGACCAGCTTATCACGCTGCTATCCGACGACTTGTCTGCCACATCACAGAGCGTAGCAGAACGCTCACCGCAAGCTCCCATTGGGAACGGGGCGGAACACGCGCGTTCATCCGGTATTACTGACGCCTCAAAGCCGTCCGCAGAAAACGTGTCAGCCCGGATTCAGGCGCTGGCAGGAGAATTCCGCTCACAATACCTTCCGGTGGGAGATCTGGAACTGACGGGGATCACCATGGAGCATTTTGTCAGCGATTCCGGTTACGAGGGAGACACGGTCTATTTTTTAGACACGGCGGCGGGAACATGGTACACCTATACCAATGCCCGGCCTACTTTTTACGAGGGAAAAAGGCGTTCGGCCTATCAGGAAAAAGCCCAGGCGCCCTGGGGGATCGCCCTGTCCCTTGAAAGTCTTGCACGCATGAGGATACTGCTGCGGGGAGCGAAGAGTGATGGCAGCGGGCGGCTGTCCTCCAGTCAGGAGACCCGGGGGGAGATATTGGGTAAGAGCGAGCTGACGGCGGACATTCTAAAGGATTGGTATTACAGGGAATATGACCGCCTTTTTCAGGATCGGATATCCGCGCCGGGCAGGGAGACCCCAGGGAGGGACCGCCCCGGTCTGGTATTTGTACAGGCGGCAAAGTTTCAGCAGGGCCGGTTTAATGAGATCACACAAAAGCTGGAGCTGCCCATATGGGATGAGCAGGGACGCCGGGTGCTGGTGGAGCTGCCCTATTCTAAGCGGGAGGAGGCCTCCATACGGTATCTGGAGCGTATGAAACGGCAGGGACAGCCCTGCTTTCTGGGAAAAATCTATTTGAGAGACAGTCAGATCTGTCTCTATCCGGTGGACGTGCTGGAGCGTCAGGAGCTGGAACAGATTAATATATCTGCGGAGAAAAATGACCGTGGAGATGATGAGGGTCATGTCACTGACACGGAGCGCGCCAGTGCAGCCTGCCAGAATCTGCGGAGCTATCTGGAGGAGCTGCGCTGGCTGCTGCAGGACATTTATCAAGCCGGCACCGCCACCGTGCAGGACAGTATGTTGCAGACTCTCCGGGAGGCACGGGAACAGGGAAAAACCTACGGTATGACAACTATGTCGGATTGGCTGCGGCAATTGGAAGAGCAGATCTCCGGTGCGCGTCACCGTTTCCAATGTCAGCCTGCCCCGACTATGGAGATATATTGCAGATTATGGCGGTATGTAGGTTTGTGCATCAGGCGGACAGCCTATGATATGGCGCGGCTGTCTTACTGCGGCAGATAAATCACCCCGGACGCTGAACCATTGTCGGAAAGAAATCCAAACGATTCCCGGGAGACGCACTGATCAATATCTGCAGTAGAGAAGAAATCATAGGGATATTAAAATATTATAATAGGGAGGTAAATATGTTACGAGCACAAGAGGCACAGGCGGAAAAGACGGTAAATACTCTGGAGGGGCTGGGGCTGACGGACGGCGAGCGGGAGCTTGCGGAGAAGTATCTGAAAGGAGAGGTGGGAGAGGAAATCCTGGCGGAGATGACGGTTCGGGATATGAGCGGCATACCTCGGGAAAAAGCTCTGCCAGTGACAAAACTGCTGGGGGATTATTTGAAGAGAAAGCAGTATGACCAGGCGGTGAGGCTATTTAATCTGTTGTATGCTCTGGGTTCTCACACCTGCTTTCAGTGCGTGGGCCAGGAGTATCAGACATTTTGGGAATTAATCAAGAGTATAGAGGCAAAAAAGATCCGGATTGACTCGTACAAGATTGTGGCTGTATATGCCCATCACACATATAACTCGTGTCTTAGCTGGTGCAATCGCTATTCCTATTTTATGTCCCGGCATATGTTCAACGCGCTGAAACAACATGCCGGGGGTCTTCCCGAAACCGTCCGGCAGGCGCTGCGGGAATATGAGAGCGGCTATATAGGCGAGCGGCTTATATTGCTGACGGCGTTGTTCCAAATGAATTACGACAGCATAGCGTCCGCAGAGAATTTTCGTAAAAAATATTCTCAATCCACTGACGAGGGCGGCGTTCTGGGAGGAATCCGAAAACTATTGGGTGGCAGGGAACCCCTGGAGGACGCTGCCTGGATGGAAGAGTATGAAAAATTGCTGAAAGAGGCGATGTTTCAGGCTGTTATTCCAGGCGCTCCCGGCAGAGTCATGGACAGACCCCTGTTTATGCTGGCCGGTGGGTGCGCTTTTGTCAACTACATGCTTTCCCAGCAGCTGCATCATGTAGCGATAACCTGCTGTGCCATCGAGCCGAAGCTGATGCTGTCGGTATTTTGTGCGCTGGACCCCCGCGGGGAGATGGGCCGAACGGGGGGAGACTGGGATGATCTGTTCGGAATCCCCAGCCCAGATCTGCTTGCCTGGGTGGCCCGGGAGTTACAAAAGGATAACTGGAACAACATCACGGACTTCAAGGAAGAGTACGGCAAAAAGATATTGCGGGTACAACTGCATAAGCACCCCTCCGCTTTTCTGGAGTGCTATCGGGGCGCGGAGTATATGACGGCGGCAAAGATGGCCCAGGTCATGAAGGAGGAAGATCCTGCGATGTACCAGGAGGAAGTGTTGGAAAAAGCGGAGGAGCAGAAAAAGAAATGGATGGATCTATTGAGCTCCAAGGGGAATTTCCCACAGGAATGCAAGGATTATCTGGAAGGCAGATTGGATCTCCAAACACTCTATTCTGTCAGACACCGACTGCCCGTGACCTACTATGGAGCATACATATATGGTGGCAGGGGGTCTTTGGAACAGTACGTACAAACCTATCACGATGAGGAGTTCTATGGCCGCTGCATGGTGGTGATGGCATTGCTGCAAGACAGTTATTTCTTTACAGGGTTCAGTGCAAAACCGGCTCAAAAGGAGGAGTTTGAACTGGAAGTGCGGCACATTTTCTCAGGCCTGACCCTGGCAGGGATGGGAGTGGCGCAGCAGCTTCAGGTCATAAAGCTCATGACGGATACGACCTATGACACGGTCAAAAAGCAGGCCATTATCCAGAGCTGTATTTCCATCTTCCAGCAGTATTTGGCGCAGCGCACCCAGGAGACCGTGGAAGCCCTTTCGGAGGCGGAGGCCTACGGCCGCTATTTTGCGCTGCTGGTGTACGGCAGCGGGGCCAATCTGCAGGTGACGGAGGAAAACAGGGAAAGCTGCCAGGCGGCGCTGGCCGAGTTCGCCAGGGGCAAGGACGCCTGGCAGGAGCAGATACTTTCCTTTAGTCAGGACGGCTCCAAGCTGGTGAAGGAGGAGTTGGAGCGGATGCTGGTAGAACGCCAGGGCTGGAGAACCCAGGTGACGGAACTGCTCTCCTCCAAAAAGGCGTCGGAGAGGGAGCTGGGCATCCGGGTGCTGGCGAAGTGGAATACGCCCCAGGACAGGCAGGCCATGGAAAACCTTTATGAAAAAGAGAAAAACGCAAAGATACGGACTCTTCTGGATGCCGCGCTGGGACATGAAGCTGCTGCGGAAGGTTCCGGAGAAAACGCGGGAGAGGGCGGCACGGGACAGGTAAACCCGGCTCTGGCAAGGGAAGACCTGGTGAAAAATCTCCACAAAGGAGGCAAGAAACGCACTCTGGCCTGGGCTTACGAGACAGCCTTTTCCCCGGTGCACAGAAAGGGCGGGGAGCAGGCCGCGGAAGAATATCTCCAGGCTCTGCTGCTCTGTTACAGTTCCATGACAAGGCCGGGTATCAGTGCCGACGCTGCTCTGCTGGCTGAGGATCTGGAGCCTCAGGAGCTGGCCGTATATGTGGGAGAGCTCTTTGACAAGTGGATGAGCGCCGGAGCGGAGGCCAAGAAACGCTGGGTGCTGTTTGCCGCCTCCATCCATGGCGGCAGCGATATCATTCAAAGGCTCCATCATCAGATCCAGGAATGGCCCCAGAATGCCAGGGGAGCCATTGCGGCGGACGCGGTGCAGGCGCTGGCATTAAATCCCCATCCCCAGGCGCTGCTGATCGTGGACGGCATCGCCCGGAAGTTCAAATTCAAACAGGTCAAGACGGCGGCGGGCCAGGCGCTGGAGTTTGCCGCCGGCCAGTTGGGGCTGACAAGGGAACAGCTGGAGGATAAGATCGTGCCCAGTCTGGGCTTTGACGATAACATGGAGCGACGTTTTGACTATGGCAGCCGCAGCTTTACCGTGACCATCACTCCGGCTCTGGAGGTGGAGGTCTTTGACGAGAACGGCAAAAAGCTGAAAAACATGCCCGCCCCCGGAGCCAGAGACGATGAGGCAAAGGCGGCGGCAGCCTATGGGGAATTTAAGGAGATGAAAAAGCAGATGAAGGCCACTGTCACCAGCCAGAAACAGCGGCTGGAACTGGCCCTGTCCTCGGAACGCCTGTGGAGCGTTTCGGCGTGGCGGGAACTGTTTGTACGCAATCCCATCATGCACCGGTTTGCCATCGGTCTGGTGTGGGGAATCTATGAGGATCACAGGCTGATTCAGAGTTTCCGCTATATGGAGGACGGTTCCTTTAACACGGAGGATGAGGAGGAGTATATCCTGCCGGAGACATCGTCAGAGGATGTGTCAGCATCAAAACCAGAGGAGCCGTCGGAGGATGTGCCGGGATCGCAGGCAGGGGCATCGCCAAAACCGATGCTCAGACAGGCACAGATCGGTCTGGTACATCCCATAGAACTGACCAGGGAGAGCTTGGAGGCCTGGAAACAGCAGCTGGAGGACTATGAGATCACCCAGCCCATCGAGCAGCTGGGCAGAGCGGTCTACTATATCACGCCCGAGGAGCAGAAGTCCGATAGCCTGGAGCGATTTGGAGGCATGGTTCTAAACGATCTGTCTCTGGGAGGCAAGCTGACGGCGCTGGGGTGGTACCGGGGTTCCGTGCAGGATGCAGGCTGCTTTGATACCTATTACCGGGAGGACGCTTCCGTGGGACTGGGAGCGGAGCTGCATTTTTCCGGCAGTTTCGTGGGCAGCGGCAGTATGGGCGGAGAGGAGATCACCGTATATGACGTGCGCTTTTACAAAGCCGGTTCGGTGGAGAGAGGATCTTATTGCTATGACGAGGCTAAGGGGGAAAAACAACTGCCCCTGAAAGATATCCCCCCCAGATATTTCAGTGAGATCGTCTGGCAGATGACCAAGGCCACTGCCTCCAGCAAGGAACGGGTTGAGGACTGGAAAGAGTAGCGGCGGAGATTCTACCATACTGGCAACGGCAATCATGGAGAGTGTTGATACCTCCGAGATTGTCACTGTGGCTGAATCCCTGGAATGCTATTAGAATGTAAAGTTTTAGGAGGGCAAATAATGCAGGCAGATATCAGATGGCTGGACGATCCCCGGGTGTTCCGGGTAGGGCAGGCTGTGGCTCACAGCGACCATAAGTATTATGTGGATCAGGATAGCATGGCGGCGGAGGATTTTACGCTGCGGCAGTGCCTGGACGGGGAATGGCAGTTCTGCTTTTCCGTGAACGCGGGCAGCAGGCCGGCAGAATTTTACCGGGAGGACTGCGACAGGACGGGATGGGACAGCATTTCCGTGCCCCGGCATATCGAGATGGCGGGTTATGACAAGATACATTATATCAATGTGATGTATCCTTGGGAGGGAAAAATGTTCCGGCGCCCGGCCTGTACGATAGAGGGAACCTGGCCCTGCGGAGAGACCGACGGGGCGGACAAATGTGGGGAATCCTGCGGCCCGGCGGCCTGGGAGGGAGACGGCTGTTTTAGCCAGGCATCCTATAATCCGGTGGGTTCCTATGTGAAAATTTTTGATCTGGCCCCGCCGCTGCGTGGCAAGCCTATAAGGATATGCTTTGAGGGCGTGGAGCAGGCGATGTATCTGTGGTTGAACGGCCAGTTCATCGGCTATGCGGAGGACAGCTTTACCCCCTCGGAGTTTGATCTGACCCCCTACATCCGGGAGAAGGGCAATGTGCTGGCGGTGGAGGTGCATAAGCGCAGCACCGCAAGTTATCTGGAAGATCAGGATTTCTTTCGTTTCTTCGGTATCTTTAGGAGCGTATATCTGTACGCCCGGCCCCGGCTGCATGTGGAGGATATGTGGGCCAAACCCAGACTGCATGAGGACAACGTCACCGGCAGCCTGGAGCTGGAACTGCGGATTGACGCCTGGGGGGAGGCTGCCGCCGCGCTGGAGGGGGACGGCGCTGCCGCCCTCTGGATCGGCGAAAACGTGCCCCGCTCCACGGCGCTTGGTATGGAGGAGAATGCCAAAGGCTCTTACCGGGTGGGAATATCCCTGCAGGATAAAGACGGGCAGCGGCTTTGGTCCGTTACTCTCCCTGCCGCGCGCAGCATACGCATGGAGCCGCAGCAGCTGGGCCGCGTGACGGCCTGGGACAATCACAACCCCTGCCTTTACCGGCTGCTGCTGACGCTGTTTGGGCCGAAAGACGAGATTTTGGAGTTGGTGCCCTACGACATAGGATTCCGGCGAATCGAGATCGTAGACAAGGTGATACGTTTAAATGGCAGACGGCTGGTCTTTACCGGGGTGAACCGCCACGAATGGAGCGCTGCAGGGGGCAGAGTCATCACGGCCCAGGATATGGAGCGGGATATTGGGATATTTGAGGAAAATCATATCAACGCGGTGCGCACCAGCCACTATCCCAACCGGATTCCATGGTATTATCTGTGTGACCGCCATGGGATCTACATGATCTCCGAGACTAATCTGGAGACTCACGGTTCCTGGCAGAAACCCTGCGGAGACGAAACTTCCTGGAATATCCCGGGCAGCTTTCCCGCCTGGAGGGAGGCGGTTCTGGACCGGGCAAGAACCCATTTTGAGACATTTAAAAATCATACGGCTATACTGATGTGGTCTCTGGGCAACGAATCCTTCGCAGGGGAGGATATAGCCGCCATGCATGAATTTTTCAAGGAGAGAGACCCGGACAGGCTGGTGCACTATGAGGGTGTGGTCCACAACCGGGAGTACGGGGACAGGATCTCGGATGTGGAGAGCCAGATGTACACCCCTCCGGAATGCATAGCCAAATATCTGTCCGACGCCCCGAAAAAGCCTTTTATGCTATGTGAGTATATGCATGACATGGGCAATTCCATGGGCGGCATGAAATCCTATATGGATCTGCTGGACAGATTTGAGATGTATCAGGGCGGCTTTATCTGGGACTATATGGACCAGGCCATTGAGGTGGTGGATGAGGTGACGGGCAGAAAAGTGCTGCGCTACGGCGGAGATTTTGAGGATCGCCCCTCGGACTATGAGTTCTCCGGCAACGGCATCCTGTTCGCGGACAGAACACCCAAACCGGCATTGCAGGAAGTGAGGTATTATTATGGAAAATATCAATAGAGACGGGAAGAGCATTGCGGATGTCTCATCGCAAATGCGGGCAGAGGCATGGGAAAACCCGGCGGCAGCAGAGGCCGCACTTGATATGGGGACAGAGACAAAGATGCGGGTGGTATACGGAGACTGTACGCTGGGGCTGCACGGCCGGGGATTTGACTATATTTTTAACTACGGTGATAAAGGGCTGGAATCTCTGGTAAAAAACGGCCGGGAGTGGATATACCGGGGGCCTGCACCTACCTTTTGGCGCGCGCTGACGGATAATGACCGGGGCAATGGATTTCATTTGAGAAGCGGCATATGGCTGGCTGCGGATAAGTTCATCCGCTGTACCGGGACAAAGGTTCTGGTGGACGGCGAGGACAAACACCAGCCTGATCCTCCGGGCAATAACCGCTATAACGGGACGGAAACTGCCGGTACGGCGGAGATCGTCTATACCTACGCCACCGTCACCGTGCCTGCGGCGACGGTGGAGGTGAGTTACCGGGTGGACTCAAGGGGACAGATCCTGGTCAGGGTACACTATCACGGACAGGAGGGGCTGCCTGAACTGCCGGTGTTTGGTATGCGCTTTATATTGCCTGCATTGGCGGAGGGTTTCTCCTATGAGGGATTGTCAGGGGAGACTTACCCCGACCGCATGGCCGGAGGCGAGCCGGGTATCTACGAGGTGGAAGGTCTGCCGGTGACGCCCTATCTGGCGCCTCAGGACTGCGGCATGCATATGGGGACAAAATGGGTGCGGGTCCGTCCGGGCGTGGGCACAAGCAATGTGACTAAGGGGCCCTTGGCTCTGCAAAGCGGCCGTGGGAACGACGGGGACTACTTGGAGATCCGCATGGAGGATGCCCCCTTTGCGTTCTCCTGTCTGCCCTACACGGCTCTGGAGCTGGAGAACGCCACTCATCAGGAGGAACTTCCACCTGCCAGGCGTACCGTACTCTGTGTGCTGGGTGCGGTGCGTGGCCTGGGTGGACGGGACAGTTGGGGTGCCCAGCCTGAGCCACCCTATCACATAGACGCCGCAAAGGATATCCGGTACGGTTTTCGGATCTGTTAGTCCGGGTGCATGTCGGAACATACGAGAAAAGTATTTGCCATATTTCCAATATGATGGTATACTTCATAAAGTCAAACCCTATGATTTCCATAGGAATAGATTTGCATTCGACAAGGGAGTAATACGAGACAATGAGTGAAAGGTTATTGGGGATCATCATAGATTCCTTTACCAAAATCCTGATACCGGGCATTAAAGTGACGATACCGTTGACAGTACTGTCATTTTCTTTTGCCATGGTGATCGCCGTGGCGGTGGCTATGATTCAGTTTGCCAATGTAAAGGTGTTAAAGCAGATCAGCCGTTTCTATATCTGGGTGGTCAGGGGAACGCCGCTGCTGGTGCAGCTCTATGTGATCTTCTATGGTCTGCCGGGTCTGGGAATCATTATAGATCCGTTTCCCTGCGCGGTGCTGGTGTTTTCTATCAATGAGGGGGCGTACTGTGCGGAGACTATGCGGGCGGCGCTGGAATCCGTGCCCAAGGGACAGATCGAGGCCGGGTACTGTGTGGGTATGAGCTATCTGCAGATCATGCGGAGAATAGTACTGCCCCAGGCGTTTCGTATCGCTTTTCCGCCTCTGTCCAACTCCCTGATCAGCATGGTTAAGGACACATCTCTGGCGGCCAATATCACAGTGGTGGAGATGTTCATGGCCACCCAGCGCATCGTAGCCAGGACCTATGAACCGTTGGCGCTGTATATTGAGGTGGGACTGATCTATCTGCTGTTCTGCACGGTGCTGACCGGGCTGCAGCATATGGGAGAGCGCAGGCTGAGCGTGACAGCGGAGAGGAGGAAGGACCCGTGGTACAGGCACGTAATATCACAAAGTCGTTTCAGACGCAGGTAGTCCTGCGAGGGGTGGATCTCTCTGTGGAAAAGGGGGATGTGGTGGCGATCTTAGGTCCCAGCGGTTCCGGCAAGACCACGCTGCTGCGCTGTCTGAATTTTCTGGAGACGGCGGACGGCGGTACGCTGGAATTTGACGGAGAGACCTTTCAAATGGGCCATGTGTCCAAAAAAGACATTGCCCGGCTGCGGAAAAAGACGGCCTTTGTCTTTCAAAGCTACAATCTGTTCAGCAACAAGACCGCCCTGCAAAATGTAACGGAGGGCTTGATCATCGGGCGAAAGACGGACAAGGCCCGGGCCATGGAGATCGGCAGACGCGCGCTGGACAAGGTGGGCCTGTCTGACCGCTATGACTACTATCCCCATCAGCTGTCCGGGGGACAGCAGCAGCGTGTGGGAATCGCCCGCGCTCTGGCCACGGCCCCGGAGATCATCTACTTTGACGAACCCACTTCGGCGCTGGACCCGGAGCTGATCGGGGAAGTCCTGACAGTGATGCGCCAGCTGGCCGAAGAGGGCATGACCATGCTGGTAGTCACCCATGAGATGGGTTTTGCCCGCAATGTTTCCAACAAGGTGGTTTTCATGGAAGACGGCCAGATACTGGCCCAGTGCGGCTCTAAGGAATTTTTTGAGAATCCCAGAGAGGAGAGGATCAAAGCCTTTCTCAAGACCCTGGGAGGAGAGAGGAATCCCATATAAAAGAGATCGCGGACAATATACCCAATGCCAACTTAGCGATACGCCGGATGCCCGGATCAAAGCCGGGTGAGCATTCACGGAGAGCTTGTGGGAGAAAAGAAGTTTTGACCAATAACAGGAGGGAAAAGATATTATGAAAAAGGGATTAAAGTTCTTTATCACAGCCGCCGTCATGACAATGGCGCTGACGGCCTGCGGCAACGGCGGTCAGGAGGCACAGAGCCGGGATCTGCTGCAGCAGATTCAGGAAAAGGGTACGCTGACCGTGGCCATGGAGGGCACATGGGCGCCCTGGACCTATCATGACGAGGATGATAAGCTGGTGGGCTTTGATGTGGAGGTGGCTCAAAAGATCGCCGAAAAACTGGGCGTGGAAGTGACCTTTGTGGAGGGCGAGTGGGACGGCCTGTTCGCCGGACTGGACAGCGGAAGATACGATATGGTAGTAAACGGTGTGGAGATTACTGACGAGCGGGCGGAAAAATACGACTTTACCGAGCCTTACGGCTATATCCGCACCGCGCTGATCGTGGCTGACGACAACGAGGAGATCAAGACCTTTGAGGACTTAAACGGCAAGACTACCACCAACAGCATGGCCAGTACCTATATGACTCTTGCGGAGAGCTATGGAGCCACGGTAACTCCCGTGGACTCTCTGGATCAGACGCTGGATCTGGTGGTGGCCGGCAGAGTGGATGCCACTCTCAACGCGGAGGTATCTTTTTACGACTATATGAATGTGCATCCCGACGCGCCGGTAAAGATCGTGGCCCTCACCGACGATGCCTCCCATGTGTCCATTCCCGTCCGCAAGGGAGAGGAAACTGCGGCTTTCAAGGCGGCGGTGGATCAAGCCATCAAAGAACTGAAAGAGTCCGGGGAGCTGGGCGAGATATCCGTCAAATACTTTGGCAGCGATATCACTCGGGAATAGCCTTGTTTAGCCGGGTTTGGCAAACGCCTGCTATGACAGGAATAGGTAATTGCGAAACTCCCTTTTGTGGAGCAGGGACTGGGCAATATATACAAAATAAGGGCGACTTGCCACCGCATCGGAGCCCGTTTTTGTATATATTGCCCAGTCCCGTCACTTGTTTCAAAGAGTTTCGCAATTGTCTAATGACAGGAAAACAGAAAGGAATGGAAGTAAAAGGGTGAGAAAGAAGGTATTTTCCGCCATAACAGGAGTCATCGTGTCCTTTATGTATGTGGCGGGCAGCCAATTGGACAGGTACGATACGCTGGATCTGCTGGACAAGTTATTTTATATCAAATGGCTGGCAGGCAGCGGTATATCTTTTGCGCTTATCTGCCTGATCTGGGGATATGTGGATAAGATATCCGCCCGGAGTAAATCCCGAAATACAGGAACAGAGCAGAGTATAACAGCCACAGGGCGGGAAGGGAAAGAATCCTCCCTGCTCTGTGGGCATTTGTTTTACACAGGGATCATGCTGCTCTGCTGGCTGCCGGCGCTCTTATCCATCCTGCCGGGGGTGTTCTCCTATGACGCCTACACGGAGTGGGAGCAGGTGAAAACGGGTATGATCACCTCCCATCACCCTGTGATCCATGTGTTGTTGGTGGGCGGCCTGCTGGAGCTGTTTTACCGGATCACAGGCAGCTATAATGTGGGAATCGGTGTCTATACGCTATTGCAGATGCTGCTGACGGCCAACGCCCTGGCTCTGACCATAACCTATATGAGGAAACGGGGCATAGGGCGCGGGGCCAGGATCATGACTCTGCTTTTTTATAGCCTGTCCCCGGTGTTTCAGCTATTCTCCATCTGTACTACCAAGGATGTGCTGTTTACGGCCTGCCAGCTCCTGTTTATGATATCGGTGCTGTGGATGCTGGGAGAGCAGGATCATTTTTTCTCCGATATCAGAATCCAGACAGGATTTGTTCTGACGGTGTTTGGCACCATGACCCTGCGCAACAACGGGTTTTATATTGCGTTGGTGATGCTGGCGGTGCTGCTCTTTTTCTGCCGGAAATACCGGAAGAGATATGTCTTGCTGGCGTCTGCGTCTCTGCTTTTGTACGGAGCCTATGTGGGCCCCGTATACTCGCTGCTGTCCGTTACCCCGGGAGGTGTGGAGGAGATGCTGTCCGTGCCCATCCAGCAGATGGCCCGGGTCTACCACTACGATTACGATTCCTTAGACGGTGCCGATCTGGACCTGCTCTACCGGATTCTGCCCCGGGAAAATCTGGATAACTATAAGCCCACTGTGGCGGACCCGGTGAAATGCGGCTTTGACAGAGAAGGCTTTGCCAAAAACCGGGGAGAATTTTTCGGGTTGTGGGCCCGCTGGGGCCTGGAACATCCCCTGACCTATATCAATTCTTTTCTGGTGAGTACGGTGGATTTCTGGTATCCGGGGGCCGTGATGGACGGCTACAAGGACCCCTACGGCAGGAGCAGCTATTTTGACTACCGGGTGGCGGAGCCGGGAGAGGAGATCGTTCTGCTGCAAGGTTTCCACGATTTTTATGAGAGACTTTCCTGGGACAGGGAGGCGCAGAAAAAACCTCTGGCTTTTCTGGTGCTGAGCCCGGGCTGGTATTTTCTGGTGTTTTTGCTGGCCTTCATGTATCTGTGGCTCCGCAAAAAAAGAAGGCTCCAGGCACCTTTGCTGATTCCGCTGCTGACCATGGCCACGGCGCTGCTTGGCCCCATGGCGCTGGTCAGATATGTGCTGATCTTCTTTTACAGTTTTCCTCTGGTGCTGGCAATGTTTCTGAAACCCCAGGCTTTTGAGGGAGAGGAAAACGCCGCTATCAGCGATACCGGTAAATAAACACAAAGTCGTTGGAGCCCACGGGCGTGTCCTCACAATAGTTTTTCACATAATCACTCACCCATGGATCGGAATAGAGCAGTCCCGCGTCACACACCACATAGTCGGGCTGTCTGTCCGGGTGCTGCTCAAACCAGCTGTAGACCTTATCGTCGAAAGTGGGGGAACATATGGTGGAGGGAGTGCAGTACGCCAGCTCTTTCATCAGGTAGATATCCGTGTCGGCCCCTATACAGAATACCCCGGCTCCCTCAGGAAGACTCTCGGTGATCAGAGCCAGGTTGTCCCGGTAACGGATGACGGATGAGGTATCTGCCGCCAGTCCCAGGGCAGGCCCCCGACGCATGAGGCTGATGTCATCCAATATGGTCTCATGATGTCCTCCGGTGGTCCGCTGCATATAACATTTCCCAAATATTAAAACGCATACCCACAGCGCCAGTATGATCCGGGGCATGGTCCCGGGTCTGCCGGCGCTTTGTGACGTTAACGCCTCCTGGAGTTGGGGCAGCGATAAAATGCCCACGGCACAGGGTGCCAGAAAGGGCAGGGAGACCAGCAGGGGATGGTTGGAAAACAGCAAAATACCCGCAAAAGCCGACAGAGGCATCCATACCAGAAAAGACAGCGCCGGGGAGGATTGTACCTTGCGGGTGGCCACGCCCACAAGCAGAAGTAACGGCAGAAAGAAATATTCCACCATGGGATAATTGGGGTAGCGGTCCGCGAACAGCCAGATGCACAGCTGCCCTGCCATGCACGAGCCCATCAGCAGTTCACACCACAGAAGGGCGGAAAAAGGTTTTTGCGTCCTGCGCCGGCAGAGCCATTGCAGAATGAAGGCAAGGGCGGAGTACACCGCCAGAAAGAACAGAATCTGCAGGAGAGACTGACCGTGCTGCGCAAGCCGCTGGACCCACGGCGCGGAATGGGAGCCATCGCTGGCCACTGTCAGGATCAGATTTCCCAGCCGGTGCGGCGGTATATAGGACAGCAGCATAGCAATAAAAGCCCCGGCTCCCAGCAGACAGGGAGCGGCCAGGCAGAGCAGTTCATTGACGGGAGAGTGGGGAGAACGCCCCCGGTAACGGAGGATACATCCCGCCGCCACAAAAAACGTCAGTATCGTGGATGGATAAGAGAGGACTTCCAGAGCCAGAAAACAGCCGGACAACACCAGCCAGCGCCGGGTATACCGCCCGGGACGGGCAGTCTGCGCGCCATAATACCGCAGCAGACACAGCGCGGCCATCTGGAGGCTCCACATCTGCATATTGGAGAATTCCGGCAGGAACATGATCTTGGGCAGGGCAAAAAACCATATGCAGCAGACGCCCAGCGCATAGTCCCGCTGCAGATAACCCCGCAGTGTCCTGTACAGAAAAACAACCGCGCCGCCATGCAGCAGCAGTCCGCAAAAGCGGAGATACAGAAATATGCCTGTAGTGGTGCGCAATACGGCCAGATAGGGGAGCATCAACAGCGCGCACAAGAAACCCGAAGTCTGATGCGGCTCCCACAGATCCTTAAGCATCCGGTCTCCCTTAAGCATCCGGTAGGCCATGGACACGGCGTACTGTTCGTCTATATCATAGCCCACAAATAGTATTTTCAGTGTGGCGGCGGCACATAGAGCGGCCAGAAAGAGATAGAAAATACGTTTGCGCGCGGATTTAGTCATATCGTTACCTCCCGTGACTGGACGGTTTTTGCCGCTATTATAGCAGGAACCGGACGCGCTGCACCACCTCCGGCAACTCATGGGATGCGGCGTACTCCGCGATCTGTTTCAAAGTATCCTGACGGTGGGGGGACACGGCCTTGCCGGCGGCGCAGTCCACGAAAGCATTGAGCAGTCCGGGGCAGTCCTCTGCCTGAGAGATGCCCGGCATAGGCCCCTCGGCCAACAGGGCGGACAAAAGCCTGCACGCGTGGGAAAAGTCCTTCTCTCCCATACCGTCCTCCAGCCGTTTTTGCAGACCGGATTTCTGACAGCATTCCCAAGCGGAGTAGTCCGGCAGTACGCTGTTGTTCCAGCCCTCGGCAAAAAGCCAGTCCCCGATCTCCGGTGTCTCCGGCTCCAGGATTCTCACGGCATGGATACGCCCCCAGCCGCGTACGTTTTTGGCGATACGGAAGATCTCCTGATTGGGTTTGTCCCATCCCGTGGCGGCATGTAATACATATAGTGTGAACTCATCGGACAGGGCCAGGATTCTCATGGCGTTTTTCAGCGGTTCGTTCCGGCTCAGATCAAAGAGCATCAGCAATACCAGGCCGAACTTCACCTCCTCCCGGTGAGTGCCTTTTAGAGCGCACTCCGCGGCCAGACGGTAGATTTCCGATGGGGGCAGTTGTTTCTGATGATCCAGCAGATAGCTGAGGATCTTGTCTCTGGCTGAGACCATGTGTCCGTCCTTTACCCATTGCCTCACCAGCTCATGGGCCTGCTCCAGGTCCGTGGCGGCAACGTTAAGAGCCTGTTCCAACAGGGCGGTATCCTGATTCGGAACGCCCATGTGGTATAGGGCTATGCCGTCCATGGCGCCGTCCGCGAACCGGACTTTATTCTCCCCTGCATTATCTTCCTTGGGCAGAGAATATTCCGGAGGCAGAACCTCCAGTTCATTTCGTGCCCGGCAAATATTTTCATAGATACTTTCGGCTGTGGTATTCATGGCGTCTCCTTTTAACGTTTTTAACAGTATACTATGTTTTAGGCCCTGTGCCAAGGTTTTACATCTTATTTTTTCTCGTATAACGCGTAGGTTCTGTAGTCCCCTTCAAAATAAAAATACATATAGTCCACCAGATCATAATACTCTGTGAGTACGTCCTCGCCGCGCAGTTCTTCCTCGGAAACTTCCAGAGCCCGCCAGGTCACGATCCAGTGCGTGCGCTGCTGCCTCACGTATTCCTGCTGCTGCTTTATACGCTCCGCCCGGTTCATGTTGAACATACAGAAGATCCTCTCTGTGGGAACCTGGCCTGTGACTGTGTAAAACCCCCCGTCCAGAAACAGGTAATTGAGCAGGCTGGTATCTTCACTGTCCAGTATCTGCTCCGCGAACCTGTATTGGGGCATGTCTGCTCTGTCGGTGAACAGCAGATATGTGTTGGGACTTACATGATAGGATATACACAATGCACAGAGCATGGAGATAGCCCATGGAACAATATCGGACCAAATGGGTTTTGAGCATGTGGTTTTTCTACGGAGAAGATTCTTTAATCCGTTGACAGCCGTACTGCCCAGCCACATGCCCCATATGGCAAAGACGGCCAGGGGAAGTCCGTAATAATCGTGTTTGGCGCTGCCGATAAAGATACCCGATGCCAGACCTGCCCCCATCAGCAATACTGCCAATTTTTCCCCCGGAGAGACCTTGCGAGGCGGCTGCAGCAGGAAAAAGCCGATCCCCAGAGCCAACGGGATAGAATATAGCCAATTTTCCCGGTCGGCCAGAGAGTCCCAGATGTTCAGCATAGTCGAAATGCCCCGGGTCAGCAGGCTTACCGTTCCACCGGAGTCCGCGGTGTTCATGCCATAGACAAATACATTTTCGTACAGATAGACCTTGAGCCAGGTTTTAACCGCGCCGTGGACTCCGAAATAAGCCAGCCAGGGCAGGGTTGTGGCGGCACCGCCGCATCCGAAGAGCAGGGCGGCTTTTCCCAGCGCCGCCCATTGTTTTCTGCGCAAGTACAGCAATATTACCGTCAATACCCATGCAATATACAGCCCCAACAGAGAAAACTTGGACCAGAACAGAACTCCCGCCAGCAGACCGTTTATGACCAATACCCTGGCGGACAGAGCGGGCTCTCTGCTCCGCATAAAAGCAAGCAGCGAATAGATGGCGTAGGCAAAGACTCCCAGACTCAACTGCTCCCAGCTTCCCCCGTGCACAAAGCTTTTGGCGGATACCACTGTCATTCCCAACAGCGGCAGCATCCACAGGCATACTTTGTTATCGCGGCCGGCATCCTCACCCATATAAAGCGCGGACAGCTTATAGGAGTAAAACAGAAAACAATACATACTGAGCAGTTCAAACAGAAAGTATCCCCCAAACCCCCGCCTGTCCATCAGGTAGGCGGCGGCCCCCAGAGCGTATACATAGGGCCCCTTGTGATCCAGCAAGTCCACATAGGGCACGCGTCCGTGGAGCATTCCCTTCCCCACGGTATAAAAACAGTTGATGTCGCCCCAGTCATTTAACGGGTACAGGGGAGAGGACTTGCTGCACAGTGCCAGCAGGCCTGCCGCGGACAGCAGACATATCGTATATAATAGGAAATTTTGGGGCACGGATATTTTTTTCATAGTAAATTCTGCCTCCCGAGACATATTATTTCTGCTCCGCAATATTATATCCGATTTGTCGTGCACTGTCTATATTTTGCGGAGGAATAATGCAATAATGCAGAGACTTGTTCTGCGGTGAGACATATTCTGTGGGGGGAGTTGCACATGCGCCCCGGATAGTGTTATCATATTAAAAACAACCAAAATTGTTATAAGGAGGAAAAATATAATGAGACAAATAATTCTGCTGGTATGCTGTGCGGCGCTGCTGCTGACGGGCTGCGCCGGAAACCCCGGCAGCGGAGAGAGTCACGGTTCCGGCGAGGAGTATGGCGGGCAAACAGCGGAACAACAGCGGGGCGACGAACAGACCGCTCCCGCAACGGAGCGCCCGGAACCTATCTCTCCGTCCTCTGACTATGTCACGGAGGAAATGTATCAGAGAGCCGTAGCCTTTCAACAGGGAGATCTGACCAGGCTGGCGTCAGTGATGCGCAGGGCGCAGGCCGGAGAAGATATCACAGTGGGCGTGATCGGCGGCTCCATCACCGAGGGATACAGCGCCAGCAACAGAGACAAAAGCTCCTATGCCTGCCATATGCGGGACTGGTGGCAGGAGAGATTTCCGGACAGCCAGGTGGAGTATGTGAACGCCGGAATCGGCGGCACCAGCTCTTACCTGGGAGTACACCGGGTGCAGGAAGATCTGCTGGATCATGAACCGGATTTTGTGATCGTGGAATTTTCGGTGAACGACGGAGCAACCAATTTCTACAAGAGAAGCTATGACAATCTGCTCCGGCGCATATTGTTGGAGGATAATATGCCGGCCGTAATGCTGTTGTTCACCACCCAGGAAAACGGAACCAGCGCCCAGATCAACGACGCGCTGCTGGGATTTGGGTATGAGCTGCCCATGATCAGCTACGGCAATGCGGTGCTGCCTGCCATCGAGGCGGGAGAGTTTGCCTGGAGAGATATCTCTCCGGATAATATTCACCCCAACGACCGGGGACATGCCATAATCGGAGAGCTGTTATACCGCTATCTGAACGACGTATACGACAGACTGGATGAGATACCGGAGGAGACAGCGCCCTTTACGGCGGAGGCTCAGACCAAGGAGAGGTATATGGAGGGCAGAGTGCTGGGAGCCTCGGATCTCACACCGGTGTCGGCAGGCAGCTTTACCCACACCCAGAGCGGCTGGTATTTTCCCTATGACGATTATTGGTATACCGAGACGGGAGAGGAATCCATCGTGTTTGAGATTGAGGCCGCCAACATCGGTATACTGTATCAGCGCGATGTGGACGATGCCTTTGGGCAGTATGACGTGTATATTGACGGTGAGCATGTGCGCACATTAAACGGCTGTTTTGTAAACGGATGGGGCAATTCCATGGAGGCGGAAGAGCTTTACACCTCCGGTGAAAAGACTCTCCATAGGGTGGAGGTGCGCAGAAACCCCGAATCTGCCGGAGATAAATTTACTGTCATCGCCTGGCTGGTATCCTGACAGCGAAAAATATTGTGGCGGGCCTGTTTCCACAGGCCCGCATTATTTAACTTTTCCGGAAAGAAATAAAGTCTGTAATCAAGATGCAGTTTTAGCTAATAAAATAGTAAATGCATAAACAAATTAACTAACAAGCGGGTAACGGGCACGTGCACATTGGGAAACTATAGTTCTTTGCTGAAAAATAATAGGAATATAATGTTAAAAACAGGCAGAAACAACCTGTACATAATATACAAATATGCGGCATAAAAATAGGTTAATATGACAAAATGCATAAATAGTATTGCGGATTCCTTGTAACTATAGTACAATTTACTTGTAATTAAAAAAACTTAAAATGACTTAAAAGATATGGGAGAGAGTTATGAGGCGGATACATTTCAAAAAAATGGGTTGTATTCTGCCTGTTTTGGCTCTGCTGCTGGCGTTGCCGGGATGTACCGGGACAGATTCGGCGGGGGGTGCAGGACAGACGGAATCGGATGTGATCACACAGACAGGAGAGGATGCGGTTTCCCAGTCGGAAACCGAAAGCAGCGCCGGGGTGGAAAACGATGAGCAGCCCGCGCCGGACTTGAAGACTTACTCCTGGGAGGAGGCGGCGGTCTATGAGGCGGAGGAGGGAACTCTGCTGGGCGGTACTTCCACACAGGAGAAAGACGGTGTGGGTTACGTGGAGGGCTTTGCCAAGGAAGGGGATGGACTGGAGCTATCCATACATATTGAGGAAACAGGATTTTATGATCTGAATTTTGTCAGCAGAAGTGCGGACGGCGGTTACAAGGAAAACTATGTGGCTGTGGACGGTGAGCGGATGGGCACCGCGAAGGTGGAGGGAAAAACCTATACGGACTCCCTTATATCAAGGGTTTATCTGGAGACGGGAGATCATACGGTACAGCTCAGTTCCTACTGGGGCTGGGTACAGGTGGACAGTTTGAAGGTCAAACCCTCCGACGATCTGGACCCCAGACGGTTTGACATAGAGCCGGTGCTGGTGAATCCCAATGCCACGGACAACACCCGGCGGCTGATGGCCTATCTGTGCGATATATACGGCAAGGATATCCTGTCGGGCCAGTTCTGCGACAGCGGTATGTTCGGCGCGGAGAACGCCACGATTTGGAAGACCACCGGCGGCAAGTACCCCGCGATCCTGGGATTGGACATGAGCAATTACACACCGGTTTCCGTTGCCCACGGCGCGGAGGGCTATGCCACGGACTACGCTCTGGAGTGCTGGGAGAGGGGCGGGATCGTCACGTTTTGCTGGCACTGGACCACGCCGGAGAAGTACATTACGGGAAACTGGTATTCCACTTTCTATAAAGAGCACACCAACATTAATCTGTCCAAGATCATGGGCGGCAAGGATCAGGAGGGATACGATCTGCTGGTGGCGGATATCGATGCCATAGCGGAGCAGCTGCTGATCTTGCAGGAGGCGGATGTGCCCGTGTTGTGGAGACCTCTGCATGAGGCGGGGGGCGGATGGTTCTGGTGGGGCAACTCCGGGCCGGAGGCGTACAAACAATTATATATTTTGATGTATGACAGGCTGGTCAACCACCATGGACTGAACAATCTGATATGGGTGTGGAACGGTCAGGATAAGGACTGGTATCCCGGCGATGAATACGTGGATATCATCGGAGAAGATATCTATCCCGGCGAGCGTGTGTATACGCCGCAGACTTCCAAATATCTGGAGGTGCTGGAGTATACCGACGCCAGAAAAATGATCATTCTGTCAGAGAACGGCTGTCTGTTTGACCCGGATCTGGCCATCAGAGACGGGTCCATGTGGGGATCTTTCTGTACCTGGGGCGGTGAATTTGTCACCAAGAACAAGCAGCTGCTCCTTCTGAGCGAGCAGTATACCGAAGAGGATATGCTGAAAAGGGTATATGAGCATGAGCATGTGATCACCAGAGACGAACTGCCGGATCTGAAAAATTATCCGTTGCCAGGTCAATGATACAACGGATTTCCCCATGGCGCACTTGTCTGGATTACGGAAGTTGACGGATATTGGGTTCTGTCCCCTGTGCGTTAGGGGAATTATACGGTACTATGAGGAGATGATTCATTGAATCAATTATTTTCAACGGACGGTATTGTCTATAAGTTTTTAACCACAACAGGTAATATCATTCTGGCCACGATTCTCTGGATGATAGGTTGTATTCCGGTGGTGACTATAGGCACATCTACTGCGGCGTTATACTATACAATGGTAAAATCGGTCCGCAAGGATGTAGGATATGTGCACTCCGAATTCTGGAGAGGTTACAAACTGAATTTTAAGAAGGGGGTGGCGGCCACAGCGGCGCTGCTGGCCTTGGGCCTCCTCTTGGGGTTAGAGCTGTGGCTGGTCCTGGAAAACGGTGTGGAAGTCAATCGGATGTGGTATACTCTCAGCGGTCTGCTGATCCTGCTGATGATATTGGTGGCTCTGTACCTGTTTCCCGTGATGTCCAGATTTGACATGAAACTCAGTAAGCTCTGTATGCTGGCTTTTGTTATGTCCATACGTTTCTGGTATATCACACTGGCTCTGGCGGCGGGCCTGATACTCACGGCGGCTGCGCAGTTGTATTTTCTGCCGATCCCGTTGATCCTGCTGACTCCCGGTCTGTGGTGTTATGCCAGCTCGTTTCTGATAGAGAAGGCCATGAAAGCGTATATGCCGAAGTCCGGGCAGGCGCGGGAACAGGATGGGGATGACCCGAAAAACTGGTATGATTGACAGGTGCAATATAGAGACGGAGAAGGAGTTAATGATGAGAAGAAAGAACTGGAAAAGGAAAATGACATTTCTTCTGGCAGCGGCCATGGTGGCAGGCGCGGTTTGGCAGCCGGCGCTACAGGCGCAGGCCGCTACCGACATCACGCAGGAGGAGTTTGAGGATATCGTCGGCACTTATTCCATAGATCCTTCCGTGTTGGGTTATCAGGAATATGTGGCATCCAATCCCCAGGTATATCCCGATCAGGAGTACCGTATTTCCGCAGTGGACTATGTCAGATACGAGGAGAGCGGCGTGGCGGCCGTCCCCGAAATATATGACAATTATGAGAATATCCCCGGCGGGGGCAGCGCGCTGCTGACAAGTGAAGAGGCTTTGGTGGAGTATGAGATGGAGATAAAGGAGAGCGGATTTTACGATCTGTCTCTGGTATATTATCCCATCGAGGGCAAAAGCTCCGAGATACAGAGAGCATTTTTTGTGGACGGAAAACTCCCCTACAGCGAGCTTGCTCTGGTAGAACTGAAACGCATATGGATCACCAATATAACCGAGCAGGCTGCGGACGAGAACGGTATCGTGACCAAAGTGTGGCAGGTAGACAGCCAGGGGAACGATGTGAAACCCCGGGCGGTGGAGGCCCCGGAGTGGGTGGAGAGCTATCTGTACGACAGTAACGGTTATGTCACCACACCGCTGTCCGTATATCTGGAGGCAGGCACACATTATCTTACCGTGATGTCCCAGAGAGAGCCTATGCTGCTGTCGGAGATCGTATTGAACAACAGCGAGAAGGTGCAGGATTACGCCGCTACAAAGGCTGTGTGGGATGCCGCAGGTTATCGGAACAGCGTTGCGGAGAGCGTCCGCATCGAAGGTGAGAACGCGGATAAGACGTCGTCTCAGATGCTTTATCCCAGACAGGATCAGTCTTCTCCTGCCGTATATCCCTCCAGCCCCAAGGTACTGCTGAACAACACCATCGGCGGCACTTCCTGGCAGGAGGCTGGACAGTGGGTAGAGTGGAATTTTGAGGTGCCCAGCAGCGGATACTACAATATTTCCGCATACTGTAAACAGAATTTTGTCCGTGGCATCGATGTTTGCCGCCGCATTACCATTGACGGCGTGGTGCCGTTTGAAGAGATGAACGATTATGGTTTCGGCTATGAGCAGAGCTGGAGAGAGGAAGTGCTGTCCGACGAGGAGGGCAATCCCTACTGTTTCTATCTGGAAGCCGGTTCCCATACGCTGCGCATGGAGGTGGTGCTGGGCGATATGGCTGAGATCATCAGTACCGTACAAGATACCGTGCAGCAGCTTAATGCCATCTACAGGCAGGTGATCTATATCACTGGCGTGGCTCCCGATAAATACCGGGACTATCAGTTAACTGCGTCCTTGCCCGGGCTACAGGCGGATTTACTCCAAGCCAGAGCGGGTATTAACCAGGCTCTGGAGGCCATGAGGATCACAGCGGGGCGCAACAGCGACAAGCTGACCACTTTGATCACAATGCAGGATCAGCTGGATGAACTGATCGACGATCAGGAGCGTTTTGTGGAAGTACTTGGTTCTTATAAGGTAAATGTGAGAGCTTGCGGCAACTGGATCACCCAGGTGCTGAGCCAGCCCCTGCAGATCGACAGAATCATGATCTACTCTCCGGAAAACCATCAGAAGATTGCGTCCTCCGGCTTTTTCTCTAAGCTGGGTTATGAGATTCAGAGACTGTTTTACTCCTTTATAGTAGATTACAACCAGATCGGTAATGCCATCGACGATGAGACGGAAGGCGTGGTGCTGACTCTGTGGATCGGTACCGGACGTGATCAGGCCAACGTCATCAAGGCGTTGATTGATGAGAATTTTACCAGCAAGACAGGGATAAACGTGAATGTACAGCTGGTGGATATGAACACACTGCTGCGTGCCACACTGGCGGACGAGGGACCGGATATGGCGATTCAGGTGGCCAATACCAACGGTATTGCCGGAGCGGTGCTAAACACAGGCAATGATACGCCTGTGAACTATGGTATTCGTAACGCGGTGCTGGATTTGAGCCAGTTCGAGGACTTTGATGACATAACGCAGAGATTTAGCGAGAGCGCGCTGGTTCCGTTCAGCTTTAACGGTGCCACCTACGCGCTGCCGGATACCCAGACTTTTCCCATGATGTTCTACCGCAAGGATATCCTGGCGGAGATCGGACTGGAAGTACCCGCCACATGGGACGAAGTGAAAGTGGCTATGACCGTGCTGGCCAAGAACCAGATGGAATTCGGTATGTTGCCCAATGAACAGACCTTTGCCATGCTGCTGTTCCAGAACGGCGGCGAGTATTACTCCGCAAACGGAGACAGCTCCATGCTGGATTCGGACGTTGCGGTGGCAACCTTTAAACAGTATTGTGAATATTATACAGATTACAAGCTGGATAAGGCAACCAGCGTGGAGGAGCGTTTCCGTACCGGCGAGTGTCCCATCATCATCTCGGACTATACCACCTACAACAACTTCCAGGTATCCGCGCCGGATATCGCGGGACTGTGGGATTTCACGGTAGTACCCGGCAATCTGCAGGAAGACGGAAGCATCCTGCATGCCACCGGAAGTACCGGCCTGGCGGATATCATTATGGCTAATACGGAGCATCCTAAGGAGTGCTGGGAGTTCCTTAAATGGTGGACCGACGCCGAGACCCAGATCCTGTACGGCAGAGAGATGGAGAGTCTGATGGGTGCCAGCGCCCGAGTGGCCACTGCCAATCTGGAGGCGATGTCCAGCCTGTCCTGGCCCATCAAGGACTACCGGGAGATCATGAAACAGTTCGGGCAGGTACAGGGTATTCCTCAGGTGCCCGGCGGTTATTATACCTGGCGTAACGTAAACAATGCGTTCTACAGTGTGACAACGGATTCCAGCTCTACCGGGCGGATTCAGGTGGCTACCCCCAGAGAGGAATTGATGGATAAGATCATATATGTAAACGCGGAGATCAGTTATAAGCGAGAAGAATTCGGCCTGCCGGTGGCCGGGGAAGAATAGGAGGGGAGAAAAGATTATGTCTAACGAAGCAGTAAGCTCCGGAGTTTCACAGGAAGCTCTGGACATCGCGAAAAAGCAAAGTACCCTGCGTTATCAGATCGTAAGAAACAAAGCCTCCTACTTTATGATCGCGCCGTATTTTATCCTGTTTTTCTTCTTTACGGTATTGCCGGTGCTCATGTCCATAGCGCTGAGTTTTACATACTTTAACATGTTAGAGCTGCCCACCTTTGTGGGTTGGAAGAACTATATCAAACTGTTTTTGGAGGATGATATCTTCCTGATCTCCCTGAAAAACACTTTGATATTCGCCGTAGTCACCGGACCGGTCAGCTATATGCTGTGCCTGCTGTTCGCGTGGATCATCAATGAGTTTAAGGGTAAGCTGAGAGCTTTTCTCACCCTGATATTTTATGCGCCTTCCATCTGTGGTAACGCTTATCTGGTATGGAACTTGATTCTGACAGGCGACCGTTATGGCTATTTAAACGGTATCCTGCTGAAACTGGATATCATCAACGAAGCCAAATTATGGATGCAGACAGAGAAATATATTCTGCCCGTGCTGATCGTGGTGCAGTTGTGGCTGTCCTTGGGTACCGGTTTTCTGTCCTTTATCGCAGGTCTGCAGACCGTGGATAAGAGCATGTACGAGGCGGCGGCGCTGGACGGCGTCAAGAACCGCTGGCAGGAGTTGTGGTATGTGACACTGCCGGCCATGAAACCTCAGTTGATGTTTGGCGCGGTGATGCAGATCACCCAGTCCTTTGCGGTGGCGGACATCTCCATCAACCTGGCGGGCAACCCTTCGGTGAACTATGCCGGCGCTACGGTAGTGACTCATCTACTGGATTACGGCTCTACCCGTTTTGACATGGGTTACGCCTCCGCGATTGCTACCATCCTGTTCCTGCTGATGGTTGGCACCAACAAGTTAGTACAGAAAATCTTAGGAAGGGTGGGAGAATAAGTGGCTGAGACTATGAAATTAAAAAGACGTTTCTTTCGCAAAAAAGAAAAACAGCTGAACCGTTCCATGGCGGGCAACACCCTTTTATTCGCTCTTATGATCATTTGCGGCGTGTTCATGGCCCTGCCGCTGGTAATGATCGTAAACAACGCGTTAAAACCTCTGGATGAGTTGTATCAGTTTCCGCCCAAGATATTTGTACGGAATCCTACGCTGGAAAATTTTTCGGATCTGTTCGTGCTGATGAACGATTCTTGGATTCCCTTTTCCAGATATATCTTAAATACCATTATTATAACCGGCCTGGGAATGGTGGGTCATGTGGTGGTAGCGTCCCTGGCGGCATATCCTCTGGCAAAGCATAAGTTTCCTGCCAAGAATATTCTGTTCAGCATGGTAGTGTTGTCCATGATGTTCTCTTGGACGGTAACACAGATCCCCCAATACCTGATCATCTCCTGGATGGGGATCAACAACAATTATCTGGCGCTGATCCTGCCGGCATGGTCCTTTGGTATGGGTCTGTACCTGATGAAACAGTTTATGGAGCAGCTCCCGGATTCCCTGATGGAGTCGGCCAGACTGGACGGCGCAACCGAGTGGCATATCTTCTGGAGGATCGTGATGCCTAATGTAAAGCCTGCCTGGCTGACGCTGGCAATCTTCCAGTTCCAGCAGATGTGGGGCAACACGGGTTCCATGTTCCTGAGAGACGAGCAGCTTAAGCCTTTGC
Organism: uncultured Acetatifactor sp.; assembly: GCA_910577235.1. Classification (GTDB taxonomy): domain Bacteria; phylum Bacillota; class Clostridia; order Lachnospirales; family Lachnospiraceae; genus Acetatifactor. The sequence continues at coordinate 57,740 of CAJTMX010000003.1, read as the reverse complement.
AGTTCGCTTTGCAGCAGATCACGGCGGGCGGTGTGGCCAGAGCCGGCGCGGCGGCAGCCGTGACATTCATCATCGCGGCTGTACCTGTCACCTTCTTCCTGGTCTGCCAGAGCAACGTTCTGGAGACCATGACCACATCCGGTATGAAGGATTAAGAGGAGGGAGCATATGAAAAAGAAAATTCAGATAAAAAGAGTATTGACCTCCCTGCTGGCCGGAATAGTGTTGGCGACTTCTATGGGAATGACTGCCCAGGCGGAAGATTTGCCCTATGATACCTATAATTATGATTACCGGGAAAATGTGGTGCTGACTCCGGCGGCCTATGTGCCCACCGGCAGTGTCACAGGGCAGAATCTGGAGATTGACAATTTTGTGGAGCCTCAGGATCTATGTGTGGCTCCGAATGGCGAGATCTACGTGGCGGACACCAAGAATAACCGTATCGTGGTGCTGGATCACAGTATGAGTCAGGTAGTGCGTGTTATTGACAGCTTTGTCAGAGACGGCGCACAGGACGGATTTCGGATGCCTCAGGGCGTATGCGTCTCCGAGAATGAAGAACTCTATGTGGCGGATACGGATAACAAGCGTATTGTGAAACTGACTCCGGAGGGCGAGTTTATCAAGATCATTGATAATCCGCAGTCCGAGATACTGGAGGATGATTTTGAGTTTACTCCTCTGAAGGTGACAGTGGACTATGCGGATCGTGTGTATGTTATTGCCAAGAACGCTTTCGAGGGCATTCTGGTATTTGAGAGCGACGGTCAGTTCACCGGATACTTCGGAACCATTCAGGTTAAGATCACACTGTGGGAAAAATTCTGGAGAAAAATCGCCAGCAAGGAAGAGCGTTCCAGACAGCAGCTGTTCATTCCCACTGAGTTTACCGGCATTGATATCGACAGCGACGGCTTTGTATATGCCTCCAATATTGACTCCGAGGGCGTACAGGGCGTCAGAAGACTGAATCCCAAAGGCGAGGACGTCATCATAAAGGGCGAGAGCCAGAACCTGGGAGGCGACCTGTATTTTGGAATATATGGCGACTACGGCGGCCCCAGCGAGTTTATCGATGTGGTGTACAGGGATAAGGGAATCTATTCTCTGCTGGACCGCAAGCGGGGACGTATCTTCACCTATGACCGGGAAGGCAATCTGTTGTATGTGTTTGGCGGTCTGGGCAGCCAGAGGGGCACTTTTAACACCCCTGTAGCCATCGAGGTTGTGGACGACCGGATCATCGTGCTGGACTCTTTCCAGGGCGCGATCCTGAGCTTTGGTGAGACGGAGTACGGCTCTCTGATCAATGACGCCGTGGCCCTGCGATATGACGGCGATGAAGCCCTCGCCATCGAAAAGTGGGAGGCCGTGCTGAAACTGGATGAAAACAATGAGCTGGCCAACACCGGCATGGGCAAGGCCTATCTGACAGCCGGCGACAACAAGGCGGCCATGCATTATCTGAAACTGGGTATGAACCGAAAGTATTATTCCATCGCTTTCAAGCGCTACCGCAACGAGATATTAAAGGAGAATCTGAGCCTGGTGATGTCCGTGGTGATCCTGCTGATCGTGTTGGGGGTTGTATATAAGAAGTTTCTGAAAGCGAAACTGAAAGCGAAATATAAAAAAGGAGGGCTTACCTGATGAAAGAATTGTTTTCTAAGGACAAATGGAAATATGCTTTTTATACGGTAAGCCATCCCATGGACGCTTATTATGAGATCCGGCACAGGGAGAGAGGCAGCGTGCCCATCGCCATATTGCTGGTGATGCTGTTCTCTTTTACCTTTTCCATCAACCGTATGGCGGCCAGCTTTATCGTCAATGACGTGGACCCGCTGACGGTAAACGCTCTGCCGGAACTGATATCCGTATTTCTGCTGTATGGACTGTTCTGTGTGGGCAATTGGTCCATCACCTGTCTGATGAACGGAGAGGGGAGACTCAAGGATACGGCCATTGCTATCGGCTATGCCATGACTCCTCTGATCGTCTGCTATAACATCGGTACGATCTTCAGCTGGTTTGTCACGGAGGACGAGGGGGCGTTTTACACGATCATCATCGGCTTGGGGATCGCCTATGGGGTGATCATGGCTATCATGGGTATCATGCAGATCCATAACTATACTCTGGGCAAGACGCTGATCACCATTTTTCTGACTTTTGTTGCAATGTTTATCATTATCTTCCTTGCACTATTGCTGTTTGATCTGCTGAACCAGTTATACAACTTCGTCTACAGCATTTACCAGGAACTGATATTCAGAGTGTAGGAGGAGGAAGAGATGCAGACGAGTAAAAAGATATTAATTGGTGTTGTGAGCATTATCGCGGCAGCCTTTGTGATCTTCATAGTGCACTGGCTGATCCGTTACCACTTCTACAACAGTTACCGGGATGACCTGTCCTCTTATGTATATGAGGAGGGGACGGCTTTTCAGCCCATCAGCGAGAGTAGCGGCGATGTGGCGAACATGGAGTTGGCGGCGGAAAATGATATCCTGAAACTGTATGCCAACACCACCACCGGCGAGGTCGCGGTGGTGGATAAGCGCAACGGTCAGATCGTTTACTCCAATCCGGCAAACGCGGATCAGGACGCCATCGCCAACGCGGCGCACAAGAATTATTTGAAATCCCAGTTGATCATCGACTATTTCAACACCACCAGGACCCAGGGTACATATGATTCTTTCAGTTATTGCACCGACAGGGGACAGTTGGAGGTGGAAGGTATCCAAAACGGTATCCGTTTCTGGTATACTATGGGAGATCTGAGCGCCCCCACCGGTATTGTGCCCCAATATATCAGCGCGGCGACTCTGGAGAGGGTGACAGCGGCTCTGGATGAGGAGGGCAGGAAATATGTGCTGACAAAATATAGGGAGAGTTCCGTGGGCGATGACTATTTTGAACTGCTGGATTCCGCCGCGAAAGGTGCCTCCCAGATCCGTAAGTTGAACCGGTATTTTGAGGAGGCGGGCTTTACCGAAGAAGAGTACACGGTGGAGATGATGAATTCCGGCGTGGAGGGAGCGGTGCCTATTTCCTTTGAGATTCCTCTGGAATACCGCTTAAACGGAGACGCGGTGGATGTCTCCATCCCCATGGATCATGTGGTGGAAAACGGCGGCGGTTCACTGTTCCGCATTCAGCTGCTGAGATACTTCGGCACCGCCGGCATTGACGAGAACGGCTATATGCTGGTGCCCAACGGCTCCGGTTCCCTGATCTATTTTAACAACGGCAAGCCCACCGCGGCCCAGTATGCAGAGTATGTATACGGTATCGACCCGCTGGCTGCGGAGTACACGGTGCGTGAGAATACGGAGAACGTCAGGATGGCGCTGTTCGGTATTTTCCGGGAGAAGAGCGCCGTATTTGCCACCATTGAGGACGGCGCCAGCTTTGCTAATCTGTCCGCCTATGTGTCCGGCAAGATCAATGAATATAACTTTGTGTTCCCCACCTTTGTGGTGAGAGGCAACGATAAACTCTCCATGTTCGGAACCACCGGCAACGAGGGAGAGATCCCTGTGGTGGAACCCAACTGCTATGACGCCAACATCACCGTGAAGTATACGATGCTGCCGGAGGAAAAAGCCACCTATGCCCAGGCGGCCAACTATTATAGGGAGCGCCTGGTATCGGAAGGCGTACTGACCCCGGATACGGACGGCGATCCGGATCTGAAATTCTACTATGACGTGCTGGGCGGCGTGACCATGACCAAGTTTTTCCTGGGAACCCAGTACAACGGCATGTATACCATGACGGATTTTGACCAGGCGGCGGAGATATACAAGGATCTGATGAACAGCGGTATCACCAATCAGGTCATGAACTTCCAGGGTTGGATGAACCACGGATATCATCACGACGTGGTGGATAAGATCAAGGTGCCGGCGGCTCTGGGAGGTAAGAGAGCCCTGGAAGAGTTGAGCAGCCTTATGGCAGCGGACGGCAATACATTCTATGGGGATGTGGCTTTCCAGCAGGTCAGCTGGGTGAGCAGACGCTATTCCTACAACAACGAGACTTCCCGATATTACGGAGCGGGCTATGTGGCGGAGCTGGGCCTGGTGAATCCGGCCACGCTGCGCAAGACTTCCGGTCTGGGCTACGGTGAAAATCATTACTTCCTGATCTCACCCAAGTTCCTGGTGCGCTACGTGGACGCTTTTACCAGAAAGATAGGTAAGTATGATATAAGCGGTATCTCCTTGAGAGACTTGGGAAGTGAGCTGCACTCGGACAAAAAGCGGACCAATATCATCGACAGGGAAGCTGCGCTGGATGTGGTGCTCGCCAGCTTGAAACAGCTGGAGGATACGGGGAAGAGCATTCTGCTCAACGCGGGAAACGATTACGCGTTTGCTTTCGCGGACGATATGATCAATGTTCCGCTGTCCTCCAACGATTACTATATCGTGGATGCCACAGTTCCTTTTTATGAAATGTTGATCCATGGCTATATCGACTATGCCGGCAGCAATATCAATCTGAGCGACACCTATGACAAGGCGGACATAGTGCTGAATCTGGTGGAATACGGCGCCGCTCCGCACTTTATGTTCACTTACCAAAATGCCAGCGACATCAAGAATACGGGTCTGAACCGATATTACGCCACCACTTACAGCAACTGGAAGGACGATGCCATCGCGATCTATACGGAAGTGAATAACGCGCTGAAACATGTAAACGGCGCGGCTATCACGGATCATCAGGTGTTGGACAACGGAGTGAAAGCAGTGACCTACAGCAACGGCGTGGTGATCTATATAAACGAGAGTACAACGGATCAGACCGTGGACGGGATCACGGTTCCGGCCAGAAACTACAGGGTAGGGGGTGTTGATTAATGGAAACAGTAAAGACAAAAAAACGTAAAAAGCGCTCTCTGTCCCAAAGGCAGGCGCTTAAAGGATTCCTGTTCATCACACCCTGGCTGATCGGATTTATCTGGTTTTACGCCCGCAGCCTGCTCATGACAGTACAGTTCTCTTTCTCGGAGATGATCGTGAATCCGGGCGGCGGTTATACGCTGGATTTTGTATGGCTGGATAATTTTATCTACGCGTTTCGGGCCCATGCCACCTACAAACAGATTTTGACCACGTCCCTTGGAAATATGCTGGTGGATGTGCCGTTGATCACTTTCTTCAGTCTGTTTATGGCGATGCTGCTGAACAGGAAGTTCAAGGGACGAACATTGGTGAGAGCCATATTTTTCCTGCCGGTTATATTGAATGCCGATGCCATCGTGGATGCCATCAGCCTTTCCCGAGTGATGATGAGCGGCGGTATCTCCAGCGCCAGCGCCGAGATGGCGGCCTCCGCCAGCAGCGGCATGAGCATAGAGTATTATATCCAGATGTTCAGCGCTCTGGGACTGCCGGAAGTACTGATCGAGTACATCGCCGGGGCAGTGGGCCGTATCAGCGATATCATAAACGCCTCCGGCGTACAGATCATCATCTTTATTGCGGCGCTGCAGTCCATACCCGGTTCCATGTATGAGGTGGCCAAGATTGAGGGTGCCACAGCTTATGAGACCTTTTGGAAGGTGACTTTCCCCATGGTAATGCCCCATATCATTACCAATATCGTCTATACCGTGGTGGACAGTTTTGCCAAGTCAGACGTGATCGAACTGGCCTACGATACGGCCTTCGGCCCGGCGATGAATTACGGATTGAGTTCCGTATTCAGTCTGGTGTCCACGGTGATCACCTGTCTGATCCTGGTAATTGTCTGTGGACTGATACAGAAACGAACGTTCTACTATAACTAAGAAAGGAGAAAAAAGATGAATAAGCAGAAAATAATACCCTCTGTTAACAGCATCAGGGCAGGCATTCAGGCTATGAAGGACGACACCCAGTTTACCAACGACAGACTGCGCTGGATAAGCAATGCCAAGGGCTTTGTCATCACGATGTTTAGACTTGCAATAATCCTTGGTATCTGTTATGTTATTCTTGGACCGGTTATTGGTATTATCAGCAGCTCTTTTTTCTCTGACGCTGATAGTTACAATCCGATGGTATATCTGATACCCCAGGAACCGACCCTGCATCGCTACAAACTGGCTGCCCAGTATCTGTGGTACTGGAAGACGATGGGCAGCTCCCTGCTGTACTCGGCGACACTTATGATATTGCAGGTGGTTATGTGTTCCATGGTGGGCTATGGGTTCGCAAGATTCAACTTCCCGTTTAAGAAAGTTTTGTTTGCCTGCGTGGTAGTGATGATCGTTATTCCGACCAACACCATCATGCTGCCGCTGTACACCACCTTTACCAGGTTCGATGTATTCGGCATCATCCAGGCGGCTACGGGATCTCCTGTCAACCTGATGTCCACACCGGTGCCCATGTATATTCTGACGGCATTCTGCTGTGGTCTGCGTTCCGGTTTGTACATTTACATATTTAATCAGTTTTTCCGTGGACTGCCCAAGGAGATCGAGGAAGCGGCATTTGTAGACGGCGCAGGTACGTTGTACACCTATTTCCGCATCATGCTGGTGAACGCCCTGCCCTCTGTTATAACGGTGGCTATCTTTTCCATGGTGTGGCAGTACAATGATACCTTTTACGCGAACCTGTTCCTGATCAAGGAAGAGATCATCATCAGTAAGAGGATATCTTCCATCACAGGTTCCATATCCAACATAGAGAAGATTCTGGACCCCAACATTCTGGAATTGTATCTGGACGCGGGTATCGTGCTGGTGATGCTGCCCATTATCATCATCTATGTGGCGCTGCAGAAACAGTTCATTGAAGGCGTGGAAAGAAGCGGTATCGTCGGATAACGGCGAGAAACTTTTCCAATATAGCAAGTTCAACTAATACATAAAGGAGGATGAAAAAGTTGAAGGCAAAAAAAGTATTAGCGTTATTTGTAGCGGCAGTTATGACCATGAGTCTGGCTGCATGTGGCAACGACGAGACCGGAAGCGGTAATGTGCAGCAGTCCGGCTCCGAGCAGACTTCTGACAGTACCGAAGAGTCTACATCTGAAGTTGCCCCCGAGTCTTCTGAGGAGTCTGGTAATGCCGCCGTGGAGGCAGGTCCTGCCAGTCTTGACTTTGAGGACGGCCTGTTCGGATTTACCGGCGACAATACCTCTGTGGTAGGCGGTATCGCCAATGCCGCAAGCTACAATGTTGTAGACTTCGGCGGCTCCAAGGCTTTGGAAGTAGTGCCTAACGGTAAGGGTGTCGGCGTGGGTTTCCAGATCGACGCACTGCTGGGAGATAAGGTGTCCCAGGTTAAGAGCATCGAACTGAGCATCGGCACAAAGAGCTCCGACGGTAGTTTCTATGCAAGTTCCGGAAAGCTGTACGGTATGTTTGCGGGTGAAAAGGACTATGATCCATGGTCTGTGTATCTGGAGACCGCCAATCCCAAGACAGCCATCTACACCTTACCTGACGACAAGACTTTCGGTGAGGGAGATAACTTTGTGGTTTCTCTGGAGACCGACAATGCGGTGGCCGAAGGTGCCGGCTGGCAGACACTGTATATTGACAATGTGACTTTTAAGGATGCCAGCGGCAATGTGATCGAGGCGGACAGCTCCGCGGAGTATGTGGCAGTGGAGACCGGCGCAGATCCCAACCTGATGGTTCTGAAGGATGTTGTAGAGCTGGATGGCTTTGCGTGCAGCGCAGGCGGCTGGTCTCAGGCCGGCATTGAGTTGACAGATGAGCAGAAAGCTCTGTTCGTACCCGGCGCGGTGATTGAGATCGAATACAAGTCCGATGCGCCTGTATGGCTGATCGCCAAGGCGGCTGACGAGAACCCTAATCCTAATGGCAACTGGGTGAGAGGCGTAAATCCGGATACCTTTATTGTAGACGGTTATGTGGCGTCTGACAATTCCAAGGTTCAGTATACCTATGAGCAGTTGGCGGCATACTGGGGTGATGATTTCATGAATTATACCACTGCCATTGACGCAGAGTCTTCTGCGGATTGGGAGGTATTCTCTGTAAAGGTTGGCACGGACAGCGGCATTGTGACGCTGGGCGACGCAGTGGAGTTGGAAGGTTTCGCGTGCAGCGCAGGCGGCTGGTCTCAGGCCGGTATTGAGCTGACTGACGAGCAGAAAGCCCTGTTTGTACCCGGTTGCATCGTGGAGATCGAGTATAGCTCCGATGCGCCCGTATGGCTGATTGCCAAGGGTGCTGATGAGAATCCCAATCCCAAGGGCAACTGGCTGAGAGGCGTAAATCAGGAGGGTGATAACGCGTTTGTAGTAGACGGTGCGGTGGCAGACGGCAAAGTGCAGTATACATATGAGCAGTTGGCAGCATATTGGGGCGACGATTTCGCAGATTATCTGACTGCTATCGATGCTGAGTCTTCCGCAGACTGGGAAGTGTACTCTGTAAAAGTAGGCAGCAAGGCATGGCAGCCTGCACACAATGTTGTAGCTCTGGAAGGTTTTGCATGCAGCGCAGGCGGTTGGTCTCAGGCAGGTATCGAGCTGACCGAGGAGCAGATAGCTCTGTTCCAGCCCGGTTGTGTGGTAAACATTGAGTATGCGGCCGACTCACCGGTATGGCTGATCGCCAAGGCAAATGACGACAACCCGAACCCTCTGGGCAACTGGCTCCGGGGTGTTGAGCAGGAAGGTTTCATCGTGGACGGCGTGGTAGTGGATGGTAAGGTACAGTATAGCTACGAAACTCTGGCCGGTTTCTGGGGCGATGATTTCACAAGATATCTGACAGCCATTGACGCCGAATCTTCCGCTGACTGGGAGGTATACTCCGTGTCCGTTGGACAGACCAATTAAGGCCGTTTTGCAGATCAGTTCTGGGGAGATAATATCTCCCCGGAATCTGCGGGCATTTAACTACAGTACTAAAAACAGCATATGAGCGGACAGTGCCCAGAAAATTTGCGGTCGCGCGGCCGGAAATTGCTCTGCGGAAAGGGTACTGGCAGCGCATATGCGGAACCAATAATTAAGAAAGGAATGAAAAATATGAAAAACGTGACAAAGAAATTACTTTCTCTGGGCCTTTGCGCAGCCATGGTTGCCGGTATGACAGCCTGCGGTAATGAAAGCAATCCCAATCCCTCCGGAAACGATACTCCGGACACCGTGCAGTCAAGCGACAATGGCGGTTCCACCGGCGGCGGAGATGAGCCCAGCGGCGGCAGCAACACCCTGTACAATGAGGGAGAGACCAGAACCATCCGTATCGGAACCTGGTATGACCACTATTATGACAGTACCGACAACGATATCTATGACGATCCCAGCGTATCCGACGAGGCGTTGGCGCAGGCTCATTTCGACGTAGTGAAGGAAGTTGAGGAGAAGTACAACGTAAGGATCGAGTTTGTCAATCTGACATGGGACGGTATTAAGGAGTCTATCAATACCTCTATTCTGGCAGGTACCCCTGACTGCGATATCTATGAGGGTGATATGACTTTCCTGATCCCCGCGGCACTGAACGGTTTCTGCACCAATCTGGCAGACGTGATTCCGGCGGACAATGATCTTTTCAACGACCAGATGATCTTTACTCAGCAGAAGGTGGGTTCCAGCGATGGAGTGTATCTGTTCAAGTCCAACAGCGGTGAGTCCAAATATTATGACACATATCCTCTGGCTTTTAATGCGCAGATGCTGGATGACGCAGGACTGGAGAACCCCAATGACCTGTACGCAAGAGGCGAGTGGACATGGGAGAAGTGGAGAGAATATCTGCTGGCCCTGACCCAGGATACTGACGGCGACGGCGTGATCGATGTATACGGCTACGGTTCCAGACATGATTTCCTGATCTCCAATCTGCTGTTCAGCAACGGCGCGTATATTGCCCGTGACGAGACACAGAATCTCACCAGCCCTGAGGTAACGGAAGTTCTGGAGTTCGTGTACAATATGTACAATGTGGACCGTGTGGCCCGCCCCTGGAACCCGGATGATTTTGACGCCAATATGAACTCTTATACCACCGGCGGCGTTGCCTGCTGGATTAGCGCGGCATGGATCTCCGACTCCAACAAGGATGTGAATCTGGACTTTGATATCATCTGGGCACCCTGGCCCATCGGCCCTCATGGCGATCAGAATACCAACTTCCTGAGAAACGGTGCATCCGGTAACGCATGGATGCTGCCTGCAGGTGTGAAAGATCCCGAGCTGGTATTTGCGGTATTCCAGGATTGGCAGAACTGGTATCATGGCGATACCGAGCTGCGCGACGGCAATCTGACCTGGTGGGAAGACTGCGCTATGACCGAGGAGAATCTGGAAGTTATGGGTTATCTGGGAACCAACGATGGCGTTGAGCTTTACAATGCTCTGGGTGAGAACCTGATCATCTGGTCCGATCTGCTGGACGGCGTTAACACTCCCGCCCAGTTCCAGGAGATCTATAAGCAGCCTATACAGGACGCGCTGGACGGTTTCTTTAAGTAAACCGGAATCTGATACATGAAACTATTACTTCGGTGGAGCGCCGCAAGGTGCTCCACTGTTCAAAAATAAGAAAACTGTGAGGTTCCTATGAGTGAAATAAAGATGATTGCCCCTGCCGTAAAGAAGGTCCCCTGGCAGGAAAAGCCTGAAGGGATCAAGGGCGCTCCGATCTGGAGATATACCGAGAACCCCATTATCGGCCGTAACCCTGTGGAGGGTGTGGCCCGCATTTTTAACAGCGCAGTAATGCCTTATGGCAACGAATTTATAGGTGTGTTCCGCGGAGAGCAGACAAACGGTATCCCATATATCTATCTGGGAAGAAGTAAGGACGCCATCCATTGGGATATCGAGAAGGAAAAGATTGCTTTCGTGGATGAGGAAGGCAACTCCTTTATGCCTTATTACGCCTATGATCCCAGATTGGTCAAGGTGGAGGACACCTATTATATTATCTGGTGCCAGGATTTTTACGGTGCTTCTATCGGTATGGCAAAGACCACGGATTTCAAGACCTTTGTAAGGCTGGAAAATCCTTTTATTCCTTTCAACAGGAATGCGGTGTTGTTCCCACGCAAGATAAACGGAAATTACGTAATGCTATCCCGTCCCTCTGACAGCGGGCATACGCCTTTCGGCGACATCTTCCTGAGCGAAAGTCCCGACATGGTATACTGGGGCAAGCACAGGCATGTGATGGGACGCGGCAGAGAATGGTGGGAGTCGGTGAAGATCGGCGGCGGTGCCGCTCCCATTGAGACCACCGAGGGATGGCTGCTGTTCTATCACGGCGTCAGCGGTACCTGCAATGGTTTGGTATACAGCATCGGCGGCGCGATTCTGGATCTGGACAATCCCTCCGTCGTGAAGTATCGTTGCGAGAACTTCCTGCTGACTCCCGAGGAGTGGTATGAGGAGAGAGGATTTGTGCCCAATGTGGCATTCCCCTGCGCTACGATTCACGATCCGGTGAGCGGCAAGATTGCTCTATATTACGGATGCGCGGACAGCTATGTGGGACTGGCCTTCTGCTACTTTGACGAGATTGTGGCATATATCAAAGAGCATAGTGTTGTCACCCAGGAGGATACCGAGATCGGTAAGAGATAGAATGGGAAAGACAGAGCGGGAGACATTTTCCATGTTTCCCGCTTTTTCCACAGTGATGCCCCAGAGGAGCGAGGTGTAACAATGGCCAAGAAGCGTAAGAAAATAGGAGTGATCACCACAGATATCTATGAGGCGTATCAGCGGAATGTGGTGCGCGGTATCCGGCGCGAAGCTGCCGCCAGGGATTACGATGTGGTGGTGTTCTCTACCTTTTTGAAGGCAGGTATGTGGTTCGGCTATCTGGCCGCCGAGCAGAATATTTATAATATGATCCGCTATGAAAGTCTGGACGGTATTATTCTGATGCCTGATCATCTGATGGAATTTGAGGGGAGCAGGAGGCTGCCGGAGATTCTCAAGGAGCGCTGCAAGGGACCGGTGGTGGTGCTGGATTATCAGATAGAGGACTTCCCCTGCGTGATGGAGGATGGCAGCGGGCAGCTCCGTCCGGTGCTGGAGCATCTGTATCGGGAGCATGGGATCACGGATATAGCCTGCATGACGGGTATGGAGGAGCATCCCCACGCCCGGCAACGGCTGCAGTCCTACAGGGATTTCATGGAGGAGCATGGATTGCCAGTGAGGCAGGACCGTATTTTCTATGGGGATTTCTGGTACAACAAGGGCGCGGAGGTGCTGGAAAAATTGCTGCAGAGTCCCCAGGGCCTGCCCCAGGCCGTCTGCTGTGCGTCGGATAATATGGGCATCAGTCTTTATGCGGCTTGCCGGAAAAAAGGGATACGTGTTCCGCAGGATCTGGTGATCACCGGATATGACTCCGATTCCGGCGGCTCCATATTGCCTCATTTTCTCACTTCCGTGGAAAAGGACTCAGAGAGTCTGGGAGTGAATGCCGTGCGCAGGCTTGCGGGTCTGCTGGAGGGGAGGGATATTCCCATGGCGTGTCAGCAGGATCGGCTGGTGCTGGGCAGCAGCTGCCCCTGTGATATAGGCTGGGAGGAAAGCCAGGCAGACAATCTGGAGGAGAGATTTTCCCGGGAGGGATTTGGGTTTTATCATGAGTGCAATTTTATGATGGAGGATGGCATCGCCATGCGGAGCCTGGAGGAGTGCCTTTGGAAGATAGACTGGTATCTTCTGTTTCTGGGGAATATCAGCGGCTATTCTGTCTGTCTCTGTGACGACTGGCAGGGGTCTGCCAGAGATGACGAAAAGTATCGCAGAGATGGCTATAGTTCCAGGATGAAACTGATCTACCACAGGTACTGTGAGGACCGTTCCGTGGATCTGAACAGGGACTTTCCGCTGGAGGAAATGCTGCCGTCCCTGTGGGAGGAGAGAGAGCAGCCCGCCATCTACTATGTGACGCCCCTTCATTTTATGGACCGTTGCATGGGGTATAGCGCCGCGATGTTCGAGGGGGAGAGCGGTGAGATACCTACCTACTACTGGGACTGGCTGCGCAATCTTTGCAATATTCTGGAGTCCATGCGCCGCTATCTGAATCTGGAGAAGTTGAATGAAAGTCTGACGGCGGCGTATCTGCAGATGGAGAGGAACGCGGTGACGGATGAACTGACCGGCCTGTACAATCGCAAGGGCTTTGCGATGTACACTGGTCAGCAGCTGGAACTGGCAGCCCGGGAGGGCAGAGAACTGGTGGTATTGGTGGCGGATCTAAACGATCTGAAAGGGATCAATGACTGCTACGGACACCTGGAGGGAGACTATGCCATACGTCATGCCGCCATGGCCATACAGGCCTTTCTGGGACAGGAGAACAGCGCGTACGCCAGAGGCTATCGGACCGGAGGTGATGAGTTCGCGGCGGTGCTGGTGATGAATCTGTCCCGGGAGGAGCTGGAGGGACGGATGAAAGCGCTGGAGGACTATCTGGAGGAATTGAACCGGCAGTCAGGCAAACCGTTCCGCGTATCCGTCAGCTGCGGCGTAAGCCGGGAGAATCCGATAGGAGCGGATCAAAACCATCTGCTCCAGCAGGCCGACCAGCTGATGTATCAGGCTAAACAGAGATATAAGGCAAAGCAATGCCGAAACAAATAAGTCATAAAATGAAAAAAGAGGAGGAATAGCTATGAGATTCGTATATCCGGAGGGCAAGAGCAAGGCGCTTACTTTCAGCTATGACGATGGTCAGGTCCACGACAGGAAACTGGTGGAGATCCTCAACCGACATGGACTGAAGGGAACTTTTCATCTGAATTCCGGCACGCTGTCCCGGAGCAGGGAGCAGGGTATGTTTGTGGCTGCGGATGAAGTAGGGGAGCTTTATAAGGGACATGAGGTGGCGGTCCACGGGGTACAGCACCGCAATCTGCCCGGGCTGTCAACAAATCAGGTGATCAACGAAGTCCTGGAGGATCGCAGGACCCTGGAGAAACTCACCGGAGGTATGGTGCAGGGTATGTCGTATGCCTTCGGCAATTATTCCGATCAGATCATGGAGACGTTAAAGGGCCTGGGAATCAAATACTCCCGGACGGTGATCTCTACCAACGGATTCTTTCCGCCGGCGGACTTCCTGGCTTGGCATCCCACCTGCCATCACAGCGGCGAACTGATGGAGTTGGGGAAGAACTTTCTGTCTGTGCCCGGCTTTGTGGAACTGCCTTTGATGTATGTGTGGGGTCATAGCTATGAGTTCCCCCAGAACAACAACTGGAATCTGTTGGAGGAGTTTGCGGAGCTGATGGAGGGCAAAGAAGATATCTGGTATGCCACCAATCTGGAAATCTGCGACTATATTCAGGCCACCCGCAGTCTGGAGTCCAGCGGAGACGGACTGACGCTGAAGAATCCCACCGCTGTCAGCGTGTGGATCAGGACGGACGAGGGACATAAGCTGTTGGAGATCCGTCCCGGGCAGTGTGTTTATATCGGAGAGAGATAAAGATAAATCCCATGGCTGCATGTGCAGCCATGGGATTTTTATGGGGTGCGCCAGGGTAGGCGCGTATACCCTTAAGACCGTGTTATCGGGATGCCGCGTCTTCTATCAGTTTTATGATGGTGTGAATCGAATCCATCTGTCCGCTGCGGCTCATGGCGTCATGATAGGACTGGCGGTTGGAAAACAATTCATGCACCTTGGCAGAGAGCAGCTCGGTAGTCAGATCGTCCTCGTTTATGACGATAGAGAACCCCTGGGCCTCAAAGGAGGCGGCGTTGAGCAGTTGATCTCCACGGCTGCTGGCGGCAGGCAGGGGAATGAGGATGTTGGGTTTTTTCAGAGCCAGCAGCTCACAGATGGAGTTGGCCCCGGCCCGCGAGATCACGATATCCGCCATGGCGAACAGATCTTTCAGCTCAGCTTTGATATACTCGAACTGCCTGTATCCGGGTGTGGCAAGCAGTAGATTGTCGATTTTGTCCTTGCCGCACAGATGCACTACCTGAAAATCTTCCAGCAACCGGGGGAGAGCGTCCCTTACCGCCTTATTCACATTGGCGGCGCCCAGGCTGCCGCCGATCACCAGGATAACCGGTTTGTTGGCGGTAAAGCCGCATATGTCCAGCCCTGCGATCTTGTTTCCCTGGGCCAGTTCGGCCCGGATCGGAGAACCGGTGAGAACCGCCTTGCCCTCCGGCAGCATGTTCATGGTCTCCGGAAAATTACAGCATATTTTTTCCGCCACGGGAAAACACAGCTTGTTGGCCAGGCCGGGAGTCATATCGGATTCGTGGATGATGCAGGGGATATCCAGAGCCGCCGCCGCCCGCACCACAGGTACGCTGACAAAACCGCCTTTGGAGAATACCACATCGGGGCGATATTGTTTTAGATATTTTCTGGCCTCGGAAAATCCCTTAATCACTCTGAAAGGGTCCGTGAGATTTTTGATGTCCAGATAGCGGCGCAGTTTGCCCGTGGATATGCCCGTATATGGAATATCAAAATCAGCGATCAGTTTTTTCTCGATGCCGTCGTAAGAGCCCATATAGGCTATCTCGTACCCGGCCTGACGCAGTGCCGGCAGCAATGCTATGTTTGGGGTCACGTGACCGGCAGTGCCGCCTCCCGTCAAAACGATTCTTTTCATCCCAGTGTTTCCTCCAAAGCATGGGCCAGCTGATCCGGGCAGGAAGTGGGTTTAAAACCGCACCGGATGCCCTTGAGCTTTTCGATCACATCTTCAACTTTCATACCCTGTACCAGGGCGCAGATGCCTTTCAGATTGCCGTTGCAGCCACCTGTGAATTGTACGGATTTGACGATGCCGTCCTCAACCTCAAAATCTATCGCGCTGGAACAGGTTCCCTTTGTATGATATGTCATATGAATCTCCTCCATTCTTTTCTATTGAAATATAGTATAGCAGATTTTTCCTGGAGCTTCAAGGCAATCCGGATTTCCGGCCGTAATTCGGAACGGTAATTGCGTTAGTAATGAACAAAGAGACAGAACAGGACTGTGAGCGAACACAAAAAGGGACAGAGCCGGACTGATGGGTGGGGATTTTGGGCGACTTTTGTCGTAAGACCGGTTTCGGAGGGGAAAACCGTCGTAACGCGGCGGAAAAAAACGGCGGGTATACACCCGGGAAATATTGCAATACCATGCCTGTAAGATATATGATGTAGGCAGGGGAATTATTCTGGATTTTAAGAGAAATCCGCAATGCGTGCCGGGAGGGCGGATGCAGAACGCTCAGATCGTATCTGCCCGGATGGCGCCGCAAAACATATCGGAACGATCCGGTGAGCCGGTATCAAATCCGCAAGCCGATTCCCGCATAGAAAGGAACGATAGCGATGTTTCCTGTATTTGAACAAGAAAAGACCGCCTCTATAGTCATGCTGGCCTGTATCGCAGGCAGTATCCTGATCCGTGTAGGACTGGGACTGATGTATCTGCATCTGATCCGGGAGACGGATAATATGGCCAGCACTCACAGCAGACAGTTAAAGCAGTGCAAACTGAAGTTTGCCAACTGCTACCAGCTGAATAATGGTATAGCCAATGTGCCGATATTTGTGGACAAGTTTATCAGCCGTATGAGCCTGGGGCCCATATCCCCCCATCTGCTGGAACATCTGTCGGGACAGCTGATGCTGTTGTCGGTGGTAAGCTCCGGCGTGGGAGTATGCAGACGCATTATTGCGGGCAGCAAGTTTGTCCAGATCCTGCCCTTCTATATTGCCAGCATGACGGGCCTGTATCTGTTTTTTTCCATATCCGCTATTGTGGATCTGAAGGGGAAAAGGAGGGTGCTAAAGATCAATCTGGTGGATTATCTGGAAAATCATTTATCCGGGCGCATGGAAGTGACAAGAGAAGACATGGAGATGCTATATGGGGAGGACAGTGTTTCCAAAGGAAGAAAGCGCGGCAGAGGCAGCCAGAGCGCTCAGAATACCGCTCAGGTCAGGCGGGGCGTTAAAAAGGGCGTGGATGTGATACCCGTGGGCAGCAGGGGCGGCGAGGAGAGCAGAGCCTTTGCGCAGCCTGACCGGGAGGCATATGCCGGCGGGGACACGCGGGTTTCGGAGGAGTTCAAGAGTAAGTTCACGGCGCTGCAGGAGCAGGAGTTGGAACAGCTGTTGCGGGAATTTTTGACTTCATAATATAACAGCCTTTATATTGAATATTTGTGATATTTCTGCTACACTGTATTTGCCGGAGCCGGGTCAACCGGGCTGTGAACCCCCGGGGGGAAGAATTGCCAAAGAGACCGCAATTGACCCTGCGGCTGCTTGTTAGGAACAACATTTAAATACTGATCGGTATAAATGCTGAAACATGCAAAGAGGTACAAACATGAAAATCGTTGTATTGGAAAGACACAGTGTGGGCACGGACGTACCCGTGCAGTATGAACATCTGGGTGAGGCGGTCTACTATCGCAATACCACTACGGTGGAAGAAGTCAGGGAACGGGTGCATGACGCCGATGTCATTGTGGCGAACAAGGCTCCTCTGGGGGAAGACACTTTGAAGGATGCCCCCAACGTCAAGCTGATCTGCGAGTTGGCCACAGGCTTTGACAATGTGGATCTTGCCTACTGCAAGAGCAGAGGCATTACAGTGTGCAATGTGGTGGATTATTGCTCCGGTATGGTGGCCCAGCACACCTTTGCGCTGGCGCTGGCATTGCTTGAAAAACTGCCTCATTATGACAAATATGTCAAATCCGGGGCATACAGCGCCCAGGACCGGTTTTCCAATTTTGATATGCCCTTTCATGAGTTGGAGGGCATGACCTGGGGCATTATAGGTATGGGGAATATCGGCCGCCGGGTGGCGGCTATCGCCACATCCTTTGGATGCCGGGTGATCTTTTACTCCGTCACGGGGAAAAGCAGCTGTGGAGAGTATCCCCGGGTAGATCTGGACAGGCTGCTGGCCGAGAGCGATATCCTGTCCCTGCATTGCCCGCTCAGTGAGCTGACCAGAGGTATCATCGATGAGAAAGCTCTCCGACGCATGAAAAAGACGGCTATTCTGGTAAATGTGGCCAGGGGAGCGGTGGTGGACAACTCTGCCCTGTATAATGCGCTGACAGCAGGAGAGATTGCCGCCGCAGGGCTGGATGTGGTGGACGGGGAACCGCTGCAAAGCTCCAATCCGCTGAGCCGTATACAGGACAGCTGTCGTCTGATCATCACGCCGCACTTGGCTTGGGCCAGTGTGGAGGCCCGCACCCGCTGCGTGGCGGAGGTGGCTGAAAACATTGCCGCTTTCCGGCGAGGAGAGCCGAGGAACGTGGTGAACCCGTAGATAAGCATCTCCGTACCGCACAGGAGGAAACTCTGAAAGAAGGCCCCGTGTTGCGGAGGCAGACTTGACAAGTCCATATTCCCATAGTAAAGTAGAGAAAGCAATCGATGATGGGAATTGCGGAAAAGAGGATATACATGATTGAGAAAATAAAAGGTCTGATGAAAAAATACGAGGAGATGATCGCCTATCTGATCGTGGGTACGCTCACCACCATCGTGTCCTGGGTGGCCATGTATCTGGCGAGTTGGCTGTTGTTTGGCAATCCATTGCATCCCTCGTCCTTTGAAAACGTGGTGATGAGCGCTGTAAACTGGGTATCGGGTGTAATATTTGCCTATTTTACCAACAGGAAGTATGTATTTAAGAGCCACGAATCCATGGCTCTGGAGATTCCCAAATTTGTTTTATCCAGAGTATCAACCCTTATTCTGGACCTGGTGATCAGACAGGTATTCGGCTGGATGGGCATCAACACGTATATAACCACTCTTGTCTCGGCCGTTCTGGTATTTATCGGTAACTATGTTTTCAGTAAGCTTGTGGTATTTAAAAAAAGTGATAAATAGTGCGGCTATAATGAGATATTCGCAAGGATTTCCCGGATGAACGGTCCAATGCGGAAACACGCTGTGATTGCGAATGAACCGGGGAGACGATTGTAGAAGAACTTTCAAAATGAGAATCCTCCTAAAATAGATGAGTGCATCTGTTTTAGGAGGATTTTAACATTATAGACCGTTATACATATGGATTCTGATTCTGGTAAGGGTCAGCGGAGAATGTGTCCGTAAAGCCCTGGGTCTGGTTTGTTTCTGCCTCTTTCTGGCGGCGAAGTCTGGTAAATTCGTCATAATTTTTGTTGAACAGCTGCTTGAGCTGATCGCTGTATCCGAATATACCTGCGGGGCATTTTCTACTCAGCTCATCGATCACCTGATCGCAGGAGGATTTGTCGAGTACTGCCAGAGAGTGCTGTTTCTTGTCTTCGGTGTACATCATAATGGCGTAAGTGGTGCCAACGGTGCGTCCGTATTTTTTGTGGTCGGTCTGATGTATATAAGCCCATGCCACCTGGCGCAGAGGATATACCTCCGTCTTGGCACCGGTACAGTCAAACATATAGTTGCGGCCGATACGCAATCCCTTGGAAGGCTCGGAAGCGGTCTCGTAATCCGAATCCGCGCGCTCCAGTTCCGTCTCTCCCTGTGCTTTCAAGGCTTTGATCAGTTTCTTCTGGTAGCCTCCGGTAAGCGCTTTGATCAGCTTGAACAGGGCGACCACAAACAAAATGGCAGCGGTAGCGTTCATGGTCAGCACAACGCCGACGCTGGCTCTTTTCAAGCCGTCCACCTTGATATAGTAGGGAGCACAGTATGCGGCAAATTCCTCATCCGTATAGTCGGCCTCCCTAAAGAAACTGCGGTAGTATCTCAGCATGTCGTCTTCCATGGGACAGATCTGACCTGTTACCTGCAGAGTGGTATCCAGCGTCCGCAGATCATAGGATTCAAAGAAGTCATCACTGTTGCGGTCGATGACCTTGGCGGTGCCAAAATATTTGGAAGGAAGCGCCAGTCCGATAAATTCCCAGTACAGATCTTCTTCACTGTTCAGATAGCGGTCCAGACCGCCCACCAGCACAGCGTGATACTGCATGGAATCCCGCTCGGAGACTTTGGCTCCGTTCCGGGTGGTGGTAGTTACCTGTGTAGCGTAGGTACCCCAGGACAGTTCAAAGGTCATGGTCACATACTGATCTTCGATCTCATCCATAGTCAATTCTTCAAAGACAACAGGTCCTTTTGCCCAGGTGATAAAGTCCGGACCAAAATATATCAGCAGACCTGCCGAAATAATAAACATGATAATGACCCAGGGCAAAACTTTTTTCAGGGAAGTACTCTTTAGTTTTTGAAGCATCTCTTTCTCTCCTCCATCTCATATACATATTTTTGCTTATATTTTTTTGATCAGAGTTTCAACCAGACGGGCACAGTGGTCGGCAGCTTCCCGTTCAAAGGCGGGGTATTCCATACTGGCGCTGTCGTCCGCCTTGTCAGAGAGGGCACGGATCACCACAAAGGGCAGTCCGTTCAGATAAGCGGCATGGGCGATAGCCGCGCCCTCCATCTCTGTGCAGTCCGCGTGAAATTCTGTAATCAGCTTTTGTTTTACCGCCTTGTCGGAAATAAACTGATCTCCGCTGACGATCCGGCCCGGCGCGGTATGTAAACCCGGATTGGCCTCCTCGCAGGAGTCAAGCGCCAGACGGATCAGTGTCTCATCGCCGGGAAATGCCAGTGTATCAAGCTGGGGCACCTGTCCGGGAGCATAGCCAAGCGCGCTGACATCCATGTCATGATGGATCACGTCCCGGGAGACAACGATATCTCCGATATCCAGAGCGTCGTTGAGAGAACCTGCTACGCCGGTGTTGATCACATGAGTGACCTGAAACAGATCGGCCAGGATCTGTACGCACATGGCGGCGTTGACCTTGCCGATACCACAGCGGACCACGACCACCGGGGTCTGCTCCAGCGTTCCCTCATAAAAAACCATGCCGGCCCGGTTTGTCTGCGCGGTCACCGACATATGCGCCTTCAGAGTAGCCACTTCCAGTTCCATGGCGCCTATAATACCGATTTTGTTCATATTGTTCCTCCGTTTTAACAGATTTTTATTGCTGTGGGCACTGAGCCGGGAGCCGTGCCTGCAGCGGGGTATTTTATTCCGGATAGATCAGACGGCTGTCATCTATATGATACAGCACCTGCTGCAGATACCTGTCGGCCAGCAGATTGGCCATGCCCAGATTCATATCCAGATAGTTGCCACAGTCCCTGGCAGAGGCGCCGGGCACTTCTCCCCGGTAGTCTCTGATAAACTCAAACATTTGCGTGATCAGGGGGAGGATATCTCTGGAGCGGTAGTCTCCCGCCAGCAGCAGATAGAAACCGGTGCGGCATCCCATGGGACCGAAATAGATGGTCTTTTTTCCATAGTCCTGGTGATTGCGCAGGAAAGTGGCACCCAGATGTTCAATGGTATGTACCTCCGCCGTATTCATGACAGGTTCGTCATTAGGGCTGGTCATGCGCAGATCAAAGGTGGTGATCACCTCCTGTCCCACCGTATCCCTGCGGGACACGTAGACGCCCGGCAGCAGCCGGATGTGATCGATGGTAAAACTTGTTATTTTTTCCATGAAACATTGACTCCTTTCCGGACCCCAAATACGTCCGTAAACTAAATTCAGTATATACCATTTCAACATAAATTTCAAAGATTTTTTACGTTCTCTTTCGTTGATTCCGTATGCGAATCATGCTATCATAATGAATATCACAGGAATACTTTACATAGTGGAATGATCTGGCATAAGGAGGTCGGTTTGCCATGACAAATGAGGAGAGCCGGAGCATGGGTATCCGCCTGCTGAAACGCGGACAGAAAGGGTTGATACATGCTCTGTTCAGTCGGTTCGGCGTGATTCTGCTGCTGTTTTTGCTGCAGGTGTTTATGATCTTCAGCGTATTTATGAAGTTCAAGAATCTTCAGATCTATATATCGGGATTGAGCGCTCTGTTCACGGTAGTTATGGTGTTATATCTGCTGAACAGCCGCTTTGACCCCACGGCAAAGATCACGTGGCTGGTCATTATCATGATGATGCCCGTGTTTGGAGCATTCTTACTGTGGTTTACCAAGAGCGAGATCGGTCACCGTCTGATAAAGGGAAGGGTAGACCAGATTGCCAAGGAAGCCGGAGACAGTATCCCGCAACAGCCGGAGACTATGGACAGGCTGACGGGGGAGGTTCCCGGGGCAGCGGCATTGGCGCGGTACGTTCGCAGGAGCGGGTGTTATCCCGTGTACGATAATACCGCTGTGACTTATTTCCCTGTGGGTGAGAAAAAGTGGGAGGAAATGCTGCGTCAGTTAAAGGAGGCCAGACATTTTATCTTTCTGGAGTACTTTATCGTGGACGAAGGGTTGATGTGGGGAAAAGTCCTGGAGATATTGGCAAAGAAAGCTGCGGAAGGGGTGGATGTGCGGGTCATGTATGACGGCACATGCGAGTTTACCACCCTGTCTCACAACTACCCGGAAAAACTGAAAAAACTGGGGATAAAGTGCAAGATGTTCGCGCCGCTCACCCCTTTTGTTTCCACTCATTACAATTACCGCGACCATCGCAAGATTCTGGTCATTGACGGCCATACCGCTTTTACGGGCGGAGTCAATCTGGCGGACGAATATATCAATTATAAAAAGAAACATGGGCATTGGAAAGACACGGCCGTTATGCTGAAAGGACCGGCGGTCAGGAGCTTTACGCTGATGTTTCTGCAAATGTGGGGTATAGGAGAGAAGGAGACGGAATATGAGCGTTTTCTGGCCTGCCCCGCGCCGCCCCGGGAGGATGCTCCCGGCTATGTGATGCCCTATGGCGACTGTCCTCTGGACGACGACCTGGTGGGAGAGCGGGTGTATATGGATATCTTAAACCGCGCCCAGAATTATGTGCACATTATGACGCCCTATTTGATCCTGGACGGGGAGATGGAGACGGCTCTGAAATTTGCCGCCGAGCGCGGGGTGGACGTAAAGTTGATCCTCCCCGGCATTCCCGACAAGCAGGCGGCCTATGCTCTGGCCAAGACTCACTACCGCTCCCTGTTGGATTCCGGTGTTAAGATCTTTGAGTACAGTCCCGGCTTTGTGCATGCCAAGCTGTTCGTCAGCGACGACCGGGAAGGAGTGGTGGGTACGATCAATCTGGACTACCGCAGCCTGTACCACCATTTTGAGTGCGCGGCCTATCTCTGCAATGTTCCCTGCCTGGCGGATATGGAGGCGGATTATCAGGCCACGCTGGCGCAGTGCAGGACTGTGACTTATGAGACATTAAAAGCGGAGCCCAAGGCCAGAAAGCTGCTGGGCTGTATTATGAAGGCGGTGGCCCCGTTAATGTGACGGCACCGCATTTCGGAGGAGTTGTCATGGCACTGGCGGATATTCTGATATTTGCGGTCAATTCTGTGCTGCCGGTTATCCTGTTGGTGGCATTGGGATATATTTTGAAGAGAACGGGTTTTTTTACCGGAGAGTTTCTACGGGTAGCCAACAAGACGGTATTTCGCATATTGCTGCCGGTTCTGCTGTTTGTCAATCTGGCGGAGCTGGACAGTTTTTCCCAGCTTAAGTGGGATGCGGTGCTGTATGCGCTGGCAGCTATTGTCGTACTTTTCTGTATCGGACTCTTTTTTGCCCGTATTACTCCGGACCGGTATCAAAAGGGAGTGTTGCTACAGGGTGTGGTCCGCTCCAATTTCGCACTGGTGGGGGTTCCTCTGGCCCAGCTCATGGCCGGGGATAAGGGGGTGAAGTCCGCGGCGCTGCTTTCGGCCTTTACGATCCCTGTGTTCAATGTGTTGTCCGTGGTGGCGCTTTCCGTTTATGTACAGGGTGGGGGAGACAGAAGAGCGAGCATGACCAAAACCCTGCGGGGAATATTGCGCAATCCGCTGATCATCGGTGTGCTGGCGGGTATTGTGTGCGTGTTGCTGAAACCGCTGGCGCGTCAGCTGCCCTCCGGTGTGGCCTCCTTTTTGGGCAAGTTTACCTTTGCGGGCACGGTTTTAGGATATCTGGCAAAGGCATCTACCCCTGTAGCGCTGCTGGTGTTGGGCGGCCAGTTTGAGAAGAGCAGTATCAAAGGGCTGAAAAAGCAGATTACGCTGGGTGTTATGGGGCGGCTGGTCTTTGCTCCGCTGATAGGTCTGGGAGGCGCCATTCTGCTCCAGAAAATGGGTATTCTGCAATTTGACAACGGCACCTATGCGGCCTTGATCGCCCTGTTTGCCACCCCTGCGGCCGTGGCCAGCGCTATCATGGCCGAGGAGATGGGCAACGACGGGCAGCTGGCGGGGCAGCTGGTGGTCTGGACGACTTTGCTCTCCGCAGCGGTGATCTTTGGGGCGGTGGTGGCCCTGCGGACTTTGGGGCTGGTCTGAGACGGCGATCTATGTCCGGTCTTTTCTCTTGTATAGAGAGCTTCCGGCAACCCTACATGCTGCCGTCAAAGCGCTCTTTGCGTCCTGTCCCACAGCCGGAAAAGGAAACCGCGGTTTTGCAGATAAATTAAATGACACAGGCCATTGGGGGAATCATTGGCATGTTGGAAAAAGAGAGAAAGATTTATTTTATCCGACCGGAAGATATGGCGCTGGTGTGCACCGAGGGCAGGGAGGTTTCCATCTGTTTAACCGGAAAGTGGCAAAAAGGATCAATAAGAGGTTGAAGGAACTGCATTGAAAGATAATTAAGGATTATTTGTCGAATATTGTTGTAATTTGTAGTTTATTGATAAACACAGTCAGTAATTGCCGATCGTATCCATATTGACGTATATAAAGATATAATATAAAATAATATAAAGTAATGTAACAGATCATGAGTCAACACACAATTGTGCAGAGGGGGGAATAACCATGAAAAAGAAAATGAGCCAGACACTGATATCTATTGTGATGGCGCTGGCGGTAATTGTGGGTACGGTGATGCCTGCACTGCATACGGAGGCAGGCACCGAACCGCATCAGTATTTTGCCCCTGATGGTAAAAGCTATATTTATCAACTTGACGAGTCCGGCAATCCCTATACTATGGTAGACGGGGAGAAAATGTATTTGGCTCTCCCGCTGGGGCATTTACAGGTAATGGATACTCAGAAAATTGAAGAATTGAATCAGGCAATTCTAGGCGGTTCGTTTGGCAGGGCCATACCAACATCATACTATGACATATCTGATAATGATAGTACACAGAACATAAATTCACCAGTGTATTCGGTTGATGTGGATTTTTCCAAAACACCAACATTTGCGACCAGCGTTTTGAAGGTGAACCGCCAACATGCGGAGATAAGGTTTAAAACTTCTGATATTAAGAAGGAAAGCATTTTTACCGGCAGTAAAGTGAATTTTACATATTTCTATTATGATATCATTGAAGACAAGTGGTATTCTCAGAACTTTACGGATGTTGACTGTACTGGCCCTACAGGAGTAGGCATGATATTTTCTCCTACTATTACACAGTATCTTCAGTTTTCGGTAAGTAGATCGAGCAAAATAAAGTCGCTTAAGGTTGAAGTATGGACTACAGGGCTATGGTAAAAAGAATGAAACCACGTAAAATATTTGTAATTATAATGGCGGTAATCCTGCTGGCAGGAGGAATATGGGGGATAGGCGAGACTTATCTGTATTTTCATCCGGAAGTGATCGTTACGTATTCCGATCAGGAAAGCGAGGATCAATATTTGTCACTTCCCATGTACCTCATAGTGCCGAGATCCCGATTTGGCAATGCGGTTCGGTTTGAAGAGGAAATGAAGGAGTGGGCGCTGGCGACAAATGAGATTGCTGAATGGATTTATTATGATCTGGAAAAACCGAAATATATTACCTCTAAAGTTGAGATTGTAGATGGCAAGACGGTTATCACCTATCAGGGAACGGCGGTTTCCACAGAGGGAAATGTCGTGGATATAGACAGGGAGATTGTGCTGGATTTTGTGGTGTCAA
The DNA here is from genome assembly GCA_910577235.1 of uncultured Acetatifactor sp. Taxonomy (GTDB): domain Bacteria; phylum Bacillota; class Clostridia; order Lachnospirales; family Lachnospiraceae; genus Acetatifactor. The sequence goes on along the minus strand of CAJTMX010000003.1, from coordinate 31,862 downwards.
GAAATCTGCCAGAACCGCCGCAATAATGGAGAATATGCAGGGGCTGACTGTGAATGGCAGGTGCTCCTGCATTTTTATTGGGGACGCGCAGTGTCGTTTCCTCTGGGAAAAGGAGATCAGAGAGGGGGACGAGCATATGCTGATGTGTCTTGAGGCTGTAAATATCTGTATGGACGATGAACATTTGGACGAAATGTGCTTTGGGGATGACTATTTTGCAGAGATTGCAACAAAATTAGGGTTTGACAAAGGGGACAGGGCGTGCTAAAATGATCCCATCTTAAGGAGAGAGGTGAAAAGATGAGAATTTAGTTTGCTTTTGATTGCATGAAGATCGGAAACAGTATCAGGGAGAGTCCTGTGCTGTTTGAGTCATGTTGCCAAAAGTGGATTATGTTCTCATAACCTCTCTTTTTGCGCGTAATTTTTGTAAAAGTTCCGGGAGATATGCGGCGGGACAGGGCTTTGGTATTTGGCGCCATATGTGTTAGAGGTCCGGAGAATATGATGGAACTGTTTGGCAGCAAACGGTTCCGTTTTTTATTCGGAACCCATGATGCCTGCTGTATGTGTGGGATGAGCCGCTGAACTATGTGGATGTGTTCCCCAGAATGCAGATTGAAAAAAATGATCCTGGAATATGAACCTACCATGCTGTTTGTGGAGCATGACGCCAGGTTCAGAGAAAAAATAGCGATGAGGAAGGTGAAACTTATATGAGACAAAATATATTTATCGAGGGATTGCAGGGGATGGGAAAGTCTACCTTATTACAGGAGATAGCCGGACACAGGACGGAGTATAAGGTGTGCCGGGAAGGTGATTACTCCCCGGTGGAGCTGGCCTGGTGCGCGTGGATGAACAGGGATCAGTACACAGCTGCACTGGAGAGATACGCTCCCATCCGCAGCGAGATAGAGGCGGGCACATATCGGGAGGAAGATCATTATATTGTGACCTATACAAAAATCCTCACGGATATACCGGGATTTCATAAAGATCTGGAACAGTATGAGATATACAACGGCAGGAAGACGCTGCGGGAGATGGAGGAGATCATTTTGGCCAGATACAGAAGATTCCACGACAGCGGCTATGTGTTTGAGTGCGCCTTTATGCAGAATATCGTGGAGGATCTGATCTTGTTTCATCAGCTCAGTGATGAGGAAATCCTGGAGTTTTACCAAAGGCTCTATGCCGTCATACCCAAGGAGAACTTCCGGCTGCTGTATCTGTACAGTGATAAGATTGCGGAAAATATACGGGTCATACAAAAAGAGCGCTCCGACGGTCAGGGAAACCAGATGTGGTATCCGGTGATGATGGAGTATCTGGTGAATTCGCCTTATGGAATAGCCCACGGTTATAAGGACTTTGAAGATCTGATATCCCATCTGAAACACAGACAGCAGGTGGAGCTGCGCATTGTACACGATATCGTAGGGGAAAGAGCCAGTATACTTCCGGCCAAGGAAAATCCCTATTCCTTTGTGTGATATAAATAATAATTGAAAAAAGGGGCTGTTCTGCGTCGTTTTCCCGCGGGAATCTACGATGCGGCACAGCCCCTTGCAATATTGCTGATTATTCGGCGGTTTCCACGATGACTATGCTGGAGTCTCCCCGCCGGGCCTGCTCCAGAACCGCAGCCGCCAGCTTTTGAAAGGAGCCATAGGAGGAAGTGGCTCCGGTGAGAGCGTCAATCGCCTCTCCGCTTTGCTCTTCCAGAAGTTCACCGGCATAATAGCGTGTGTATTCATTGGGATAAGTGCCTGTAACATGGAGCATGTTCTGCATGTAGGCGTTATCCCAGCTTTTGATAAAGCCGCTGGGATTTTCTGCGTTGTACTCCACAGAGACGATGCTGCCCCCTTTGACCATGATCGTTATGTATTCTTTCCAGCCATGGCTAAACTGGGCGGCCTGGGCCGTATAATAGCCGTCATGGAGGCCCTGGGTTTCTTCCCCGCAGGCTGTCAGTGATACAGCCAAAAGTATAATTGTCATCAATAAGCTCAATATCCGTTTCATCTGCCACGTTCCTCCTTCAAAGCGAATCTTACTACCTGGGACTTGAGGGCAGCTGCTTCCTTCTCCAGTAGACTGCTTGACTTTTCCATGCCTCCTGCGTTTTGCAGGTTCTGGTCGGCTATGTCGGAGATTGCTCCGATGCGCTCCTCCATGATGGCAAGGGCGCTTTCCTGACCGTGTACTGCCGTCACCAGCCGGTCGGAAATATCGCTGATCTGGTCGGAAACTGCGGAGATGGCCTGCAAGGAGCCGGCAGTGTCGGCTGTCAGCTCTACGCCGGTCTGTATGATAGTTCTGGTGCTGGCCATCATCTCAGTGGCATTTTTCGCAGCCTCGGCACTCTTGGAAGCCAGTTGCTGTACTTCGCTGGCCACTACGGCAAATCCTTTTCCCGCGCTTCCGGCCCGGGCCGCTTCTATGGATGCGTTGAGAGCCAGGATACTGGTCTGGAAGGCAATATCTTCAATAACCTTGGCCATCTTGGTAATCTGCTGGGCATTGGAACTGATATCGTCCATAGCGCCGGAGAGGGAAGACATTCTCTCGTTGGCCTCCCGGACGCACTGTGTGATCTCCTCGGTCTTGGCCCGGGTCTGGTCGCTGCTCTCCGTGACATTGGACAACCGCTCTTTTACATTGGATACCTCATGGACCAACGCCTCGGTGGACCGGTTCTGCTCTATGGAAGCCTGATACAACTGGCCGGACTGACCTTTCAGTTCCACCGACATGTGTGCAAGCCGGGCGGCAGCGTTCTTGAAACCGGCGATAGTCTCATTCATAGACTGCAGAATGGTGCCCAGGCTTGCCCGGATCAAGGCAAAGTCCCCTTTGTATTCCACCTGGGGATTTACGCACAGATCGCCGTCTGCCACATGGGTCAGTACCTGTTGAATATCGGATATGTAACGGTTGACGCTTTCCACGGTAGCGTCCAGGGTCCGGGTCAACACCTCCAACTCATCTCCGGTGTGCACCAGGGACACTTCCGTGTGCAGATCTCCGTCAGAGAGGGATACCATCCGTTTTGATACGCTTTTCACGGGCCGTGAGATGGAACTTGCCAGACGCAATACCAGCAGTATGGATATCACCAGCACAGCCAGGGTACACAATATAGCAAATATCATTGCATCATTGATCAGGCTGTCATAATCTGACTTAGGAACCTGGATCACAAGAGACCATTGGGTTCCCCGGATGGGGGAGAAGGCAACCAGCATGTTCTGACCGTCGACCATATACTCCAAAGCCCCGGTCTCGCCGGTAGTCACACGGCTGATGGCCTCTTCATTATCGCCGCTGAGTGCGGCCAGTGTGCTGCCTGCCAGGACCTGGGACTGATCCGGATGACCGGTCACGGTGCCTTCCCGGTTTACCATGTAGGCCGTGCCGTGCCGGCCCAGATTAATGCTGCTGATCACATCGTTTAACGTGTCGTACTTATAGACGCCCACCACATATAATATGGTCTCACCTTCCTCTTTTACGGGCATTCCCATAGTAATGCCCAGCTCCTGCTGAAATATCGTGGAAGAACAGGTGGTGAGATTATCCGTCTCTTTGAGGAGCGCCAGAAACCCGCTGTCCAGGCTTTCCGGTGCATTACTGTCCCCCTGATACAATTGCCCCTCCAGATCGTACAGGGCAATGGTATGAAATTCATAGATTTCCGCGGCTTCCGTCAAGAGTGCCTCGCGGTTGGCGCGGGTCGCCGGGCCTCCGCCTCCCCCGCTGCCAAGGGATACCGCGCTCATGCGAGAATCTCCGGCGATGGTCATCATTCGATCTGCCAGCATATGTATGTTGGCTTCCACGGTCTTGGCTGACTGCCGTACCATGGGCTGCAGGCTGTCCAGCAGTATGCTGTTAGCCAGCGACTGCATGGATTTGGCCATGATGGCGCAACATATGATCACCAAAATCAAGATATTGAGGGTATTACTACCCAAAATTCTGCCGTTCAGGTTTCGTCTGATCTCCCGGCGGCGGGAGTCCGTTTTGTTCCCGGTCACTTTCTTTCCTCTCCTTTTTTGTATCTTTTTGTAATATAAGAAAAGCCCTCTCCTTCCGACAATAAATGTATGCTACCATTCCGCTTTGTGGAAGAAAACGCTTTCCCATGTAGTATAGCATAGATAGTGTTGGAAGTGAAGTCCCTTTTTACAAGGATTGACGTTTGATTTTTACAAGAATTGCCGTCTGATCTGTAGAAACGGATTGACCCGTTCCCGATGATAGATTACAATTGTGCCGATTTTGGCTGCGGGGGTGGCGTTAACATTTTTTTTCTGGTATGATTGATTACGATGTATCCACCGGATGATCGGAGGATTTAACAAAGGGAGATCTCAAATGAAAGATTTGATCAGATTAACGGATTTGCAGGCAGGGGAGATATACGATATATTCCGTATCGCGGATGACATCGGAGCCGGAAAATACAAAGATTTTCTGAGAGGGAAAACTGCCGTGCTGTTTTTTCCCGCCTCCAGCATCCGAACCAGGATAACTTTTGAAAAAGGCATATATCTGTTGGGGGGACAAACCATATTATTTCCCGGGGATGCGCTGGAAAAAAAGGAAGAGCTGAGGGATGTCTGCGGATATCTGGATAACTGGGCGGACATTGCCATTCTGAGGCATAGAGACATGGAGCTGATTGAAAAGTTTGCCGGATATTCCCGGGTTCCGGTGGTTAACGCCATGACGGACATCAATCATCCCTGCGAGATTCTTGCGGATATGTACACGCTGTCAAAGATAAGAGAGGATTTTACAAGAGATAATTACCTGTTTATCGGAAGGGCCGGAAATATCGGCCTGGCCTGGAAAGAGGCGTCCCAGGTGTTGGGATTATCTCTGTCCCAATGCTGCGGCGCGGGATATGAGATGGACGGTGTGGAGGTATACCATGATATAAAGACGGCTGTCAGGGGAAAAGACATTCTGTGCACGGACTCACTGCCCGCCGGGGCGCTGCATGATTTCCGGGAATGCCAGGTGACAACGGAGGTTATGAAGATGGCGAATGAAAATGCCGTATTGAACCCCTGTCCGCCGTTCTACCGGGGCGAAGAAGTCACTGAAGAGGTAATGGAATCGGAATATTTTGTAGGATATGAGTTCAAGAGGAATCTGTTGACGGTTCAACAGGCTGTTATGATATGGTGCCTGACATAGGGGAATACAATGCGCCAAATTGAATTTCAGATCTGCCGTAACAAGCTGAAAATTGCGATGGGAACAGTAACGGAGGTGTAGACATGAGATCGGAAAACGAAATGTACAATCTTATTTTGGAGGTTGCGAAAAATGATGTTAGAGTTAAAGCTGTTTATATGAACGGATCGAGAACAAATGAAAATGCACCCAAAGATATTTTTCAAGATTATGATATTGTTTATGTGGTGGAAGATACGAAAAGCTTTATAGAGGACAAAGAATGGATCAGAATTTTCGGTGAAATTCTTTATATGCAGTATCCCGATGAAAATCCATATTATCCCAGTGATAAGGAGAATTCGTATGGATGGCTGATGCAATTTGCAGATGGAACCAGAATCGACTTAACTGTACAGTCTATAAATTACGCACTGAATCATATCCAAGAGGATAAGCTTTGCATGATTTTGTTGGATAAGGAAAACATTTTACCCGAAATTGCGGCGGCTACAGATTGCCAGTATTGGGTTAAAAAACCTACAAAAGAACAATATCTGGCAGTTTGCAATAACTTTTGGTGGTGTACCAATAATATAGCAAAGGGATTATGGCGGGAGGAAATTCCTTATGTGCAGGATATGACAAATTATCATGTGCGGACACAACTTATCAATATGTTAAATTGGAAAGCTGGTATTCTAACAGAATGGTCGGTAAGCACTGGAAAAGCATCAAAATACCTATATAAGTGGCTTTCAGAGAAAGAATGGAAAATGCTTTTATCAACCTATTTTGACGGTAATGTTGACAATGCATGGAAGTCTGTTTTTAGTATGTGTGAGCTGTTTGGAGATGTGGCACAGTTTGTCGGGAACAAATTAGGATGGGAATATAATGAAAATGAGGGAAAAGCAGCTTGCGATTTTTTGAGGTACGTGCATAGGTTATCGAAAAATGAATGATTACATTAGATTATAAAAATGCTGATATAGATGAAAGGGGAAACATCAATGCGGTGCAGATTGAAGAGGGGATGAGACAAAAAGAAAAACACTCTCCTCAGACACAAGCGCTTGCACAAAAAAGGGTATGCCGGATTGCTCCTGCATACCCCAAAATCCTCAAAAACGTTGATTTTTCAGTGTTTCCGATTAACCGAAGTATCTCTTTAACAGACCTTCAAACGCTTTTCCGTGTCTTGCCTCATCCCTGGCCATCTCATGTACGGTGTCGTGGATAGCGTCCAGACCCAGCTCCTTGGCTCTCTTGGCCAGGTCGGTCTTGCCTGCGGTAGCGCCGTTCTCCGCGGCAACTCTCATCTCCAGATTCTTCTTGGTGGAATCGGTTACTACTTCACCCAACAGCTCCGCAAACTTGGCGGCATGCTCAGCCTCCTCGTAAGCAGCTTTCTCCCAGTACATGCCGATCTCGGGATAACCCTCGCGGAAGGCCACTCTGGCCATGGCAAGATACATACCTACTTCGGAACACTCGCCGTTGAAGTTAGCCCGCAGATCCTCGATGATATCCTCTCTGACGCCCTGTGCCACGCCTACCACGTGCTCGGCTGCCCAGGATCTCTCCTCGCTCTGGGCCGTGAACTTGGAGGAGTCTACGCCGCACTGAGGACATTTCTCAGGGGGATTGTCTCCCTCGTGAACATAACCGCATACCTGACATACATACTTCATACTTTTTCTCTCCTTTATATGTTATATTTTTGATACCGTATGTGTTGCAACAACAGGGCCCCCGTCAGTTCTCACCGCCCTGACAGCACCAGTCGCAGCATTTGCTGCAATACCCGTAAAAATAGGTCATATGACCCGTTATCCGGCCCTCAAAATGCAGCCGGGCGTCTTCAAGAATACTCTCAATGCCATCCATCTGCAAATCCCGGACACAGCCGCATCCATTACAGATAAAATGATAGTGAGGGGAGACATCCGCGTCAAAGTGATCGGTCCCGTCGCCCAGCCGCAGCCGCTTGATCTCTCCAAGATCCGCCAGCAGGGACAGATTGCGGTATACCGTTCCGAGACTGATATTGGGGCTTTGCATCCGTACATTCTCATATACTGTATCTGCCGTGGGATGATCTTTCCGTTTCTGAAGGAACTCTTTGATCATTTCCCGCTGCCTGCTATACTTCAGAGCCATAGCAGTTCCTTTCCAAATCAATATTAGTAATGGTTACTATTTTAGTATATCCGATTTCCGGAAAAAGTCAAGCGGAAACTTTAGATTTTTTTAATGAGCGTTGCGAGTGGATATGTGATATACTATTTTTATTATATAGGAGGAAAGTTTGAAAGTAAACCTTCAAATATTGATTGATATGCGTGCAAAAGCGCGCAAAGGGGTATAACCATGAAATTTAAGACGAGGCTCAAAGTGACTTTTGCCACCATCGTTTTTCTGCCTTTGCTGCTCACAACGCTGGCGTTCTGCGTGATCGGCGTATATCTGATAAACGCCCAGCCGGGAGTCTCCGTCCAGAATTTGGACTTTGCCATGATATCTGAATCTGTGGGCAATTTTACCGGGCGGGCGGACAATGTGTACGGTCAGCTGGCGCGGCAGGCGGAGCAGGATGTATCCATGCTGGAGAACAAAGAATATCTGGATAAGATGGGAGGGCTGCTCCATTCCAGGTCCGCCTATCTGCTGGTGCGGAAAAACCAGGAGATATACTATGCCGGCAATGAGGAGGCCGCGAGGCAGATTTTTCCGCTGCTGCCCAGATTCGGCGAGGGGGATCTGGAGGAGGGAACAGGATACTATTTCAGTGAGATGGACAAATATGTGAAACAGATCGATTTCCGTTTCCGGGACGGCGCGGAGGGAAGTCTGTTCGTGGTCATGCGGATCAATTCCCTGATTTCCAGACGGCTGCTCATCGATATGCTGATCGCCATAGTGCTGATCCTGATCTTTACCAGCTTGATGCTGACCCAATGGATACACAAGGAGGTATTCTGTCCCATCAATGAATTGAACGTTGCCATGACCAAGATCAAGGAGGGCAACTTTGAGTATATCCTGCAGACCAGATCCGGCGGCGAGATCGGCGATCTGTACCGCAATTACGAAGACATGAGACTGCGTCTGAAGGAGAATACGGAGGAAAGCACGGAGCAGGAGAAAAAAAATAAAGAGCTGGTCAGCAATATATCCCATGACCTCAAAACTCCTATCACTGCCATAAAAGGATATGTGGAGGGCATCATGGACGGGGTGGCCGACACGCCGGAAAAGATGGACAAATATATTAAGACCATTTATAATAAGGCTAATGATATGGACAGACTGATCAATGAGCTGACCATGTACTCCGGGATAGACAACCACCGGATTCCCTACAATTTCCACCGGATCAACGTGTCGGACTACTTCGGAGACTGCGTGGAGGAGGTGGGACTGGATCTGGAATCCAAGAATATCCAGCTCAATTATACCAATCTGGTGGATCAGGATACGCAGGTCATAGCCGACCCGGAGCAGATGAAGAAGGTTATCAACAATATTATCAGCAACAGCGTCAAATATATGGATAAACAGCACGGGGTCATTGATATCAGGATACTTGACGAGCAGGATTCCGTCCAGGTGGAGATAGAGGACAACGGCAAGGGAATCGCCCAGAAGGATCTGGGCAAGATATTTGAGCGGTTTTACCGCACGGACGCCTCCCGCAATTCCGCCCAGGGCGGCAGCGGTATCGGCCTCTCCATCGTGAAAAAGATCATAGAGGACCACGGCGGGTATATATGGGCCACCAGCCGGGAGGGCGAAGGCACCTGTATGCACTTTGTGATACGTAAATACAGGGAATTGCAGAATGAGTAGATTATCATGGGAAAGGCAGGATAAAAAATGAGTAAAATTTTGATTATTGAGGACGAGGAAGTCATAGCAGATCTGGAAAAAGACTATCTGGAACTCAGCGATTTTGAGGTAGATATCTGCAACCGGGGTGATTCGGGCTTGCAGGCGGCGCTGACAGGAGAGTATGACCTGATCATCCTGGATCTGATGCTGCCGGAGATGGACGGTTTTGAGGTATGTAAGCGGGTAAGGGAGAAAAAGAATGTTCCTATATTGATGGTTTCGGCCAAGAAGGATGATATCGATAAGATCAGGGGTCTGGGTCTGGGCGCGGATGACTACATGACCAAACCTTTCAGCCCCAGCGAGCTGGTGGCCCGGGTCAAGGCCCATATGGCACGGTATGAGCGGTTGGTGGGAACCAGTCAGAGAGCGCAGAACGATATCGTGGAGATCAGGGGAATCCGCATTGATAAAACCGCCCGGCGGGTATATGTGGACGGTGTGGAGAAGACGTTTACCACCAAGGAATTTGAGTTGTTGACTTTTCTGGCGGAGAATCCCAATCATGTTTTCACCAAGGAAGAACTGTTCCGGGAGATTTGGGACATGGATTCCATAGGAGATATCGCCACGGTTACGGTGCATATCAAAAAGATACGTGAGAAAGTTGAAGCCGATACGGCAAAGCCTCAGTATATCGAGACCATATGGGGCGTGGGATATCGTTTCAAAGTATAATGCAGGAGGACACGGGAGATGGGAGAGTATATCTTGAGCTGCAGTTCCACGGCGGATCTGCGGCAGGAGCATTTGGAGAAGAGGGATATTCATTATATCTGCTTTCACTTTGAACTGGCGGGAAAACAGTATATGGATGATCTGGGCAAGTCGATTTCCCTGGCGGAATTTTATGAGTCCATGGCCCAGGGAGCGGACACCAAGACCTCCCAGATCAATGTGGAGGAATATGAGCAGTACTTCGAGGGCTTTTTGAAAGAGGGTAAGGATATTCTGCACCTGACATTGTCCAGCGGCATCTCCGGCACGGTGAATTCCGCCTTGATCGCCAAAGACACGCTTCAGGAAAAATATCCCGACCGCAGGATCTATGTGGTGGATTCTCTCGCGGCCTCCTCGGGCTATGGTCTGCTGATGGATAAACTGGCAGATCTGCGGGACGGCGGCATGGATGTCCGGCAGTTGTACCATTGGGCCGAGGATAATAAGTTAAAGTTGCAGCACTGGTTTTTTACCAGCGATCTGACCTATCTGATCAGAGGCGGCCGGGTGTCCAAGGCGGCGGGAATCGTAGGCAGCGTGTTGAGCATCTGCCCGCTGCTGAATGTGGATTATATGGGACGCCTGATCAACCGGGCGAAAGTCCGCACCAAGCGCAAGGTCATTCAGGCCACGGTGGAGAAGATGAAGGAACATGCGCAGGACGGCGCGGATTACAGCGGCAAATGCTATATCTCCCAATCCGCCTGCATGGAGGATGCGATAGCGGTGGCGGAAATGGTGGAGAGCGCCTTCCCCAAGCTACAGGGCAAAGTGGAGATAAACGATATCGGTACTACCATTGGCAGTCATACCGGCCCCGGCACCGTGGCGCTGTTTTTCTGGGGTGATGAGAGAGTGGATTAAAGCGGGAGAAATATGAGAACGAAGATCGTCTATGAGGACCGGGATATTTTGATCTGTCATAAGCCGGCCGGACTGGCGACCCAGTCGTCCTGTGTGAGCCAGCCGGATGTTGTCAGTGAACTTAAGAACCGTCTGGCAGGGGGCTATGTGGGGATCGTACACCGGCTTGACCAGCCGGTGGAGGGATTGCTGGTCTTTGCCGGAAATCCCAGAGCGGCGGCAGCGCTGAGCCGCCAGCTGGCGGAGGGAACCTTGCGGAAACGATATTGCGCGTTGGTCTGGGGACATCCCGCCGATGAGGAGGGAGAGCTGACGGATTATCTGTTCAAGGAGGGCAGCCATTCCAGGGTAGTCCCGGAGAATACGCCGGGAGCAAAGAGAGCGGTAATGCGCTACCGGGTCAGAGAGACGGGGAGAGAGTCCGAAGCGGGAAATCATACCTGTCTGGATATCCGCATTGACACGGGACGTTTTCACCAGATACGCTGCCAGCTGGCTCATGGAGGAATGCCTATTCTGGGAGACCAGAAATACGGTACGGCTGAAAGTTTGCAGGAGAGCAGGAGCCTGGGCATCCGTCAGGTTGCGCTGTGTGCCTGTGAGATTTTGCTGGAGCACCCGGTGACAGGCCGGAAAATTTCATATGAGATCAGTCCCAACTGGATAAATTGCTGATCTTTCCCACATACTATTTCCGTGGACGCGCAGCGTATTACAGGCTGCCGTTATAACGGAGGTAGATATGCTGGAGAAGATTAAGAGGAGCAAAACCATTACACTATTGTTGACTGTGGCAGTAGTGTATTTTTTTCTGCAATACCTGACTCCGCTTTTCTCTCCCATTCTGTCAGCCATGCTCTTTGTCACGATCTTTGGCCCGCTGCTGAAAAAGCTTCAGTCCCGGCTCCATATTCACAGGCAGGTGGGGGCTGTCCTGCTGCTGTTGCTGGGGGGCGGTGTGCTGGCCATTCTGATATGGGTTCTCTTTTCGTGGATCGTGGGCAGTCTGCCGGAGTGGGTCAGCCAACTGGAGACGCTGGAGCTGGAATTGGAGGAGCTGATACAGAAAGGCAGCGCCTCCATCGGACAGACTCTGGGGATCGACGGAGATTATCTGGAATCCACGTTGCTTGCCCGGTTGGATGAATGGATGGACTACCTGCAGGAGGAGGGAGCGGCGGGTATGCTGTCCGGCTCACTGCAATATCTGAAAAAAGTAGCGCTGCTGGGCGGTTTCCTTGTGACGTTTATCATAGCGGCGGTGCTGCTGGCCAAAGACTATGACCGGATCATGAATAATCTGCTGGACAGGGAGGAGTTCCATGTACTGCTGGAGGTGATCTGCGGCATCATCCGCTATATCGCCACTTTTGTCAAGGCCCAGGTGGTCATCATGTCAGTCATCTCTGTGGCGGCGGGGCTGGTGCTGAGTATATCCGGCATACGGCACGGAGTATTGTGGGGGATGCTGGCGGGGCTTTTGGACGCGCTGCCGTTTATCGGCACGGGGATCGTACTTATGCCTCTTGCGTTTATCCAGTTATTTCAGGGAAATTACGGGAGCGCCGTGGTATGCCTGGTTCTATACGGAGGCTGTGTGTTTCTGCGGGAGATGCTGGAACCTCGTCTGATCGGCAAACGTATGGGTGTCTCCCCCATCGCCGTGCTTGCCGCGGTCTATGCGGGAATCCGCCTTTTTGGCGTCTGGGGGATCATCAAGGGGCCGCTGGGCTTTGTGATCATTTACCAGGGATGGCAGAGCCTGCAGAAACGCTTTCAAGAGACGGAGGAGAGCGGTTGACTTCCCGGATCAACAATCTTATAATATAGTTGTCATCGTGAGAGGACGGTGAAACCATAGGTTACGGAGGATATTATGAACAGGGAGAAAAAGACGAGAGCGGAGCAGGTCTGCAACGCCGTCCGGGATTTGCTGGATATTCTGGTGAGTCTGTATATGACGGCGCTGATCGTGCTAATGCCGCTGCATTACACGGAATCCGGCTATCGCAGCATTGGGACGGACAAGAGCCTGTTTTTTCGCTCCGTAAGTCTGACGGCATATAAACTGATCCTTCCGCTGACGGCACTCTATCTGCTCTGTCTGGCGGTAAAACGGCTCAAATCGGGCAAGGGCGAGAGGCGCATACTCTCCGTTTCCGTCACAGACCTGTTTGCTCTTCTCTATCTGGGGGCGACGGTCTGCTCCTACCTACATACCCCTTTCAAGCAGGAAACGGAGTGGGGAGATACTTTTTACGGTGCATACAGCTGGTATCTGGGTTTGCTGACACAGTTGCTGTTTCTGGGGATTTATTTTGCAGTCTCACGTCTGTGGCAGAGAAAGGACTGGATGGTGGCATTGTGGTTTCCCGTTATGGCGCTGATCACCGTATTGGGATATCTGAACCGTTTTGGTGTTTACCCCTTGGATATTAAGACCGCCGGACCGCAATTTATCTCTACCATCGGCAATATCAACTGGTATTGCGGCTATGTGGTGACAGTAATGTCATGTGCAGCGTATTATATATGGAATGGTCTGGGGCACCCAAAGAAAAAGTGGATGCGTATCGCAGGAATCGCGGTTCTGGGCATGGGTATGGCCTCGCTGGTAACACAGGGCAGCAGCAGCGGGATCGTGGCGCTGGTACTGCTGCTGGGTGTGTTCTATCTGTTGTCCATGAGAGACGCAGGGAGGTTGCAGCGGTTTTTTGAAGGGTGTATTTTGTTGTCCGGCGTGTGCGTCTTTACCTGGCTGGTGAGGAAGATATGGCCTGACGCCATGAATTATATAGAGGGCACCACCGAGCTGCTGACTATGTCGCCGCTGCCCTTTGGGCTGCTGGGATTATCTCTGCTGTGCCGCTTTTGGGTATGCCGCAGCAGACAGAAAGGGAGTTTTAGTGAACGGTTATGGGTTATGCTGGGTACGGCGGCCTGGGGTGTGGCAGGCGTGGCTGTTTTGGTTTTCGTTGTCTTACTGGCGGTCAACACCGCACGTCCGGGCAGCATCGGTCCGTTGTCCCGGCTGGGGGCGTTTACCTTTGACGCCGCCTGGGGCAGCAACCGCGGCATAACCTGGACGGCAGGCCTGACCTGTTTTCTGAATCAGGATCTGGGAGGAAAACTGATGGGAGTGGGGCCGGATGCCATGGCGCTGTATATCCACCGCGGCGTCGATCCGGCGCTGAAACAGATGGTACAGGATTATTTCGGCGGCCTGTCACTTACAAACGCCCACAACGAATGGCTGACGGTGCTGATCAATGAAGGACTGTTGGGGGCGGCAGGATACATAGGCCTGATGGTGACAGCTATCGTCCGCTATCTGAAGGCGGGCAGGGAGGATGCGCTGACAGGTGCCGCCGGCATGGGAATACTTGCCTATACCCTGAACAACATCTTCAGTTTCCAGCAGGTTATGAGCACCTCTGCCGTATTCCTGCTCATGGGCATCGGTGAAGCGTGTCTGCGGGGGCGGAAAAAACGAAGAATTTGACTTTGTGTCATGCATCTGTTAAAATAAATCTCAGAAAGGTATGGCATAGCGTATGAAGATTGAGAGAGTAGACGAAAAAACCGTGAAATGTTTCCTTTCCAATGAAGAGCTGGAGGAGTATGACATTTCCTATAAAGATTTTGTGACGCGCAGTGACAAGGCCAGAGAGGTGGTTGAGGTGATCATGGCGCAGGCTGTGGAAGAGGTGGATTACAAGCCTCCCCACTTCGCTTTTGACCTACAGATCATGCTGTTGCCTGACCAGGGGATGATACTGACTTTTACAGAGCGGACTCCCGAGGATCTGAAAAACAGCGCCAATCTGATAAACTATCTGAAGGAGATGCGCAGGATATTAAAAGAAAAGCTGGGCATGGACGGTTCGGCTGTCGCGGGATTGCTTACACAGGCCATGTTGATGGCGGTGGGGCAGTCCGGAGAGCAGGGGAGTTCCGGCAGCGAGGATGTCTCTCAAAAAGAGCAGAAAGAAACGCAGAAACCCAGTTTCGCGATCTTTCGCTTTGCCGATATGCGCAGCCTGTGTGAATATGCCAAAGTGCTGCCTAAGAATCTGCGGGTGATCAGCAGACTTTACCGGGACGGCGGTACATATTATCTGTATCTGGAGCGGGGCGGCGCGTCCTATGAGCGATACAGCAGGGCCAGCATTCAAGCGCTGGAATTTGGAGAGCTGTTTGCGGCCACGGAGGATAAGCTGGTATATCTGGAGGAACATGGAGAATGTCTGATCGGTGAGAAGGCAGTTGCCAGACTGCGGTTATAAGTTAGAAGAGAGATGAATAGTCCGCTGCAGGACGGCAAAAGGCCCGGCGTTGCACCGCCGGGTCTTTTCTGCGCCCATTTTGGCGCGGAGGCCACTACAGCCGGAACACTGCAAAGATCATGGCCAGCAACGCATAACATCCGGATGTGCGATCTGCCGGCGGCGGGGATTTTGAAAAAGGAGTAGTTGCGTCGGCGCAACGGTGGTGTTATACTAAAAAATAATTCGCAATACATTTTTGACATAAAATTTGTCATGAAAACAAAAAAAGCCCTAAAAATAAGGCTTTTTGTAAATCGGCGTGACAGGATTTGAACCTGCGACTTCTACGTCCCGAACGTAGCGCTCTACCAAGCTGAGCCACACGCCGTCCTATGCGGAACATTAAAATAATACACTATGTAAAATAGATTGTCAAGATTTTTTCTTAAAATGAGTCAAAGCAATGAATCAAAGCAAAATGCACCAAAGCCGCAGATAATTTTATAAGCATTTTGCAGGGAGAGAGATGAGGACGGGAGGCTGATTATGGAACGGGCAGTCGTAATTTTGAAAAAGGGCGGAGGGCGTTCGCTGAAAGCCGGAGGCATGTGGATATATGACAATGAGATAGATTCGGTAAAAGGAGATTTTGAGAACGGGGACGTGGTGGAGGTCTGCGATTTTGACGGCTACGGTATGGGCTGCGGATTTATAAACACCAGGTCAAAGATCACCGTGAGAATGTTGTCCCGGAAAAAAGGAACGGTCATTGATGAGACATTTATTCGCCGGCGCGTTGAGGATGCCTGGAATTACCGCAAGGAGACCATAGACACCTCCAGCTGTCGCGTGATATTCGGGGAGGCGGATTTCCTGCCCGGTATCGTGGTGGACAAGTTTTCCGATGTGCTGGTGGTAGAGTCACTGGCGCTGGGGATCGACAGATGGAAAACTACCATTGTTGAGGCGCTAAAGGACATCCTCACCCGGGACGGCATCATGGTCAGGGGTGTCTATGAGCGCAGCGATGCCAAGGTACGTCTGCAGGAGGGGATGGAGCGCAGCAAGGGATTTATCGGGGAATCCTTTGATACCAAGGTGGAAATATTGGAGAATGGAGTGCGCTATCTGGTGGATGTACAGGATGGGCAGAAGACCGGATTTTTCCTGGACCAGAAGAACAACCGGGCCGCGATCCACGGTATCTGTAAGGGTAAAAAAGTGTTGGACTGCTTTACCCATACAGGTTCTTTCGCGCTGAATGCGGGAATCGCCGGAGCCGAAAGCGTGCTGGGCGTGGACGCGTCCCAGCTGGCGGTGGACCAGGCCATAGAGAACGCAGCGCTAAACGGACTGCAGGACAGAGTGCGGTTTCAGTGTGCGGATGTGTTTGAACTGCTGCCCCGGCTGGAGTCCCGGGGCGAGAGCTACGATGTGGTGATCCTGGACCCGCCTGCTTTTACCAAGTCACGCAGCTCCGTGAAAAACGCGGTGAAGGGCTATAGGGAGATCAATCTGCGGGGGCTGAAACTGGTGCGTGACGGAGGGTATCTGGCCACCTGTTCCTGCTCGCATTTTATGGAGCCGGAGCTTTTTGCAAAGACCATACGGGAGGCAGCCGCCGGCGCGCGCAAGCGGCTGCGCCAGGTGGAATTCAGAACCCAGGGAGCGGATCATCCCATATTGTGGGCTGCGGATCAGAGCTATTATCTGAAGTTTTATATCTTTCAGGTGGTAAATGAGCGTTGAGACCGGGAATTGAGGATAGAAAACATGGGAGTCCCGGTATAAAGGATGTTATGGGATCGAACAACCGAACCAAAAGTGAGAGGAGGCAGAAAATGTTCCGCGTTGCGATTTGTGAAGATGATGCCGCCATGCGGTCCTATGAAAAGGAATTGGTAAGCGGCTGGGCGAAAGTTAAGGGCCATAAGGCAGCGGTGGATGTCTACGCCAACGCGGAACAGTATCTGTTTGCCATGGAGGATGAGTTGGAATACGATCTGCTGATCCTGGACATACAGATGGGGGAGCTAAACGGTATAGAACTGGCGACAAAATTGCGTGATAACGGTGTGGGAGCGCAGATCCTTTTTCTGACAGGCGTGCCGGATTATGCATTGGAAGGCTATGAGGTGGGCGCTGTCAGATATCTGATGAAACCGATAAAGGAAAAGGAATTCCTAAGTCTGTTGGATGCTCTGTATGAGAAGACGATGACGGGGCGCAGGGATTTCTTTTTGATCGAGCAGGGTACCAGCGTGTGCAGGATCGGGCTGTCCGATATCATATATCTTGAGGCTAAAGGGCATTATATCTGTATGCGCACAGTGCGGGAGGAGTTGGAGTGGAAAGCCGCGTTTTCTTCCGTGGCGGAGCAGCTTGGAAACGAAGATTTTTTTCTGCTCAAGAGAGGGCTGCTGGTGAATCTGGAGCATGTGGAGAAGATCACACGCTCGGAGTGTATACTGGATCTCGGCGCGGCTCTGCCGGTGGCAAGAGAGCGCTATAAGGATCTGAATAAAGCGTTTATCACGTATTATAAGGGAAAACAGACTTGAGGGACGCAGGGGGAGGATCATGCGCGGATTTATTTTGTTTGCGGTTTTCATGTTGATTCTTGTAGCGGCTGTCTGTGCTACGGCAGTCATTGTCAAACGCAGGGAGGATAAACGTCTGGGTGAATTCCAGGACAATATTCTGAAAAAGCAGAGGGAAGAGGTTCAAAACATTTATCAGACCATGAGGGGATGGCGGCATGACTATCACAACCATATGCAGGCTATCAAGGCCTATCTGGCCATGAACCAGGTGGAGGAGACGCTGGCATACCTGGAACATCTGGAAGAGGATCTGGACAGTATTGACATTGCCATTCAGACCGGGAACGTAGCGCTGGACGCCATCTTGAGCAGCAAGGTTTCCATAGCGGCCAAACGGGATATAGACGTGAATTATACGGCGAAAGTTCCCGGTAAGCTACAGGTCAGCGACGTTCACCTGTGCGCCATCATAGGCAATCTTCTGGACAACGCGGTGGAAGCCTGCGAGAGCGTGGAGGCGGGGAAGAAGTTTATACGGATATACATCGGTATATTCAGAAATCAATTGTATATTTCCGTATCCAACGCCACTTCCGCTACCAGGCGCAGGAGCCTGGCGGAACTTGCCACCACGAAACAGGGTGAACATGGGCTGGGTCTGGGCCGAGTGGACAGGATCGTTGAGGGTTATAACGGATTTCTCAATCGGGAAAATGAGCCGGGCATCTTCGCCACGGAGATCATGCTTCCCCTATAAGACTTTTTGCCGGAGAGATTTGGTGCACGATTTTATGCATTTCGTGCACTTTTTTTTATTTTAAGTGAAATACTCTGTAAAATGATAAATAGCAGAACCATCACAGGAAGGCGAGGTTATGTATGGAGGTCACACAATGACAAAAAAGGAAAAGGCAACGATGTTTCGCAATTCCATGGAGGTACTTAGAGCCATGGGCAGACGTTTCCCCCACAGCAGATGGCAGATACCGCTGTATATGGCCTGCTGTATTGGGGCACCTTTTATGACTACGCTGATACCGTCACTGGCTATAAAAGCAATCACTCAGGGAGAAACAGGGTATTTTCTGCTCACTATCACTCTGGCGCTGTGCGCGTATTGGGGAGTGGAGGCTATTCGCAATCTGGTTAGCATGTATCTGGACAAAGCCCGGATTTTCACCATGTCCGATCTCTTCTTTGTGAGTTTTATCAATAAGTGTTTAAAAACGGACTACGCCAATGTAGAACCTTTGGAGAAACAAAAGGCGGTTGCCAAGGCGGGCAGAGTAGTGAGCTATGGAGGGGACAGTGTATCCCGGGTCATGAGCGAGTCGGTGGAATTAGCCATCAGGGCGCTGGGACTGTTGATCTATGGAACTGCGATTCTGCTGCTGGATGTAAAGATCCTGCTGATTACGGTGGTGCTAATGGTCACGGATATTTTCATGCGCAACCATGCCATCAAATACACTAACGACCACTGGGAGGAGTCTGTAGAGGTAGGACGAAAGCTGCGTTATCTGCGCGGCAACGGTATGAGTGTGGGCGCCGGCAAGGATATTCGCATCTATCAGCTGAAAGGATGGTTTCATGAGCGTTTTGAGGAATTGATCCGGCAGGAAACGGATTTTCAGAAACGTACTCAGATACGCTGGTATTATCCCACAGTGGTAGACAATATCTGCTTTTTTGCCAAAAATCTGTTGGCGTACAGTATTCTGGCCGGCAAAGTTCTGACCGGGGAGATGGACGTGGCAGGTTTTACTCTCTATCTGGGCGTGATCTTTGGCCTGGATGTATGGATACATCCTATGGCGCTGTCCTACGGAGGCTTGAAGAGCGCCACATATCGGTTTAATGACTACCGTAAATTTATGAGTACGCCGGACGTTTTCCGGCATGACGGGGGGAGTGTGCAGCCTCGGAGCATGGAAGGGGCACCAGAGATTGCTTTCCGGGATGTCTCCTTTTGCTATGAGGAGGGAGGCGAGCAGGTGCTCTCCCATATAAGTTTTGTAATAAAGTCAGGAGAGAGCGTGGCTCTGGTGGGAAATAACGGCGCGGGCAAGACCACCTTAGTCAAGCTGTTGTGCGGATTTTATCCGGCCACGGAGGGGGAGATTCTGGTAAACGGCAAGAATATTATCGAGATGGATATTGACGCCTGGCAGGAGGAGGTGAGCGCGCTGTTTCAGGAGACGGTCTCGCTGGCTTTTTCCATTGCCATGAATGTATCCGGCTGTAGTGAGGAGGATATGGATCGCCAGCGGGTGAGAGAGAGCCTGCGAAGGGCGGGGCTGTGGGAGAAGGTGAGCAGCCTGCCCCGAAAGGAGGACACATACCTGTCCCAACAGCTGGATGACCAGGGGGTCTGGCTATCCGGCGGCGAGATGCAGAAACTTCTGCTGGCCAGGGCATTATACAGGGACGGCCAGCTTATGATCCTTGACGAACCTACGGTGGCTCTTGACCCTATAGCGGAGAGCAAAGTATATGAGGACTATCATATGCTGACGGAAGGGAAGACGTCGCTGTTTATCTCCCACAGGCTGGCCAGCACCAGGTTTTGCGACAGGATCATCTTTCTGGAAAACGGACGCGTGGCGGAAACAGGCACCCATGAGGAGTTAATGAAAAAGGGAGGCAGATATAAGGAAGTGTTTGATATACAGAGCAAATATTATCAGAAACAGGGGGAGGCAGCAAATGAAGAGTAAAGGAACACTGGGAAAAGTGCTGCGCATGGTCGAGACATTTCAGCCGGGATTTCTGGCCCTGATCACGGTCACCAGGATACTGGCCTCAGGGCAGCCTTTTATGATGATCTATTTTGACAGCGTAATCCTGGATATGTTGGTGCAACGCGCCCCTCTGAAGGAGATCATGACCGTAGTGATATGGATGGCCGGACTTTCCGCGCTGCTCGTGTTACTGCGCTGGGGACTGGAGATGCCCTTGGTGGTTAAGAAGAGTGTGATCTCTCTAAAAGTTGAGCAGATGATGTGTGAAAAATCCTGTGAGATGGACTATGATCTGTTGTCGGGCAGCGATACGCTGGATATGCGTCAGCGGGCATGGGACGGGACGTACACCAACGGAGATCTGGGAGATTTTTGCGAACTGTTGGCCACGGTGATCGAAAACATCTGTATCATAATATATTCAGGAGTACTGCTTTTTCCTCTGCTGATTCCGGGAACCGGCACCGGGCAGAGCGGATTGGCAGGGCTGCTTGGCAAGTGGTACAGCGGGGTATTCCTGCTAGCGGCCATGGCGCTTTCCCTGTGGCTGAACTCTTTTGCCAATCGGCGTTCCGCTAAGATACAGCAGGATATTTTTGAGGAGAATGTCAGAAATAATCGGCATATGGAATACTTTAGAAATTTTGCCTTCGACTATTCCCACGGCAAAAATATCCGGATTTACAAAATGGCGGATATGATTCTTGGAGCTATCAAAAAAAATATTGTGGTTATGGAAAACCTGCATCAGAAAATGATCCGGCGGATTCAAAAAGTTAAGTGGATCAATTCTGTTTCCGCCTTGCTGCTACAGTTTTACAGCTATCTGTATGTAGGGCTTAGGGCCATCTACGGACAGATCAGTATCGGCAGCACATTGCGCTATATCTCTGCATACCAGAAACTGTCTCAAAGCGTGGGCTGCATCTTTAACATGTTTATTCAGCTGGTTGTAAAAAGCAAATATCTGGTTTATTTTTACAATTATTTGGAGATTCCCAACAAGCGGTATGTGGGGACGCTGCCCATTGAAAAACGGAATGATAACAGGTATGAGATCGAATTTAGGGATGTATCCTTCTGCTATCCTGAAAGTGACAAGATGGTGCTGTCCCATATCAGCGAGAAGTTTACCATGGGTGCCAAGATGGCGGTAGTGGGACCGAACGGTTCCGGCAAGTCCACTTTTATCAAGCTCCTCTGTAGATTATATGAGCCTACGGAGGGCGAGATCCTGTTGAACGGGGTAAATATCCAGTACTATGACTTTCGGGAATATGTCAAGTTGTTTTCCGTGGTATTTCAGGATTTTGAGCTGTTTGCGTTCTCCATAGCGGAGAATGTGGCTGCATCCTGGGAATACGATGGTGAAAAAGTGGGAGATTGTATCGAGAAAGCGGGATTTTCCATCAAGTTGCGGGATATGCCGGAGGGAATACGGACCAATCTATATCAGATGGAGAAAAAAGGAGTGGAGATATCCGGCGGTGAGGCCCAGAAACTGGCCATTGCCAGGGCCCTGTACAAGGATGCCCCCTGGGTTATTCTGGATGAGCCTACCTCGGCGCTGGACCCTGTAGCGGAATATGAGATATACAGCCGATTTGACGAGATGGTGCAGGACAAGACTTCGATCTATATCTCTCATCGTATGTCCAGCTGCCGATTCTGCGACACAATCTATGTGTTTGAAAACGGCAGGATCATACAGAAAGGGAGTCATGAGTCGCTTATGAAGGAGGAGGACGGACTGTACGGCAAGCTGTGGAACGCCCAGGCCCAGTACTATAAGACATCTTGACAGACAGTTTCGCCGCGCCCTGTTCATTCCGGGGGCAGGGCGCGGATTTTTGTTTAACGATTTGAACAAATCGAATAACCAACATACCCTTCCGCTGACTATAATTGAAACAGATATTATTTTTACAACCGAAGGTTAAGCGGATTTTATAAAACAGTGTCGAGGTACGGAGATTAAGAGGAGATGAAACGGATGGAGGATCAGAACATATTGCGAGACACAATGCGTCCGGCAGAGAAATATCAGCCCGCCTTCCTGTATTTTATAGGCAGCAGCGATCTTATAGGTAATGACTCCAGCCGGAACGCGCAACATTTCCTGTCACAGAATCTGCTCTTTCTGTGCAGGAATAAGGCAAAAACAGCCGATGAGCTGGCAAGGGAGACAGGCATTCCGATATTTTATGTGGAAGAAGAGCTAAAGCGGCAGTGCCCGGGCGTTGACGGAAAATGCGGTCTGCTGCGCAAGACGGAGTGGGGAAAATATATTGCGGATATTCTTATCGCGGACAAGGAGGAATTTGAGACGGCAAATCGCATATACGGCAAATATGTTCCGGCCTTCTGCGAGTTTTTGGCGTCTGCCGTCTCCCTGCGGCAGAAGGAGCTGCAATCTTTTTGGAGACGAAATATTCAGGGAAACATGGATCAGAGCCTGCTATTGTGGGCGCTGCTCCCGGATGTCATAAGTAACTTTATTGAGCAGACAGGCAGGGAGCTTAAGTCTTCTTTTGAGGATGTAAAGCCTGTGGACCGACCATTTACCACAGTGGCTGTGAGAGGTCTGTCAGAACCGGAATTTATGTACGGCGGAGACAGTATCAGCGCCCATGATGTCTGCGGATATTCCGACATAATGATGCGGAATGTGTATGGCAGGCGTCTGCAGGCACATTTTCGCCGTGCCCACGATATTGCAAAAGATCCCATGCTACAGATGGTCATACGCTGCGTGGAGGGTTTGCCAGTCCGTATGCTGTTTGCTGAGGAGAGGAAAGTGGCCCGCCGGGCGATAGAGCAGGGCTATCTGCGAGAGAGGGACGGTATTCTGGAGCCTGCCATTTTGGTTTTGTGGGACGGGATCAGCGTGTACATAGAGTTTCAAAGTCTGCTGGACGGCCTGGAGGAGAAAACAGGAGAACTGGCTAAAGCCGTGTCCGCGGAACTGGGAGAATTTGTGAGGAGCGTCATTCCCGGTCATCTTCTGGGAGAATACCCTTACTATAATTCCTGTATTGCCGCCTATGGCTTTTTCGATATGGTGGTGGAAGAATGTATATCCAGAGGCATATTGAACGCGCCGGAGGCCCCGCTGGGACCGGAGGGAGTGTTGATGGTTTTGTGTGTATAGAATTTTGATTGCATTGAGCAACATTTTCGTGTATGCTGGTTACAATAGCAACTTTATTAACAGGAATATCGGCGCGGCGGCCACAGCATGCCCGGATGAAACCGGAGGAGTGTGAAAGCCCGTTCCCAGCAGGCAGAAACGAGGTAAATATGCAGGAAAAGTTGATTGAACAGATTCTGGAGACGTTGACATTGGAGGAGAAATCCGCCATGCTCCACGGGGCTACATTCTTTCGCAGTGGCGCTGTGGAGGGTAAGGGGATACCGGCGGTGGAGACCAGCGACGGTCCCATGGGGGTAAGAAATGAGTTCCCGGGAGATTCCTGGTTTCCTGTGGGGCTGTCTGACGACTTTGTCAGTTATCTGCCCAGCAACAGCGCCCTGGCGGCAACCTGGAATACGGAGCGCGCCTATGAGGCGGGACAGGTGTTGGGGGAAGAGACCAGAGGCCGCGGCAAGGACGTGATTCTGGCGCCGGGCATCAATGTCAAGCGCGATCCCCTGTGTGGACGGAACTTTGAGTATATGAGCGAAGATCCCTTCCTGATACAGGAATTGACAGTGCCCCTGATCAAAGGGATACAGGAGGCGGATGTGGCGGCCTGCGTGAAACACTTCGCGGCGAACTCCCAGGAGACGGACAGGCTTTGGGTGGATACGGTTGTGGATGAGCGCGCGCTGCGGGAGATCTATCTGCCGGGGTTTGAGGCGGCAGTCCACCGGGGCGGTACATATTCTCTGATGAACGCCTACAATAAATTAAACGGTGAGCATTGCAGTGAGAGCAAGGCTCTGCTAAACCGCATTCTCCGGGAAGAGTGGGGATATGACGGAACTGTCATAAGCGATTGGGGCTCGGTACATACCACTGTTCAGGCGGCGGAGAGCGCTCTGGACATGGAGATGAGTGTCACGACCAATTTTGACGAATACTTTTTTGCCAAACCGCTTATAGAGGCGGTGAAGGCCGGGGAGGTGTCAGAGGAGGCCGTGGACGAAAAGGTGCGCAACATCCTGCGGATGATGCTGCGGCTGAAGATGATCGGCCCTAAGGCCGGAGAGCGCAAACAGGGCGCCTACAATACCCCCGAACACCGGGAGGCCATCAAAGCCACGGCCCGGGAGTCCGTTGTGCTGCTGAAAAATGAGGACGGACTGCTGCCCATTTCCCCGGAGCGGCTGGAGCCGGGCGATCCCGATGCCCTCACCGGGTACCGCAAAAAGAAACGGATCGCCGTCATAGGCCGCAATGCGGAACACATGCATTCCGGCGGAGGCGGTAGCGCGGAGATCAAGGCGCTGTATGAGATATCTCCGCTGCTGGGCTTGAAGATGGTGCTGGGCGGCAACGTGGATATCCGGTATGCGCCGGGGTACTTTATTCCGGGCAAGAAAAGCGTAAACGAGGCCAACTGGCAGGAGACCAGCCTGGAGCGCCAGGTAAACCGCCGGACCGACCGGGAGGAGACGGAGGAGGAGGCCAGACAGAGACAGGAGATTGAAAAACATCGGGAAATTCTGCGGGAAGAGGCGTTGGCGTTGGCTGAAACGGCTGACGAGGTGATCTTTGTGGGCGGTCTGAACCATGACTATGACGTGGAGGGATGGGACCGGGACAGCATGGTGCTACCCTATGCCCAGGATATCCTGATAGAAGAACTGCTGAAGATAAATCCCCATACCATCGTCGTGATGGTGGCCGGTTCCCCGGTGGAAATGCCTTGGAAGGACATGGCAAAAGCCATTGTCTGGAACTATTACGCGGGCATGGAGAGCGGCACGGCGCTGGCCGAGGTATTGCTGGGCCGGGTGTGTCCCTGCGGCAAACTGCCGGAGACTTTTCCGGCCCTGTACAGCGACACGGTGACCGGCAGGAACGGGGAGTTTGGCAAACCGGAGAAGGTGGTCTATGAGGAGGGAATATTTGTGGGCTACCGGTATTACGAAAAAGAGGGCGTCCGGCCTGCCTTTGCTTTTGGGCACGGCCTGTCCTATACCACTTTTTCCTATGACAATCTGAGGGTGGAGACGGCCCGGGGCTGCTCCGCTCAAGGCGATCTCCAGGAGCGGATAATTAAGCTGTCTCTGGATGTGACCAATACCGGCTCTATGGCCGGGGCCGAGATCGTTCAGTGTTATGTGGGGGACGTCTCGTGCAGTGTGGAACGTCCGGCAAAGGAACTCAAGGCATTTACCAAGGTGTTTTTAGAGCCTGGGGAGACAAAGACTATTGATTTGGAGTTGTCCAGAGGCGCTTTTGCCTTTTATGACACGGAGCGGCATGGATTTGTGGCGGAGCCGGGAGAATTTGTACTCTCAGTGGGCGGCGCGTCAGACCGGATATGGAAACAGGAGACTGTGACGCTGGCGTGACATTCGTTTTGGGGATTTAGCCGAACCGTGATATTTTGTGGGTCCGGGACTTGACAAAGTGCAAAATTGTGATATGATTCTAAATGCGACTAAGTAGCAGATGCGAATGGATTGCATTTAGGGAGAGGGGGCTGTCGCTGCATATTGCGACAGCCCCTTGATTATCCGGGACCGGAAAGAAAGCAGGGCAGACAGAACATGTGGGAGATCATTGCGGACAGTTTGGTGGATACGGTAAAGTTAGTTCCTTTTTTGCTGTTGACATATCTGGCTATGGAATATCTGGAACACCGCGCGGGGGGAGCCGCCGCCGCTCTGGTGCGCAGGGCGGGGAAATGTGGGCCCGCTCTGGGCGCGGCAGTGGGCGTGGTGCCGCAGTGCGGCTTTTCGGCGGCGGCTGCCAATCTCTATGCGGGGCGGGTGATCACGCTGGGGACACTGATAGCTATCTTTTTATCCACTTCCGATGAGATGCTGCCCATCCTGATCTCGGCCCAGGTCAGTCCGGTTCTGATCCTGCGGATATTGGGCTTTAAGGTGCTGGCGGGTATGGCAGCAGGATTTTGCATTGATATTGTGGGGAGCAAAAAGCAGGAGGGGCATGAGCATATCCATGAGCTGTGCGAGCATGACCACTGCGGCTGTGAAAAAGGGATCGTAAAGTCCGCTTTGCTGCATACATTGCAGATATCCGTGTTTATTCTGGTAATAAACCTGATATTAAATATGGTGCTGGAGCATGTGGGAGCGGAGACGCTGAGTCAATGGATATGGAACCGGCCGGTGGCGGGGCAGCTGCTTTCCGGGGCGTTGGGACTGATACCCAACTGCGCGTCCTCTGTAGTTATAACACAGCTGTATCTGGAGGGAGCCATGAATTTCGGTGCCATGATGAGCGGCCTGTTGGCCAATACCGGCGTGGGTCTTCTGATCCTGTGCAGGGTAAACCGGCACAGGGGAGAAAATCTGAGGATCATCGGTCTGTTATACGGAATCAGTGTTGTGGGGGGCATGGTGGTAGGATTGTTGCCCATTGGATAGTGACGATGCCGTGGGATTGGGAGAAACAATGTGGCCATGCTGCTACCCATGGGACAGGGAGAAACAATGTGGCCATGCTGCTCTCCCCCGGGATAGAGGGAAGAAGTGCGGATACGCTTGGTCGCGGGACAGCGAGAGGAACGTGATTATTTATGGAAAAGCAGGAATATCCTGCCGGAATAAAATGGACTCGGCAGCGTAAAGACGTATACCAAGTGCTCTGGGAGGCGGAGGAGCCTCTGAGCGCTACACAGATATACAGGCGGCTGGAGGAGACAGCCGGAGGGACCGGGTATGCGGTGTCTACAATTTACCGGATACTGGCGGCTTTTGAGGAGCGGGGGCTGTTGACAAAGAGCAGTTGGATGGGGGATGATACGCTGTTGTATGAACTGAACCGCGGCGGTCATACTCACTATGCTCTATGTCTGGGCTGCCATAAGAGGGTGCCTCTGGAGAGCTGCCCGTTTGAACATATGCATCCGCATCTTCCTTTATTTCAGGGAGATTTTGAGGTTACAGGGCATAAGCTGGAGCTTTATGGGTATTGTAAGGAGTGCAGAATTAAAAAATAGCTTGCTTTTGGACGGAGAAGTTGCTATTGTAGAGGAGCAGATTGAAGGATTCGGGAATCTGTGTAATTTCATTATAAGAATAAAGAGGAAAATATGTCATACGAAAATTATAGCAATGCGTTAAGCGCCGGACGAAAAGAATACCGTGCCCGTGTGTTGAAGGGCGGATATCCTTATCTGCCGGTACTGGAAGAGATCTTATCTTTTACCAATGTGGAATATGAAGTGAACCTGGGCGTATGCGAGGTGCCGCTGGAATTGATCGTAGGTACCAAGACAAATGGTCGGACCAATTCCTTTGCCGCCAACTTTATGCCCCTTTTAGACGCGTCTTCGGAATTTGCCGGCAAATGGATACGTCTGTATACCATGTTGGAGGAGGAAGGGCTGCGTGATCCGGTGAAGGTCTACGAGTTTATGAACCGGTTCTATGTGCAGGAGGGGAATAAGCGCGTCAGTATTTTGAAATATCTGAATGCATACAGCGTCCCCTGTTCCGTCATCCGGATCGTGCCTAAACGCACGGACACAAAGGAAAATGAGATATATTACGAGTTTTTGGATTTCTATGAGGTAACGGGCCTTAACACAGTGTATTTCAGTGAGAAAGGCCGTTTTGCCATGCTTTTAGACCAGATCGGTACGCCTAAGGGGGAGAAGTGGTCCTATGACGACCGCATGGAATTTGAGTCCGTCTATTTTCATTTCCGCAACGCCTTTGAATCCAAGGGTGGCGGCAGATTGCCTATTACAGTGGGAGACGCCCTGCTGGCATTTCTGACCGTATTCGGCTATCAGGAGACCATGCAGAAGACCGAGCAGGACATGAAGAAAGATCTGTCCAAGATATGGGATGAATTCCTGGTGCTGACCAAGGAAGAGTCCATTGAGCTGCTTATGGAGCCCCCAAAGGAAGAGGTGTCCCATAATCTTTACAGGAACCTGCTGAATCTGGTTCTTCCAGATAATGTGAACAAGGTTAAGATTGGGTTTTTTTATGAAAAAAACCATAGAACCTCCAGCTGGACTTACAGTCACGAGCTGGGGAGGCTGTATCTGGAAAATGTGTTCCCCGGGCAGGTGGAGACGAAAGCGTTTGAAAATATTATTGCAGGGGAAAATGATCTGGAACGCATGGAGCAGGCGATCAAGGACGGTTATAATGTGCTTTTTACCACAACGCCGGTAATGATTCCTGCCAGCTTGAAGATCGCCGCCAACCACCCGGATGTAAAGATTCTGAATTGTTCCCAGAATATCTCACATCCCACGCTGCGGACCTACTATGCCAGAATGTATGAGGCGAAATTCCTCGCCGGGGCCATCGCAGGTTCCATGACCACTACAAATAAGATCGGTTACATTGCCGACTACCCCATATACGGTATGGCGGCCAACATCAATGCCTTCGCTCTGGGCGCCAGGATGGTGAATCCTCACGCCAGGGTCTATTTGGACTGGCGCACGTTGAAGGACCGTACGACCAGGATCACCGATGATCCGGAGATTAACTACATAATGGATCAGGATATGACATCTCCCGGCAAGAGCACCCGGCACTTCGGCCTATACTGCATCAGTGGAGAAACGCCGGACAATCTGGCTATGACCACATGGCATTGGGGCAAACTGTATGAAAAGATCGTGCGTATCATATTAAACGGCACATGGAAGGAAGAGACGGATGCGGTGGATAACAGGGCCATCAATTATTGGTGGGGCATGTCCGCAGGAGTGGTGGATCTGATCTGCTCTCAGGATCTGCCACAGGGCACCCAGCGTCTGGTGAGTCTGCTGCGCAACAATATCTGTTCGGACGCGCTCACTCCCTTTTACGGCGAATTGGTGACACAGGACGGAACCGTAATGAATAAGTCCGATCAGGTCATTCCGCCCAGAGATATCATTACGATGGATTGGCTGGTGGAAAATGTGGTGGGTAACATTCCCTCCATCTCCGAATTGACGGAGGAAGCGCAGGCTGTTACCAAGATGCAGGGACTTGATAAGACCAAGGAAACAGACTCCTGATGATTTAAGATGACCGAACATTAAAACAGAAATGAGAGTGTCCGATGAAAATTTTGGCGATCGCAGACCAGGAATCTCCGCTTTTGTGGGATTATTTTGATAGGAGCTATTTGGAGGGGATCGATCTGATCCTCTCCTGCGGGGACTTAAAACCTCAATATTTATCCTTTTTGGCTACATTTGCCCATGGGCCCATCCTGTATGTACATGGCAACCATGATGAGCGATATGAGGCAGATCCACCCGACGGTTGTATCTGCATTGAAGATCAGATCTATGTGCATGAGGGAGTACGCATATTGGGCCTGGGAGGCTCCATGCGCTACAAGCCCGGCAGTAATCAATACACCCAGTCTCAGATGCGCAGACGCGTATGGAAACTTTGGTGGAGCCTAAAATACCGGAGAGGGTTTGACATACTGCTGGCTCACTCGCCCGCCTATCAGTTCAATGACGGCAAGGACCTGCCGCACATAGGGTTTGAGGTGTTTCGCACTCTGATGGACAAGTATAAGCCTGCCTTTTTTATCCACGGACATGTGCATATGAATTACGGAAGATCGTTTCCGCGTCTGTCTACCTACAATGAAACGCAAGTGATAAACGCATACGAGAAATATATATTTGAGATAGATGTTTCATCGAATAAAAAGTGAAAAAATTATTAAAATATTTTAAAAAAAGTACTTGCATTTCTGTAAACCATATGATAATATATCACTTGTGTTAAGGAACAGCGTAAATATCCTTAATAAAGCGCACCGCTAGCTCAGTTGGTAGAGCACCTGACTCTTAATCAGGGTGTCCAGGGTTCGAGCCCCTGGCGGTGCATTAGAAGTCCTGGGATTCGCATAAATAGCGGGTTGTGGGGCTTTTTTTTGCGCGTAAAAAAGTATGCGATTGCTGGACACCCTGATTCGAGAAAAAGGTGTCTAGAGCAGTGTCCGAAAGAAAATGGGGTCCAGTCGGTACACCGGAATGCCCAGCATCCGGTACTGGGCGGCCAGGGAAGAGTAGTTCTTGGTGACGGTGTAGTCGTAGTGTCCCAGGAGTACCCGCAGGAACTCTAAGTTGCTGCCGCCCATTAGGTAGCTGGTCGCGAAGGTGTGCCGGAGCAGATCCAGGTGCATGGTATAGGTGCGGAGGGTCTTGTCCGCCTTGCCATGCGGGGATACCTTCTTTCTGGTTAGATTTTGGTTTGGCGATTAAAATATAACACAGAATGGGTATCTCCGTCTCTTTAAATATTTAGTTGTAACACATGTATTGTAAACCTACACTGTAGCATGAACTTGTAACACAAATTTGCTTGACGAGAGTTCTAAGGAGTGCTATAGTAAAGGTGCAAAGTTGAGATCTTGCATTGTGCAAAACAGCAAAAAGAAAGCCCCGGGAGTGCGTTCCCGGGGTTTTCTCTGTAGATGTGCTGTTGCTACTCATCTCCATCCAGCCACTTGCATATGTAATGTGACATTACATTTGCTATGATGGAAAAAATAAAGCCTATGAGATCGTGCATTGTGCTCACCTCCTTCCTGCTGGAAAGAGTCAACAGCGGAGTCATTATAACATACCATGCCAGGGAAGTACATCAAAACTTGACAAGATATACCAAGAAGTGAGGGGAAGTTGTGCTACAAGTAGACACGCAGCGGGCCGGATCAGGGTTGATCAGAATGAACTTGTGCTACAAAAAAGGGTCTTAAACACCATATGTCTTAATCAGGGTGTCCAGGGTTCGAGCCCCTGGCGGTGCATTGGAAGTCCTGGGATTCGCATAAATAGCGGGTTGTGGGGCTTTTTTTGTACATAAAAAGTCTGTGACTGCTGGACACCCTGATTAAAAAGTATTAGTAACCTCTGGTAAAGAAAATACACTCCACCTGGTTGCCGCCGCCTACCAGATAACTGACAGCAAAAGTATGACGGAGCAGATGTCTCCTCTGTCAAGGGTCTGCCGCCCCGGAGCCGGATAAACACATATCCAATATGCCCCATATCAATCTCATTGATCCGAAGGTGTCGGATCTTCTGGGAACGGAGACCGCAGTCAAGCATCAGATGTACAAGGCAATAGTTTCGCAGGCCCTGTTCCGTGCCATGGTCAAAGCATAGATCCATAAGCCGCACTTCATCTGGCCGCAGGGGAAGTTTCGGGGCGGCGTCTCATCTGCGTCCAATCATTTGCGTATGTAGTAGGCAACTACACTAGCCAATACGGAGAAAAAGAAAACAAGTAAATACATCCCCCCTTTCTGCGGGGGAACAAAGCATAAATATAATAATATAAATCCTGGAAGCAGTATAGGAAATTTATCAAAACATATCATACACTTTACAATTACCGAAAGAAAATCAACAAAAAATACCTTAAGAAAATCAATATTCATATTGACAACTAAAATATATACTGTTAAAATCCTGTCTTTGACAGTAATGAAATGATAAAACTGCAGAAACCCCAGAGTT
>CAJTMX010000002.1 GCA_910577235.1 uncultured Acetatifactor sp. | reverse complement strand
CCCCCGCAGGAAAAATTAAAATCTGCGGGGAGGAAAAACTTGTTCTGCAAGAACAGAGGGCGGGTAACGCTTACTTATTCGCGATTGCCGCCTGAGCCGCAGCCAGTCTGGCGATAGGCACACGGAAAGGTGAGCAGGACACATAGTCCAGACCGATCTTGTGGCAGAACTCTACGGAAGAGGGATCGCCGCCGTGTTCGCCACAGATACCTACATGCAGCTTGGGATTCACGGGCTTGCCCAGCTTGATGGACAGCTCCATCAGCTTGCCTACGCCGATCTGATCCAGCTTGGCGAAAGGATCGTTCTCCAGAATCTTGGTATCATAGTAAGCGTTCAGGAACTTTCCTGCGTCGTCACGGGAGAAACCAAAGGTCATCTGTGTCAGATCATTGGTACCAAAGCAGAAGAAGTCAGCCTCTTTTGCGATCTCGTCAGCAGTCAGTGCCGCACGGGGAATCTCGATCATGGTGCCTACTTCGTACTCCAGTTTGATGCCTGCTGCGGCGATCTCCGCATCGGCAGTGTCAACCACTATCTTCTTGACAAACTTAAGCTCCTTAACCTCGCAGATCAGAGGAATCATGATCTCGGGCTTTACATTCCAGTCCGGATGCGCTTTCTTAACATTGATAGCGGCGCGGATAACGGCTTTGGTCTGCATTCTGGCAATCTCAGGATAAGTTACAGCCAGACGGCAGCCTCTGTGGCCCATCATAGGATTGAACTCATGCAGGGAGCTGATAAAGTTCTTGATATCCTCCACAGATCTGCCCTGCGCGGCAGCCAGTTTCTCGATGTCGGCCTCATCAGTGGGTACAAACTCATGCAGAGGGGGATCAAGGAAACGGATGGTAACCGGGTTGCCCTCCAAAGCCTCGTACAGCGCTTCGAAGTCTCCCTGCTGATACGGCAGGATCTTCTCCAGCGCGGCCTCTCTCTCCTCGGCGGTATCGGAACAGATCATCTCACGGAAAGCGGCGATTCTGTCCTCTTCAAAGAACATATGCTCGGTACGGCACAGGCCGATGCCTTCAGCGCCCAGCTCGCGAGCCTTCTTGGCGTCTGCGGGAGTATCCGCGTTGGTGCGGACTTTCAAGGTCCTGTACTTGTCTGCCCAAGCCATAACACGGCCAAAGGTACCTGCGATGGTAGCGTCTACCGTTGCGATCTGGCCTGCGTAGATATTACCGGTGGTACCGTCGATGGAGATGTAATCTCCCTCATGGAACTCCGTACCGGCCAGAGTGAACTGCTTATTCTCCTCGTCCATAACGATATCGCCACAGCCGGATACGCAGCAGGTACCCATACCACGGGCAACCACCGCCGCATGAGAGGTCATACCGCCACGAACAGTCAGGATACCCTGAGCGGCCTTCATGCCGGTGATATCCTCGGGAGAGGTCTCCAGACGAACCAGAACAACCTTCTCTCCTCTTGCGTTCCATGCCTCGGCATCCTCGGCAGTAAATACCACCTTACCGCAGGCAGCACCGGGAGACGCGCCCAGACCCTTACCCAGAGGTGTGGCTGCTTTCAGAGCAGCGGCATCAAACTGAGGATGCAGCAGCGTGTCCAGATTACGGGGATCGATCATAGCCACTGCCTCGGCCTCGGTCTTGTGGCCCTCATCCACCAGATCGCATGCGATCTGCAGAGCGGCCTGTGCGGTTCTCTTGCCGTTACGGCACTGCAGCATATACAGTTTCTTGTTCTCTACGGTGAACTCCATATCCTGCATATCATGATAGTGGTTCTCCAGAATCTCACATACCTTGATAAACTCGTCATATGCCTCGGGGAACTCCTGCTCCATCTGCGCGATAGGCATAGGTGTACGCACACCTGCCACCACGTCTTCGCCCTGAGCGTTCTTCAGGAACTCACCCATCAGTTTCTTCTCGCCGGTAGCCGGGTCACGGGTGAAAGCAACGCCTGTGCCGGACTGATCGTTCAGATTGCCGAATACCATGGGCATTACGTTTACAGCGGTACCCCAGGAATAAGGGATATCGTTGTCACGACGGTACACATTGGCACGGGGGTTGTCCCAGGAACGGAAAACGGCCTCAATAGCCAGTTTCAGCTGCTCTACAGGGTCAGAAGGGAAATCCTTGCCCAGCTGGTTCTTGTACTCTGCCTTAAACTGCTCTGCCAGAGTCTTCAGATCAGCGGCGGTCAGATCCACGTCAAACTTGACCCCCTTCTCCTCTTTCATCTTGTCAATCAACTGTTCAAAATACTTCTTGCCAACCTCCATAACAACATCGGAGAACATCTGGATGAAACGTCTGTAAGAATCGTATACAAAACGCTCAAAAGCAGGATCTGAGTTGCCGGCGATCATAGCAGCCACCACCTCGTCATTCAGACCAAGGTTCAAGATGGTGTCCATCATACCGGGCATGGATGCTCTCGCGCCGGAGCGAACGGAAACCAGCAGAGGATTCTTCAGATCGCCAAACTTCTTGCCGTTGATCCTCTCCATCTCCGCAACGCCTTCCATTGCCTGCGTCATGATCTCATCGTTGATCTTACGTCCATCCTCATAATACTGCGTGCAGGCTTCGGTGGTGATCGTGAAACCCTGCGGAACAGGAAGACCAATGCTTGTCATCTCAGCCAGGTTAGCGCCCTTGCCGCCAAGAAGATTCCGCATGGTCATGTCGCCTTCTGCAAACGAATAAACCCATTTCTTCATGTTTGTCTGTCTCCCTTTTCTTTTTCTTGAATATATTATATAATGCTTGACATTCGGGCATAATATTCCCGAACTCGTAACTCTCATTTTATCAATCTGACAAAAAAATATCAAGGTCTTTAAAATAATTCTTTTTTTCTTTCGTCACTTTCAGCATTGTATTCAAAAGCTTTTCAGCTATGATTCCTTATTTTGGCAAAAATATACAAAAATGTAAGCATTTACAATACCTTTTTTCCTTTCACTGCAAAAAAACAGGATTAATACTTGCATTTTCCGGGAATTTCAGTAAAATAGGAAGAAGTGCAACAGCAGAAATACGAATCAGCATTTTCTCTGACAGTCCGCGTATCGATGCGGGGACGTGGGGCAGCCAGACATGGACCGCCTTTGTCACACCCGGGCAGGGAATATGCCAAACTCAATTTTTTTAAGAAAGGTTTCCAAGATATGATCAGTGCAAACAACGTAACTTACCGTGTGGGCAAAAAAGCCCTGTTTGAAGACGTAAATATCAAATTCACCGAGGGCAACTGCTATGGCCTCATAGGAGCCAACGGTGCCGGCAAATCCACCTTTTTAAAGATTCTCTCCGGCGTTCTGGAGACTACCAACGGGGATATCGTCATCACTCCCGGCCAGCGGCTGTCGGTGTTGGAGCAGGACCACTTCAAATATGACGACTACGTGGTCATGGACACCGTCATCATGGGCAACGAGCGGCTGTACCAGATCATGAAGGAGAAAGACGCCATCTACGCCAAGGAAGATTTCTCCGATGAGGACGGCATACGGGCCAGCGAACTGGAGGCGGAATTCGCCGAGATGGACGGCTGGGAGGCAGAGTCCAACGCCGCCATGCTATTAAACGGCCTGGGCATAGACACCGAGCACCACTATTCTCTGATGAAGGATCTGGAGAGCAATATCAAGATCAAGGTGCTGCTGGCAAAAGCCCTGTTCGGCAACCCGGATATCCTGCTGCTGGATGAGCCCACCAACCATCTGGATCTGGATGCCATCGCCTGGCTGGAGGAATTTTTGATCAACTTTGAAAATACCGTGATCGTGGTGTCTCACGACCGCTATTTCCTGAATAAGGTCTGCACCCACACCGCCGACATCGACTACGGCAAGATCCAGCTGTACGCCGGCAACTACGACTTCTGGTACGAGTCCAGCCAGCTGCTGATCAAGCAGATGAAGGAGGCCAACAAAAAGAAGGAGGAGAAGATCAAGGAGCTGCAGGAGTTCATCTCCCGTTTCTCCGCCAACGCCAGCAAGTCCAAGCAGGCCACTTCCCGTAAGCGGGCGCTGGAAAAGATTGAGCTGGATGAGATCAAGCCCTCCAGCAGAAAATATCCCTATATCGACTTCCGCCCCGACCGGGAGATCGGCAACGAAGTCCTCACCGTGGAGCATCTGTCCAAGACGGTAAACGGGGAAAAGGTGCTGGACGATATCTCCTTTATCGTGGGCCACGAAGACAAGATCGCCTTTGTCGGCGGCAATGAGATCGCCAAGACCACGCTGTTTCAGATACTGGCCGGAGAGATGGAGCCCGATGAGGGCAGCTACAAGTGGGGCGTTACCACCTCACAGGCCTATTTTCCCAAGGACAATACCGATGAGTTTGACAACGACCTGACCATCGTGGACTGGCTCACCGGCTATTCTCCGGTGAAGGACGTGACCTATGTGAGAGGTTTTCTGGGCCGTATGCTCTTTGCCGGAGAGGACGGGGTAAAGAAGGTCAAGGTACTTTCCGGCGGAGAAAAAGTCCGCTGCCTGCTGTCCAAAATGATGATCAGCGGTGCCAACTGTCTGATCTTTGACGAGCCCACCAATCATCTGGATATGGAGTCCATCACCGCCCTGAACAACGGCGTGATCAAATTCCCCGGCGTGGTGCTGTTCTCCTGCCATGACCATCAGTTCGTGCAGACCACTGCCAACCGTATCATGGAGATCCTGCCCGGCGGCCAGCTGATCGACAAGATCACCACCTACGACGAATATCTGGCCAGCGACGAGATGGCCAGAAAGCGCACCATCTTCACCGCCAGCCGCGAGGAGGATGAGGAATAAAAGACTGACGGACCCGCCCTGCCATGGGGCGGGTCCTTACTCTATAAAAAGGAGCGAATATATGGTTGATTTGCACGTCCATTCCACCTGTTCCGACGGGACTTACACCCCTGTCCGGCTGGTGGACTATGCCAGAGAAAAAGGTCTGTCCGCCTTTGCGCTGACAGACCACGACACGGTAGACGGCCTGGAGGGGGCCATGGGTTATGCGGCGGAGCTGCGAAGGGCCGGGGAGACCGATGTCCCGGAAGTCGTCCCCGGCATCGAACTATCCAGTGAATATCAGGGGAAGGACGTGCATATCGTAGGCCTGTACATCAACTACCGCGATGTCCGTTTCCTGCGATATCTTCAGGACTTTGTGGCATCACGGGACACCCGCAACGAAAAGATGTGTGAACGGTTGCGGGAGGCCGGGATAGACATCTCTTACCAAAAGCTGCGCGACGCTTTTCCCGATTCGGTGATCACCAGGGCCCATTACGCCGGATATATGCTGGAGCATGGGTATGTCAGGAGCAGAGCGGAGGCCTTTGAGCGCTATGTGGGGGATCGTTGCCCCTACTATGTGCCCCGGGAAAAGATCACGCCCGCCCGGGCCGTATCTCTGATTTTGGACGCGGACGGCATACCCGTTCTGGCCCATCCCATTCTCTACCATATGAGTGATTCCCGACTGGATGCTCTGGTGGGGGAATTGAAAGCGGCCGGGCTGATGGGCATTGAGGCCATGTACAGCACCTACCAGACCTGCGAGGAACGCCAGATCCGCAATCTGGCCCAAAAATATGACCTGCTGATCAGCGGCGGCTCCGATTTCCACGGGGAGAACAAACCCGGCCTGGATCTGGGAACCGGATACGGAAAACTCTATGTGCCGGAGGAAGTATTGGATCGCATCAAGCAGGCCTACAGAGATCGGACTTACTCCACAAATTAGCCTTATATGAAAGGACTTACCTCTCTTTCGATCCGGTAAGTCCTTTTATATCGGCGCATACTAACTTATTTGATTGTTTCTTTGTTTCCGCAACTTCATGTTTTGTATGCCCATATCTGCCCCGGTTAGATCTCTTCCGTCTTGGCAGGCTGCTCTTCTCCGGCTGTCTGTGCTGCCGTTTCAGGCTCCGCAGCAGTTTCCGCACCGGCAGGCTCCTCCGTCACTTCGGTAACCTCGCCCTCGTCCACTACTTCCTCGGGCGCAGGCTCAGGCAGCTTGGCGCCGCAATACTGGCAGAACGCTGCCGTATAGCTCACTTCCTTGCCGCAGTCCGGGCATTCCTGCCTGCCCTTGAGCTTGCGCACTTCTCTCTTCAAACTCTCGATCTCCTCCACAGCGGCATCGATCACGGCAAA
Organism: uncultured Acetatifactor sp.; assembly: GCA_910577235.1. Classification (GTDB taxonomy): domain Bacteria; phylum Bacillota; class Clostridia; order Lachnospirales; family Lachnospiraceae; genus Acetatifactor. The sequence continues at coordinate 159,412 of CAJTMX010000002.1, read as the reverse complement.
CTTCTCTGCCACTTCCTCGGGCGCGTCCTCCTTCTGGTTCTCGTACACATACTTGCCCAACTCGATGTATGTACCTTTGATCGACTCTTCTTTCATCGCGATCTGACCGGTCAGCTTGGAAATCTCCGCAAGCTCCTTGGCTTTCTTGGTCACATCCTTACTCTTGCTGCTGATGGTGCTGCCTACCTTGTTAAAAAAATCCATATCCTTTCCTCCTGTCTGGGGATCTCCAGATCCTCCTCTTTGTGCCTGCCCTATGGGCAGATTCCATTCCGAGGGCATCAGCCCTCTATGATCAGGTACCTTCCGTCGCCGATATCAAACACTTCATCTGCCTCTAATATCCCGTCCTCATCGGCTCCTTCCAGATCAAGCCCCTCCTCTTCAAAGAAATTCAACACTTCCTTCTTGCCGTTTACCACAACAGCCATACACTCCTCCAGAAAGTCCTCGGCCTCCTCCAGACTGTCCGCCACTTTCTCGGGAAATAACTGCAACTGATTGTCCAGAAAGCACTGTAGCACCATATTATCGTACTCATGCATAAAGCAAATCCTCCTACCTGTCAACGTGAGCGTAACAAAAGCATACCTTGGTATAAGTAAATCATATCGCCTTTAACGCCCACCGTCAAGTAGTTCCAAGGAAATATTCCATGGCCGATTTCTATAGGATTTTCAGTGTCTTAAGCTCCTGATACAATCCGGCAACGGGCAGTCCCACCACATTGCTGTAGTCTCCCTCGATGGCTCTCACAAACCGGCTGCCAAGTCCCTGAATACCGTAGGCCCCAGCCTTATCCAGGGGTTCCCCTGTGGATATATACCAGCTGATCTCCTCCCGGGTCATGGGGAAAAAATGTACTTGGGTGCACTCATAAAAAGTGTGCTGCCTGGTCTCTCCCCGGCTGTGATGACACAGCGTCACACCGGTATACACCTGATGCGTTCTGCCGGATAGCAGCCTCAGCATTTTTGCGGCATCCTCTTCGTCCTCCGGTTTTCCCAGTATCCGCCCGTCAAATGCCACAATGGTATCCGCTCCGATCACCAGCAGGTCTTCCGCGCCGTCCCACATAGGATCATCCGCCAGCAGTTTCCGCAGTACATCCCCGGCTTTTTGCGCCGACAACTGTTCCACAACTCTGTGAGGCTCCGTCTCCGTAACCTTTTCCTCCACACCGCTGACCACCACTGTGTATTCAACCCCTAATGCCGCCAGAAGTTCCCGCCGCCTGGGGGATGCGGACGCCAATACGATCTTCATGGATGTCCTTCCCTTTCTTGATAGTATACTTCCGAAATTGGCCCGTCAGTACTCCTTGGGGAAATCTTTTTCGGAAAAGCCAAACCACAGCTGTATTCTATACGTGCATATAATATTATATGCCATATAGTATTGGTTTAAACATACTATACGACATATAATATACTTTGTCAATATTTTTTTTGCCGCCAAATATAAATTTTTGATAAAAACCGGATCTGCGCGTTTAGAGTTTATCAAATAAAAAAAATTATGAACGTGAAACGCCATATATTTCAAATCCATTCCGGGGTCGTTCCCTGTATCAGCTTTTGTAGTGTGAATAGACGGTTTTCTGTATCCTGGGACAGAAAACCGCCGTCACAGTTTCGCAAAAAAAGAGTCACAATATACAAACCATGTATAGATCCCGCGCCGGCGGAAGATTTATTGACAGATGTCAAAAAGGACACTTTCATAGTCTTTCACATAATACCTGATATTCTTGCGCCCCTTTTGAACAATGGTATGCCCTTCGGCCTCCAGTTTCTCTTTCTGCGCCTTGATACCGCCCGGATATTTCTCGTTCAGCTCGCCGTCTGCTTTCAATGTTCTCCAGTAGGGCGTTTCGTCCCCTGCGCGCTGATAACTGGCCCAAGCCACGATGGAAACAAAAATCCCGGCTGTGATGGGTTCGGTAAAATCCGCGCCGCTTTCCCTCGCGAAATACTCCCGGATCTTTCCCACGGTAAGCACCATACCCCTGGGCACCTGCCGCATCACCTTGTCATAGTCTATGGGAGGCGCGAAATACATCCTGTCCCCGCCATACTTTTCAATGCTTTTTTTATCCGTGATCGTCTGAAATTTGGGCATATCCTTGCTGTCATGCAGCATGCCGTTAAAATCTTTTTTGTCTTCATTAGCCATAGCAGCCACCTCCTGCCTTACAGGATAACCCGTTTTACATATCCATGCAATGAGACGGTTTAAATATTTCATAGATTTTTACTGATCCTGATGTGTCTCCGGCACAAACCTCCTGCCACTGCCCGCCGTCTCCGCAGACGCCTCTCTGGCCTGGCTCTGCGCCTCTCTGCAGAAATATTCCTGAGAAACAAATCTCTCCTTACCTCTCCTGCTTGCTTTGGCATAGCTGCCGTCCGGCTGTAATACATGGGCCTTTACATTGTCCCTGAGCTGAGCCTGCAAAATGTCCTCCAGCTTTCTCTTAAGCGACGGCTCCTCCACAGGGAACAATATCTCCACCCGGCGCTCCAGATTACGGGGCATCCAGTCCGCGCTGCCGCAGTAGATCTCCTCGTTTTCCCCGTTCAGGAAATAGAATATCCTGCTGTGCTCCAGAAAATTGCCTACGATGGACCGCACCGTGATATTCTCGCTGACACCCGGAATGCCGGCTTTGAGACAGCAGATCCCACGGACGATCAGATCGATCTTCACCCCGGCATTGCTGGCTTGATACAGCGCCGCGATCACATCTCTGTCACACAGAGAATTCATCTTGGCGATAATACGGGCCTCCTTGCCCGACCGGGCATAGTCCGTCTCTCTGCCGATCAGATACAAAAACCGGTCTTTCAGCCACAGGGGCGCCAGGGACAGCTTGTTCCAGCCCAGGGGTTCCGAATAGCCGCTGAGCATATTGAACACCGCGGTGGCGTCCTCCCCGATCATCTCATTGCAGGTCATCAGGCCCACGTCCGTATAGAGCTTGGCGGTGGCGTCATTGTAGTTGCCGGTTCCCAGATGCACGTACCGGCGGATGCCGTCTTCCTCCCGGCGCACCACCAAGGTGATCTTGCTGTGGGTCTTCAGGCCCACCAGGCCATAGATCACATGGCATCCGGCCTTCTCCAGCATCTTGGCCCATACGATATTGTTCTCCTCGTCAAAGCGGGCTTTCAATTCCACCAGCACGGAGACCTGTTTACCGTTTTCCGCGGCCTGGGCCAACGCCGCTATGATGGGCGAATGGCCGCTGACCCGGTACAGGGTCTGCTTGATAGCCAGCACCTGAGGGTCCCGGGCCGCCTGGCGGATAAAATCCACCACAGGCGTAAAAGTCTGGTAGGGATGGTGCAGCAGCACGTCCCCCTCTCTGATCCGGGCAAAAATATCACAGCCCGACGGCAGCTGGGGCACCGGCTGGGGCTCATACCCGGGAGCCTTTAACTTATCAAACCCTTCCAGCCCATACATTTTCATCAGAAAAGTCAGATCCAGCGGCCCGTCGATAAGATACAGGTTCTGCTCCCCCATATGCAGCTCCTTCCGGATGATCTTCAGCAGCCGCTTGTCAATATCGCTCTCCACCTCCAGTCGGATCACCTCGCCCCACTGCCTTTTTTTCAGCTGCTTTTCTATCTCCTTGAGCAGATCCGCCGCCTCATCCTCCTCTATGCTCAGATCCGCGTTGCGCATGATGCGGAAAGGATGGGCACATATCACATTATAGTTCAAAAATAGCTTATGGATATTGCGCTCGATGATCTCCTCCAGCAGGATCACCTTCAGCGGTCCCTCCTTGCCCTCGCTTATCTCTCTGGGCAGCTGCACGATCCGGGACAGCACGCTGGGCACCTGCACCGTGGCAAACTCCAGTTCTTCGGGTTTATGCTTTTTTTCCACCAATGCTCCGATATTCAGGGACTTATTGCGTATCAGAGGAAAGGGTCTGGAGGAATCCACTGCCATAGGGGTCAGCACCGGATATACATTCTCCTCAAAGTAGCGGTCAATATAGGCGGCCTCCTCCTTGGACAGCAGTTCATGCTGGCGTATCACCGTCAAGCCGTTTTTCTCCAAAAGAGGCAGCAGGCTCCGGTTGTATGTGGAATATTGCAGATTCACCAGCTCGTGAATCGCTTTATCAATCTGCTCCAGCTGTTCCTGGGCCGTCATGCCCGCGATATCCTTTTTGCTGTATCCGGCATTGACCATATCTTTCAGCGACGCAACCCGCACCATGAAAAATTCGTCCAGATTGGAGGCGGTGATGCTGAGGAATTTCAGCCTTTCAAACAGGGGATTGCTCTTGTCCCTGGCCTCGCTGAGTACTCTGTGATTGAACAGTATCCAGCTCAGCTCCCTGTTGCTGTAATATTTGGGGTCCCTATAATCTATCTCTGCCATGGTGTCCTCCTAGCTATGGGTTTTGCGCTCTCCCATCTGCTCCTGCATCTGTCAGGATATGCCCGGCAGCAGGCGTCCATATTCTCTGGGGGAGCTGCTATACTGATTATGCGGATCTTCCGCCTTGTCATACCTTTCCTACATTGGTTTCTTCTGCTTAATAACAGGCTGCACACTGAAAACTTCCTGGAAAAAATCGGCTCGGTCCTCGAATATCCCTCTCTCCAGCGTGATGTCCTCCGGTGTGTCCACCATCAGCACCAGCTGTTCTTCCTTCAGCGCGGCTTTCACGCCTTTCAGTTTCTGCTTGTGGCTCCGGTCCAGCGCATTGGCCAGACGCAATATGGCCGTCAGCTTAGCCACCGTCAGATAGGCGCTCTCGGTGAGCGTAGTCCCCAGCGCCTTTATCTGGTCATAATAGATAAACGGGCTGTGATTGAACCGCACCACGCTGGCCACCGTCTCCCGCTCCATATGCGACAGGCCGATCATCTCCGTAGCCATAATGATCTGATAGGAAGTCTCCCCGATGTTCACCATACTGATATATTTTCCGCAGTCGTGCAGCAGTGCCGCCAACTGCAGATACAGCCGTTCCCGCTTGCCCATGCCATGTACTTTTTTCATGCTGTCGAAGATCGTCAGGGCAATATTTTCCAATGTCTCCGCCCGCTTTCGGCTGCCCTGATAGCGCTTGCTGATATTCATGGCGCAGGCCAGGATATCCCGGTTAAAATCATGTTCGCTCTGCAGCAGCTTGTTCTGCTGGGCGTACTCATAGGCCATGCCGTCGCTGAGAGTAACGCCCGGTGCCCATATCTGCTGCGCCCCGGTGAGTTTCATGATCCGTTTCATAATGCAGGCGCTGATAAAGGTCAGGTTCACCGCCTCCTCGGGGATGTCCAGCATACGCACGATCTCCGTCATGGGTCTGGTGCGCAGCTGCTGAACAAACTGTTCGTAATCGCTCAGATTCACCACACCGTTTTTTCTGCCCGCCCCGGCGGCTTTTTTTGCCACCCACACGGACAGATAATCGTCCACCACGATAATGGTTTTGATCTCTCTGTCTTTCAAATACAGTTTCTTATAGGTAGCCAGCTGAGCGCTGACGATCTCGTCTATCAATTCCTCCCTCTGGCTGCTGCGGGTGTTCATATGGTGCAGCAGTTCCTGGAGCCGCAGCACCCCGATGCGCAGATTCTGAGTAGATACCAGCGTGTCATTGTCAAACAGGGATATCTGTATACTGCCTCCGCCGATATCCACAATGGCCGTTCCCTCCTCGATCATGGAGTGGAATATCTCTCCCCGGAACGCCACGGCCTTGTAATCCAGAAAGCGCTGCTCGGAATTGCTGAGTACTTCCAACTTTATGCCCGTGCGCTGACGGATCTGGTCCAGCACGATACCGGTGTTCCGGGTCTCCCGGATGGCGCTGGTGCCATAGGCCCGGTATCCGGTCACCTTATAGGAATCCATGATCTGCGCAAACTGTGACAGCACCCGGCACAGCTCGTCCATCTTATCATGACTGATCTTGCCGCTGCCATAGGTATCGGTCCCCAGATCCACTCTCTGCCGGATATGCTCAATGACCCGGCCCTGGCTTTTGCCGGTAAACTCAAAGATCTTCAGGGAGAGTTCAAAACTCCCTACGTCGATCGCCGCGAAGGTTTTTACGGCCATGTTTTTGTTCTCCTTTCAATAGGTAGGGTGGAGTGCGCTACAGGGTTACTCTCCTAGTCACGCTCCAGACGGGGGATAGTCTCTGGATGGAGCTGATTATAGCATGTCTGCACGTAGATTCACTATCCAACGCCGGGGCCAGAAAGTAATACAGGTGCGCCGGCCACCTGTAGTCTGCGTTCCGGAGGACGACTGCTCTACCAGACACGCCACTACTCAGACCGGGGAGCAGCTTAAACAAGCTGTGAACTGACGGGCAGCAAGTAACAGGGGGCAGGGCGGGCATATCCCATGAGCCGGCCTTGGCAAACGTCAGTGCTTAGCGAGGTATTGCCGGATGTAATCCGGCACGAGTTTAGCACTGCTACGCTTTGCCACGAAACGAGAGCGCCCGGCACATGGGATATGCCCGCCCTGCCCCCGTCCCCCGCCGCACCCCCATCATCCCCGTCCCAGCAGATAATCTATGAACTGCTGCGCGCTCCGCCCCGACAGTCCGCTGTGCGCCAGCTCCCACTTGTTCGCCTCGGCCAGCAGCTCCTCCCTGTCCATCTCCAGCCCATATCTCCGCGCCAGCGTAAGAACGATATTCTGAAACTCCTTGGGCGTAGGTGATCCGAAATAGATCGTCACCCCAAAGCGGTACACCAGAGACAGCTTTTCCTGCACCGTGTCGCCGGTATGCATGTCCTGCCTGATCTCCTCCTTGTCGCTGAAATTCTCACGGATCAGGTGGCGGCGGTTGGAGGTGGCATAGATCAGTATGTTTTCCGGTTTTTTCTCCAGACCGCCCTCTATCACGGCTTTCAGGTATTTGTACTCCGTCTCATGCTCCTCAAAGCTCAGGTCATCCATATAGATGATAAACTTGTAGTTACGGTTCTTGATCTGGCTGATGCACTCCTGCAGATCCTGAAACTGATGCTTATAGATCTCGATAATGCGCAGCCCGCGGTCATAGTAGGCATTGGCAATGGCCTTGATGCTGGAGGATTTGCCCGTGCCCGCGTCTCCGAACAGCAGACAGTTGTTGGCCTTACGGCCCGACACAAAGGCCTCCGTGTTGTCCACCAATTTCTGTTTGGGGATCTCGTAGCCCACCAGATCATCCAGATGTACATGGGCAATATTCAGGATCGGGCGTATTTCCACATGGCCCTGCTCGTCACGGCAGACGCGGAAAGACTTATGGAGACCGAAACGTCCCACTCCGTACTCCTTGTAAAACTGAGTCAGCGTGTCCTTCATCTCCTGTGCCGTGCCGTCCTGGCAGAAACGTTCCGCCAGTTCACAGATGCGGGCGCAGATACGGGTATTGTAGACCTTGCTCTCCCGGCTGCTGCTGACATAATTTTCCACCATGGACCACTCCGGCACATGCAGAGCCACTACCATGGGCGTGAAATCATAGTCGTAAAATTCCTTAAATATGCCTATATCGTGCAGAGCGGCCTGATTGATGGTTCCCTCTATGGCTCCTCTGATCTCACAGCCGCAGCTGTAGCTGTTCTCATTGTTCACCAGCAGATTGGCCAGATAGCAGTGCCACAGATTGCCGTGGAAACCGTAATTGCCCGCCTGCTCGATCAGCCCGTGGATACACTGGTAGAGCAGCGCCGCCAAGTCCTCCTGATTATAATATGCGTCGTCATAATGATTCATGAGCCAGGTCACATCATAGAGCAGCCGTTCTCCCTCCAGATTCCTATAGACGATCAATTCCTGTTCTCTCATAGTACATTTTGCCCTTTCCGCTAATAATTCCCCAGTATCTTCATATTTCTGGCCTCGTCCCTAAGTCCCCGCAGGGCATTTTTCACGGCGCTGTCCGCCAGATTGCCCTCAAAATCTATAAAAAACCGATACTCCCAGCTCCTGTCCTCTATGGGACGGCTCTCGATCCTGCACATATTCAGATTGTTGTAGATAAAATGGGACAGCATATGGTACAGGGAACCGCTCTGGTGGGGCAGTTCAAAGCAGATGCTGACCTTGCCCGCGTCTTTGCGAAATATTTTCTGGTTGGTGACAATGATAAAGCGGGTGGAATTGTCCTGCTCCTGATTGACACCCTGACGCAGTACTTGCAGTCCGTAGACCTTGGCCGCGTATTCGCTGGCGATGGCAGCCTGGGATCTATCTCCCTCCGCCGCCACCTTCTGAGCCGCGAAGGCATTGTTCTGCATACTGATCTGTTTCCAGTCATATCCCGCCAGAAAACGGCTGCTCTGCATCAGGGACTGCGGATGACTGTACACGGTACGGATATCCTCGATCTTCGTTCCCGGAACCCCCAGCAGGCAGTGCCGTACCTGTATGATCTGTTCTCCCACGATATAATTTTCAAATTCCACCAGCAGATCGTATATCTCACTGACGATGCCGGCGGTACTGTTCTCGATGGGCAGCACCGCGAAGTCCGCGCTCCCCTCGTCTATGGCGCTCATGGCGTCCCGAAAGGTATCCACGTGAAAACTCTGTATCTGCTCCCCGAAATACCGGGTCATTGCCGCCTGGGAATAGGCTCCCTCCGCCCCCTGGAATACTACTCTTGCCCGGTTTTTTTCCAGTTCCTCCACTCCGATAAAGGGGAGCCTGCCCATACTGCCGTGCTGTGACAGCATCTGATACTGGAGCTTGCGGCTCATGGACATGATCTGCTCAAACAACTCCTCCACGCCGTGACTGTTAAACTCATTGTGTGTCAGGGCTTTGACGCTGGCCAGTTTTTCCATTTCCCGCTGCCTGTCAAACACTTTTTTCCCCGTCTCTATCTTATATTCCGCCACCTTGCCGCAGATATCCATTCGCTGTTCGTACAGGCTGACGATCTGCCTGTCTATCACGTCGATCTGTTCCCTCAGTTCCAACAAATCCATGGGATTCCTCCATTGTGTCCGTTTTTTTACTTTATATTACCCCAAAACCCTCTTGATAGCAAGACCAACTATGTGATATATTCATAAAAGAAAGAGTTTCGGGAGGTTGTGATCTCATGTCAAAAAAAATAAAATATTTCCTCATTGTGGCGTTGCTCCTGATCGCATTCGCCGCTCTGATATTCTTTAGCCGGCTGCTTAGCCGGATACCCATGAACGAGCCGGGCACTGTGGGAAACACTGCGGGCAATATCAACAACGCGGGGCTTTTCTGCGAATCTGACGGGATGGTATACTTCTCCAACCCGCAGGACGGCGGCAGTCTTTACTCCATGACCCCGGACGAGCAGGATATCACCAAACTGGGCAACTCCGCTGTGCGCAATATTTTGGCCGGAGGCAAATACCTGTATTATTTTCAGATGTCCGCCTCGGGGGAATCAGGTCTGGGCTATGTGCGCAGCCGCAATTCCTTCAACCGCTGTCTGAAATCCGGCAAGGATGCCGTCTCCCTGACCACGGATGTGGTAGTGTCCGGTCAGCTGGTGGACAATTACCTGTATCTGCTCACCGCAGGGGACCCCACTCCCGTCTTCTACAAACTGAAGATCGACAAATCCGACAGGCAGGAACTGGCCCGGTACCAGGTCAATCCCGCCTGCGCCCGGGACGGTATCATCTATTACAACGGTACCCAGAGTAACCACTATCTCTATACCTTAAATACCAACGGGGATACGGTATCCGAGCTGTGGCAGGGCAATCTCTGGTATCCCTGCCTGGACGGCAATTATATCTATTATCTGGATGTGGCAGGCGACTACCGGCTATGCCGTTTTAATTTGACGCAGAGAGTCATAGAAGTACTGACCAACGACCGGGTGGACTGCTTTAATGTGGGCGGCGGCTATATCTACTACCAGCAAAGTTCATCCACGGCCCCGGCGCTGAAAATGATGGGCACGGACGGCTCCAATCCCGCCGTGGTAGCGGAGGGCAATTATACCAATATTAACATGACTTCCCGCTATGTATATTTCCAGGAATTCGGTGAGGACAGTTCCATTTATCACTGCCCGCTGGGTACGAACAGCTACAGCGCGTTTACGGCGAAATAACGGATTCTGAGACTGCTGCCCGATTCCGTCAACGGCAAAAAGAGGCTCCTTTCACTGAGCCTCTTTCATTTTACTTTTTAATCGTCCGCATCGCTCTATAGTCTGCGCCTGCTTTGGGCACTGGCCGCGACTCCCTTGTTCTCGGGGTCGCTGGTTTGCGCTTTCAGGGCAAAAACTCCGGCATCATAACCTGGAAGGCTATCCGTCCGCTCTATTGGGCAATAAATATTTCTTTCATATCATCCGTCATATGCACCGTACCGTCCTCCTCCACCAGCAAGGCCTGCGCGCCATAGCTCCGGGCCAAAGCCAGCCCCTGCTGCGGACCCAGCACAAAACAGGCTGTGGACAGGGCATCCGCCAACAGCCCGCTGTCACAGACAATGGTGACACTGCACAGGCCGCTGTGGGCGGGGGCGCCGGTGGAGGGATCAAAAATATGGTGATACCGAACTCCGTCCACCATAACGTATCTCTCATAGTCCCCGGACGTGGAGACATAATGTTCCCCCGTCAGAGACAGGATACCCAGATAGCTCCCCTCTTTCCGGGGATGGGTGATCGCTACTTTCCAGGGACTGCCGTCCGGTTTCTGCCCATAGGTTATCACGCTGCCGCCCACCGCCACCACCGCTCCGGTAATCTGAGGTCGGCTGCGCAGGTATTCACCCACGCGGTCACAGGCGATACCCTTCCCCACCGCTCCCAGATCCAGCTGCATTCCCGGCGGAAGTTCCAGCGTTTCCTGAGAGATCCGCGCCCGCTCGTAGCCCGCGTCCTCCAGGGCAGTCCGTATCTGTTCCTGTGTGGGAACGGATATTTCTGTCGCCTGCGCAGACAGAGCATCCAGATTCCACAGGCGGCTCAACCTGCCCAGCGTCACATCCAGCGCCCCTCCGCTGTCTGCGGACACCTGCCAGATCTGCTGTAATGTCTGCTGCATAACCGGAGATATGGGAACCACCATACCCTCTCTCATGGCGTTCTCCTGCCCCTGAATTGCCTCCGCCTCTTTTTGGGACAGCGCATTGATCCGGGCCACTTCCGAGTCCTGGATTCTCCAGGACAGTTCCTGCCGCTCCAGCCTTGTCAGCAATTCCATGACGGCGGCGATCTCTGACTCCGCCTCCTCTCTGTCCCCGCACACATACAGCGTTTGAGACACCACAGTGCCCATGGCCGTGTCCACACTGCCATATTGCTCCGCTTTGCCGCTGCCACAGCCGGTCAGAATCAGTATAATCCCCACCGCCAGCATCCATTCTCCAAATATTCTTCTATATCTTAGCATAAAAAGATTTCTCCTTTTTACAAATGTACTCCTGACGCAGAACGCATGATTCCTTCGACTTATAGCGTTCCCTGGATCAAGGACATGGGATCATACCTGCTTTATTATTTCCTATTGTGAAAAGGCAACTGAGCTATTTTATCCATAGCATGCATTTGATCTTTTGAAAAATCCTGAACGTCCAAATCTTCAGAATCTACTGACTTCTGAATAATCTCTGGATACTTGTGGTAAACCTTCGAGGCAGCTATGACACCGTATTTCCTTATTACGCTATCTTCACTATTGATCATAGCTGTGATGTCGGAAACGGTAACGGTATTTACATTAATCAGAGATAATAAACCTTTTTTATGTGAGTCACTAAGAGTTTTGTTGTTGAGCGAATATGCATATGCCTCCTGTATTCGTGAATCACCTAACGTTGAAATGAGAAACATGGACAGTGTTCTAATTTTAGCGTTAGAATGCTCAAAAAGCCCAAATACTCTCATAAAGTCTTCCATATACTTATCAGTTGCGATGCCGGCTACTATTTCAGAGGAATAATAGCAAATAAGAGGGGCTTCATCATTTATTTGAATCACTACTTCTTCCAATAATTCACTGGCGGTATTTCCCAATTCGGATATTATCCAAAGAGTTACTTGTCTTATACATTTATCTTCACAACGTAACAAATCCCGTAGCGTTTCTTTTGAAAGCCCCGCAAAGTACTCTTGAAGTAATTGATATGCTCCGCCGCCTTTGCGAAACTTCTCCGGTTTTTCCTTCAATTTCTCTATAAGCAAAAAACCCTTTGTTTCGTCCATAATATACTCCCATTAAAATGTGGAATCTCTCTTTTTGGAAATATGTTCTGCTACATATTACATATACAATTTGAATTTACACCCATCTGACTGTTCTACAAATGGATAGCTGCATTAGTCCCACACAATGGCAAAACAGCAAAATCCCTCTGGAAGTTCAATGCGAATCCATGCAATATCCGGCCTTTTCTCAAGATTTCGCATTAACTCCCATATTTCAGCAATCGTAGGGCACCCGGAGTCACAGTCATTTGGCGCAATGGAGTCCTCCGCCGTATTCCCCTCAAAAAATTCATCAAGTGTCAAAAGGGGGAGACGGTCATCATTTTCCGCCGCCAATAATACAGATATGCACAGGGTGATTTTAACGGAAACTCTTTTCCCCAAAAGGTGAAAAATTGTATTTCATATTTCTTGTGCTTTCTGCTATACTGAGATACATACAGATATTTATAAACAGCTTTCTCCATGCCGCATGGTGCCGAATGCTGTCATAGGTATACAGAAAGGAAAGATTCTGATGAATACCCTGTCCAAAAGGGCCTGCCTGCTGGCCGGCGGCATTGCCGTAGTGCTGGCCGGCAGCGCCTTATATCTTATTTTTCAAAGCCGCGCAGCCCGCAGCCCGGATACCTCCTATACCGCCTGTATTTACCGGGACGGCCAAATGCTGCGGTCCATCCCCTTGGATCAGGTATCGGAGACCTGTCGTTTTACTGTGGACGCCACAGACGGAGGCTACAACATCGTGGAGGTTTCCCCCGGAGCCATCGCCATTGTGGAGGCGGATTGCCCGGACAAGCTTTGCGTTTTGCAGGGTCCCGCTACCGATTCCCTGCTGCCCATCACCTGTCTGCCTCACCGGCTGGTGGTGGAACTGAAACCCGGCACCGATACCGCACCGGACGCCGTTGCCTACTGACAATATATGTCCTTGCGGGCAGAACACCTCAGGAGGAGCCCATGCGCACCCGAAAACTGACTTCCCTGGCACTGTTTGCCACACTGGCACTGGCTATCTACTCCGCAGAAAGCCTGCTGCCCCCCATAGTGCCCATTCCCGGCATCAAACTGGGGCTTGCCAATATCATTACCCTTTTAATACTCCATCTTTACGACGCCAGGAGCGCGGCGATGGTGCTGTTGGCGCGCGTCCTGCTGTCGGCCCTGCTCTTTGGACAGGCCATGAGCCTGTTCTACAGCTTATGCGGCGGACTGCTCTGTTTCATTGCCATGGCACTATCCTGCCGTCTTCTGCAGGGACATTTTCCCGAGTTGACAAGCATTGTGGGAGGCATTTTTCACAATATCGGACAGCTCCTGGCGGCTCTGCTGATCACAGCCGTACCGGGCGTCCTGGTATATCTGCCCTATCTGCTGCTCAGCGGTGCCGTCACCGGACTGTTCACCGGGCTGTGCGCCCGCTTTGCCCTGAGTCGCCTGCGGCGATTTAGGCCACTGCCATAACCTTTGGGGTCACCCATCTTTTCTTATCTCTTTGACAGACATCAACTGCGCATACAACTGCCCCATGGTCAGTCCCAGCAACGGATGGCGCACCCAGCCGGCGATCTCCGCCATAGGTCCCAACACAAAATCCCTGTTCTGCATATCCACATGGGGAATGGTGAGTTCTTCCGATTCCATCACCAGATCGTCATACAGCAGAATGTCCAGATCCAGAGTCCTGGGTCCCCAGTGTATCTCTCTCTTTCTGTCTGCCCCCTGCTCTGTCTCATGCAGATAGTCCAGCAGTTCACGGGGCGTCAGCAGAGTCCGCACCTCCATGACACCGTTTAAAAAGTCCGCCTGCTCCACTCCGCCGTAGGGGGCTGTCTGCCGCCAGGAGGATACCCTTTGCAGACGTATATCTTCCCTTTTCTTCATGGCATCCACCCCTGCCTGCAAATACTTTTTCCGGTCTCCCATGTTGGAGCCCAGAGCGATATATGCCCGGTGCCAGCCTCTGCGGATCTTCACCGACACGCTCCCAAAAGGCAGTCCGATGGGTGCCTGGGGCTTGCGGATCTCCACGTCCACAGCCTGTATAAGCGGATAACAGAGCAGTATCTGCTCCGCCACCGTCTCCGCTGCCGTCTCGATCAGATCATAGGTATGTTCCCGCATCCACTTTGTCACCAGATGACATACCTCCCCATAATGGGTAGACAGAGTCAGCTCGTCCTGCTGCCCGGCGGCTCTGGTATCCGTATACAACACCATATTCACATAAAAGGGCTGGCCCTTCTCTTTTTCCTCCGGGAAAACCCCATGGTAGGCATAAACCTCCAGATCATCTATATGTATCTCATCCCATTCTTTCCTCTGATACATCCCTCATCCTCCCTTTAGACAGTCAACACTCCGCCACTTTTGTCACTCTCCCTGTCAGCCCTCCGCTCCCAGGATCGCCCGGGTCATGCGGATGGCACGCACGTTCTCCTTAACGTCATGAACCCGCACAAAGCCGCAGCCTTTGAGTACACCCAGCACCGTGGTCGCCAGCGTCCCCTCCAGCCGCTGTGTCACAGGCAGGTTCAGCGTCAGACCCACCACCGATTTGCGGCTGGTTCCCAGCAGTATGGGATACCCCAGAGATCGCAGAGAGTCCAGATGATTGAGAATTGCCAGATTCTGCTCATAGCTCTTGGCAAATCCCACGCCTGGGTCCAATATAACCTTCTCACGGGAGATTCCGGCCTGCCTGGCCAACTCTGCCGACACAGCCAGGTCAGCCCTCACATCCTCCAAAAAATTTTGATAGCCATACCTATTCTCGGTGTTTTCAGTGCCGTCTTCCTGTACCGCCGGGCGGCGGTTGTGCATCAGGCAACAGGCCACGCCATGCTCCGCGATCACGTTCCCCATATCCGAATCCCACTTCAGCCCCCATATATCGTTGATCATATCCGCACCGGCGGCTATGCCCGCCTCCGCCATCCGGCTTTTGTAGGTATCCAGAGAGATGGGAACATCAAAGCGGGCTCTCACCGCCTCGATACAGGGCAGCACCCGCTCCATCTCCTCCTGCTCCGGCATACTGTAGTCTGATCCCGGCCTGGTGGACTCCCCGCCGATGTCCAGAATATCCATACCCTCCGCAAGCATATCCTCCACATGTTTCAGCGCCCGGTCCATACTGTTCCATTTGCCCCCGTCAGAAAAAGAATCCGGAGTCACATTCAATATACCCATCACATAGGTCTGGTTCCATACGTCAAATTCCCTGCTGCCTATCCTCATATGTCGTCCCTCTCTTTTCCCACCGGCACAGTCCCATATCTTACCGCCTCACTCTTCTACCAACGCGGTCCTAATACTTTCCGTTTCTCTCTCCCACCGGCGCAGTCCCATATCTTACCGCCTCACTCTTCTACCAACGCAGTTCATGATTCTTCCTCTCTTCACTCCAGTTACACTGCTCCCCTGCTTTGCAGCAAAAGCAGGCCCTGCTGGCCTTGTCCGCCCGGTACAGTATACCGGTCAGATCCGCTCTTCCCGCCGCCCTGCTGTCCCGGTGCAGAGCGATAGCCTCCACGATCTCTTCTGTCTCCTCCCCACTGTACCCGCAGCCCGTCAAAATGTCCGGAGCGATCCGGGCGCTTGCCGCCTCATGGGGAGTCCCCGCCTTATACTGTTCATGCCGCCCGATATCGTGCAGCAGCGCTGCCCCATATACCATATCCTCCGGTATGTCCAAACCTTCCTGAAGGTTGAGGATCATAGCGATACGGGCCACATCCAGAAAGTGCTCCATATTATGATGGCAGAAGATACGTCCCTCTTCTGCCGTCTCATTTTCCCGCAAATGTTCTAAAAATGCCTGATTTCTCAGTATCCTGTTCACCCGCTCCATCCGCACTCCCCCTATGTTCGGATTTCCATCTCATGCGCCGCAACCACTGACGCCCCTACAGCCGCAGCATATGCCAGACCTGCTCCTGCAGCGCATTGTCCTCAAAGGCTCCACGCACCGCCACAGTCACGGTGCCCGTCCCGGGCTTTTTAACCCCCCGCATGGTCATACACATATGCTCCGCCTCCAGGATCACCATAACCCCCCGGGGGTTTAGATGTTCCATGACGGCATCCGCGATCTGTCCGGTCATCCGCTCCTGTATCTGGAGCCTGCGGGCATAGACTTCCACCGTCCGGGCCAGCTTGCTCAGTCCCACCACCTTGCCCTGGGGCAGATAGGCGATATGGGCCCTGCCGTAAAAGGGCATCATATGATGCTCACAGGTAGAGTAAAAGACAATATCCTTCTCCAGCACCACGCCCTCATTCTCCGTGGCGAACACTTTGGACAGATGCTCTCCCGCATCCTCCTCCATACCGCTGAAGATCTCCTCGTACATTCTGGCCACTCTGTCAGGGGTGTCCGCCAGGCCCTCTCTGGAGACGTCCTCGCCGATTCCCTCCAGCAACAGCTTTACACCCTGCTCTATTTTCTCCCGATCTATCATATCCGTCAGTCCTTTCCGTCAAGCCTTCCTTTTCTTTCCCCTGCGCTCCCGCTCTTCCATGATCTCCATGAGCCTGCCCAGATAGGACAGGGAACCGAAGGCCAGGATCACGTCTTCTTTCCCTGCCAGCAGATGGCTCAGCTCCACCGCTTCCTCCAGACTGTCCGTTGCAGTCACCCGGGGATGGGCTTTCGCTACCTCCTGCGCCAGCTCATAACTGCCCATGGCCCGGGGATTGCCCGGCGGCGTCACCGTAAGTATCTGGTCCGCATAGGGCGCCGTAAGCTCTATGATCTTTTCATATTCTTTATCTTTCAATATCCCCATTATATAGATGATTCGCCTGTTTGTAAAATACATTTCCAAAGACTTGGCCAGTTCCCTTGCAGCGTCCTCATTGTGTGCCCCGTCCGCCACAAAGAGGGGTCTGCGGCCCAGAATCGTAAAACGGCCCGGCCAGCGTGTCTCCCGCAGTCCCTGCCGCAGCGCTTTATCCGGGATCTCATAGCCGCATTCCCGCAGCGCCCTGCACGCCTCCACTGCCAGAGCCGCGTTCCCGATCTGGCATCGCCCCGCCAGACCGATCTCCAGATCCTTCATGCCGTCATAATCAAAACGCTGTTTTTCCAGACCGTAGCGCGCCCGCCCCACCAGCCTTGTCTCCGCCACCGTAAGAGGTATGCCCAACTGCTCCGCCCGGGCGCGGATCGCCTCCATGGCCTCCGGCTCCTGCTCTGCGGACACTGCCCGGCAGCCCGGTTTTAATATACCGGCTTTCTCCCCCGCGATGGCGGTCAGCGTATTGCCAAGATACTGCATATGATCCATGCTTATAGATGCCAGCACCGCCACCTGGGGACTGCGGATCACGTTGGTGGCGTCAAGTCTGCCACCCATGCCGGTCTCCAGCACTACCAGATCGCATTTTTTCCTGATAAAATACAGAAACCCCAGAGCCGTCTCCACCTCGAAGGGTGTGGGATGGGGCAAACCCTCCGCCCGCATGGCGTCACAGGCATCTTTTACCTCGCCTGCAAGCTCACACAGATCCTTTTGGGTGATCATACGTCCGTTTATCTGAAAACGCTCTCTGTATTCCCTGATGGTGGGCGAAATATACCGTCCCACCCGGTATCCCGCACACGTGAGCACAGTGGACACATAGGCCAGCGCCGATCCTTTTCCGTTGGTTCCCGCCACATGGACAAAGTTAAGTCCCTCCTGAGGATCGCCCAGCCGCCTGCACAGCTCCCTAACGCTGTCAAGCCCCGGCACTATGCCATAGCATTTTAAAGAATCCATATAATCCAATACTTCCTGATATTTCATGTTTCCTCTTTTCGCATATCGGCTCCGCGCCCATCGCAGATCCGCCCTTGATACCGCTCAGATAAGTTTTTATGAAACCTTTCGGATATTCTGCCCTCAAAAAGGCCATACTAACACAGATATATAAAAGCAGGCGGTCATAAGGCCGCAATCCCCCGAAAGGATCGGTGTCAGTCATGCACAAATTTTTAAATAATTTTGTTCACTGCGGCATACTGGGCTGGTGCATGGAGATTGTCTTCACCGCCCTGAGCAGAATCCGCCGCAGGCAGTTTTCCCTTCAGGGCAGCACCTCCGTATGGATGTTTCCCATCTATGGCTGCGCGGCTCTGCTGGCTCCCATTTTCCGGTATATGAAGAAAAAACCCCTGATCGTCCGGGGGCTTACCTATACATCCATGATATTCTCCATGGAGTTCGTCAGCGGTATGCTGCTGAAACGCAAATCGCTCTGCCCCTGGGATTACAGCCGTTCCAAATGGAACATCAACCGGGTCATCCGGCTGGACTACGCTCCCTATTGGTTCGGAGCCGGACTGCTGTTTGAAAAGCTGCTGACAAAGCCGGAGGAAGGGTAAGAAACCCGCCCTGCCGGCTCTGTTTCTACCCCTCCCCGCCTGACTTTTCCCCATATCCTATCAAACACCGTCCCGCCGTATCCTACTGCACCTCATCCGCATCCGTCATATCCCCGGAACCGATATCCAGCATGTTCACGGTGCGCCTCTTCAGCCTTGCCTTCTCGGACATCTCCAGGATAAATTCTTTTACGGCCCGGGCATTTTTAATGTGTATCAGCTCCAGCTTGGGGTCCGTGGTATCCCCGGTAAAACAGGTCACGGTCCCCAGACGGAAAATCTTCTCGGCCAGGGTGGCTGTGAGCTGCACATCCTGCACCTTATACATATAGCAATCGTTCTCCACGGTCTTGAGCAGCCCCGCGTCAATGGTGATCATATCCTCTTTGATCGTATACTTGGTAAAAGTAAAAGGTAATCCGAAAAACAGCCAGCGTTTTCTTTCCACAAATTCCATATGCCTTGTCCTCCCTGTCATAATTGCCTTTTTAAATCTATCTACAATATACTCGAAATAATTTGAAAAAGCAATCCTATTTGTAAATCATACCGCAAAAACTCTTTGCATCCTTCTAAGCATTGTGTTAGAATAGAAAAAACGCCGCAATGAAGGAGGTAGATTTATGAACGCCAGAGAATGCATTATGGGACGCAGAAGCATACGCTCCTACACCGACCAGCCCGTTTCCCACCAGCTGATCGACCAGGTGGTGGAGGCCGCGTCCTACGCTCCCAGTTGGAAACATACACAGATCGTCAGATATATTGCCGTGGAAGGCAGCTTGAAAGCGGAGGTTGCCAAATGTACTTCCGGCTATGCGGGCAATGGCGTCATCATCGATCAGGCCCCCATGGCTATAGTTGTCACTGTTATCAAGAAACGCAGCGGGTTTGAGCGCGACGGCTCCTATTCCACCCACCGGGGCGACGGCTGGCAGATGTACGACGCAGGCGTTGCCAGCGAAGCGTTCTGTCTGGCTGCTTATGATAAGGGACTTGGCACCGTTATCATGGGTATTATAGATGATGATAAAATAGCCGCTCTGTTAAATGTTCCCGAGGACCGGGAGGTGGTGGCCGTTATTCCCGTGGGATATCCCGCGGAATCCCCCGTTGCTCCCAAGCGTAAGCCCGTGGAGGAATTGGTCACTTATATGTCGTAACATAAAAGTCGAAGAGTTTTTCTCTTCGGCTTTTCTTTGGGAATACGCAAAGTCCTGACCGGCTTTGGCACCGGACGGGAATATACGAAACGGAAGTTACGAAAAACTTTAAATTAGGAGGGTTAACGATATGAGACATCTGATGAGTCCCCTGGATTTTACCACCCAGGAGTTGGACCGGCTCTTTGATCTTGCCGGTGACATTGAGCGCAACAAGGCAAGGTACGCCCATGCCTGCGACGGCAGGATTCTGGCCACCTGTTTTTACGAACCCAGCACACGCACACGCCTGAGTTTTGAGTCCGCCATGACCCGGCTGGGCGGCAGCGTCATCGGTTTTTCCGACGCAGGCTCCTCCTCCGCCTCCAAGGGCGAGAGCGTGTCCGACACCATACGGGTCATCTCCTGCTACGCCGATATCTGTGCCATGCGCCATCCCAAGGAAGGCGCCCCCATGGTGGCTATGGAGCATTCTCTGATCCCTGTGATCAACGCCGGGGACGGCGGCCACCAGCATCCCACCCAGACTCTGACGGATCTGCTGACGATACGCAGCTTAAAGGGCACTCTGGGCAGCTTTACCATTGGCCTGTGCGGCGACCTGAAGTTCGGCCGTACGGCGCACTCCCTGATCCATGCCCTGGCGCGTTATACGGATATCCGCTTTGTGTTTATCTCCCCGGAGGAGCTACGGGTACCCGACTATATCACGGAAATGCTGAAAGGCAAAAATATCCCCTACGAGGAAGTCACAAGCCTGGAAGATGTGATGCCCCGCCTGGATCTGCTCTACATGACCCGGGTGCAGAAGGAACGCTTTTTCAATGAGGAAGACTATATCCGCCTGAAAGATTTCTATATTCTGGACACCGCTAAGATGGAACTTGCCAAGCCGGACATGCTGGTACTTCATCCTCTGCCCCGGGTCAACGAGATCTCGGTGGAGGTGGACAAAGACCCCAGAGCCGCCTACTTCAAACAGGCGCAGTACGGCGTCTATGTGCGCATGGCGCTGATCCTGACGCTGCTTGAACTGGCATGACCCGCCGCACCCATGCACAACACGCTGTTGAACACCATGCCGCAGACATGGCAGGAGCTTGACCGGACTATAAGTTCCTGACCCGCAGAAAGGAGTACTATGTTAAATGTAGGTAAGATCGAAGAAGGTTTCGTATTGGATCATATCAAGGCCGGAAAGAGCCTGTCCATCTATGAACATCTGGGACTGGACAAGCTGGACTGCACGGTGGCTATCATCAAAAACGCCCGCAGCAACAAGATGGGCAAGAAGGATATTTTAAAGGTGGAATGCGACATAGACATGCTGGACCTGGACGTCCTGGCCTATATCGACCACAATATCACCGTCAACGTGATCAAGGACGGCGAGATCGTGGACAAAAAAGACCTGGTGCTGCCACAGCAGATCCGCAATGTGATCCATTGCCACAATCCCCGCTGCATCACTTCCATCGAGCAGGAGCTGCCCCATATCTTTTATCTGGCGGACCCGGAGAAAGAGATTTACCGCTGCAAATACTGCGAGGAAAAGTACACCGAGCGATCCAAAAAAAAGTTATAATGCCTATATACAAAAAACAGGGGCTGTCGCAAAATACAACTTATGCGACAGCCCCGTTCTCTTATGGGATTAAACCGGATAATTCAAATGGTACGGCTGATGAGAACCCTGTTGCTCAGACTGTCCTCAAGTCCGCATAAGTCCGTCCACGCTCAGCACCACGCCTGAGATATAGGACGCCTTCTCCGATGCCAGGAATACAAAGGCGTTGGCGATATCCTCCGGCTGCCCCAGACGGCGCAGCGGAATACGGGCGATCATGGGTTCGATCACTTCCTTGGGCACCGCCTTCATCATATCCGTCTCCGTGATACCGGGAGCCACCGCATTCACCCGGATGCCTTTGGGCCCCAACTCCCTTGCCAGAGAGACGGTAAAGCCGTTTACAGCAAATTTGGAGGTGGGATAGGCCACACCGCTGGGCTGTCCCGTTATGCTGACCATGGAAGATGTGTTGAGGATCACGCCGCTTCCTCTTTTTTCCATGATATCGGCCGCCGCCTTGGAACAGTTGTACGTGCCTTTCACATTCAGATCCATCACCTTGTCAAATGTCTCTTCCGTGTATGCGGAAAAGGGCGTACTCTCGGAAACTCCCGCGTTGTTCACCAAAATATCCACGCTGCCGTACTGCTCCGCCACCTTGTCAAAGGCCGCCTTTACTTCCTCAAAGCTGCTAAGGTTCGGCCAGATGCCCTCCACCTTCGCCTGGGGAAACTCCTCTCTGAGCCGGGCCACGGCCTTGTCCGCCGTCTCCTGCCTGCTGGCACACAGCACCACCGTGGCGCCCTCCTGCAAAAAAGCTCTCACTGTGGCAAAGCCGATGCCCCGGCTGCCCCCTGTCACGATCGCTACCTTGTCCTGTAATTCCATAGTGTCCTCCTGCCTGTTTGGATTTTTAATAGTATGCACATTTTATTATAGCCGTACCCCAACGCCCTGTCAATTTTATATCCCCAAAAACTGGCCCGCAAAAGAGCTATCGCCCTTGCCATCCTGTGGAAAAAAGAATAAAATAGAAAAGCATTGTAAGAAACTTGTAAGAAACACCCAAACATTTTTGTAAATAATATGCATTATTCTGATACCAGCTTGAGAGATACAGCTACACTTTTTTCTGAGCGGTACAGAACACGCGGCATGTCCCGGAATAGGCAAACCGCCACAGAGTAATCTGCGGCCCCTAAAAGACCGGGACTGCGGAAAGGAACGACATGGGCGATTGCGTATTGGTTGTAGATGACGACAGAGAGATTGTAAAGGCCATCGGCATACTGCTGGAGGGGGAGGGGTATGAGGTGCTGAAAGCCTACGACGGGCTGCAGGCGCTGGATATCCTCTCCTCCCGCCAGGTGAGGCTGGTACTCATCGATGTGATGATGCCAAAGCTGGACGGACTTTCGGCAGTGATGCGCATTCGGGAGAAACAGAATATTCCCATCATCGTCCTCTCCGCCAAGAGCGAGGATACCGACAAGGTGCTGGGGCTTTCCATGGGAGCGGACGACTATGTCACCAAACCCTACAATCCCCAGGAGCTGGCAGCCCGGGTAAAAAGCCAGCTCCGCCGCTATACCATGCTGGGAGACATCAACGCCGGAAACTGCGCGGACGAGCTGCAAAACGGACGTCTGTTATACCGCACGGAGGAAAAAACCCTCTACGCGGACGGAGAGCCTGTAAAACTGACCGCCACGGAGACCAAGATCATCGACCTTTTCATGCGCAATCCGGGGCGGGTTTTTCCCGCTGAAGAAATCTACCGCCGAGTGTGGAACGAGGACTCCTTTGCATCGGAGAACACCGTCATGGTGCATATCCGCCGCATCCGGGAAAAAGTGGAGCTGAATCCGAAAGAGCCAGAATATATAAAGGTGGTGTGGGGCATTGGATACAAAATGGAAAAACAGGAAAAAAGGATTTAGTTTTTTGATCTTCTTCGCGGGAGCCAGCCTGACGCTGGGCGGTACTGTCAGTCTTCTGCAAAACATGCCGGGAGACTTCCCGCAACGCCCTGACAGGGTGTTACAGGCTGATTACCAGCAGAGCAACCGTTTCAGGGGGTATATCTCCGGTCGACTGGAGACATTTCTCGCCATGGCTACGGACTCGTTTGGCAACGATTATTGTAATTACTATGATTACTATGGCGGCGACTGGATAGAAAGTACCACGGAAGGCACCGCAACGGTCACGCAGGAGCTTGTCCCCTGGGAAGGGATGCCCCTACAGGAGCAGGCGGAATGGGAAGAATGGTATTATAATCAGGGAATATACAACGATTGGTACGGTAACTGGCAGGATCGGAAAGATCCTCCCACGGACGAAGAGCGTGCACAGCGATGTAGAAATATCGCCCAGCGGTACCACGACAGCATCAAAAAGGACCAGAATCTCCTCTATTCTATCGCTTACAACGGCAAAGTTCTGTACTCCAACTCAGAACTGTTGCCCATGGACGGACAACTGACGGCTGCGGAGGACTATAACTTCCTGCTACAATACGCGGAAGGCAAAGTCCGGATCTTCAAGGACGGCATAGAACTGGACGTCTACGGGGACGGATACTACCGGGACAACGGCAGCCAATGGTATGTGCCGGGTTACCGCAACTTCACTGTGGATGAGGACCAGAAAAAGGCGGTCATCTATATAGCCGCGGCCAGGGAACCGGTACTGTATTCGGAGAGCGCCTATGGCAGAAGCAGCTACCGGCTGATGGACAATGGCCTGTACTGGATGCAGTACAATATTACTGTCCAAAGGAATCTGCTGATTCATAGTCTCATCTGCCTTACAGCAGGACTGGCTCTGCTGCTGGCAGCGCTGCTGTGCCGCAGATCCAGGCGGGAGGCCCGGGCGGATATTGCCCGCTTTACCGGGAAAATATGGTTTGAGGCCAAAATCCTGGTGGGAATATTGGTTCTGTACCTGACCTTTCTCGGCATTATCATGTGGCTGGGGCAAAGCTATGGATACGGGGATTTACTGTACATTATGGAAGAAACGGCATGCTGGTTAGAGGAGGGGGAATACGGGTATGACCTCTCTTACATGATTCCTTCCCTGGGCCGGGCTGTCTGCTCTCTCCCCGCATGGACATGGCTCATTCTTTTCTGGCTGCTCTATTTTGCCGTAAATGACCTGCGTCATAACAAAAAAGTATGGACTCATGGGCTCATCGCCAAACTGCACCGGGCCTATACCGCCAGGGACTTAGATCAGCCTCTGCCAGTAAAAACGGCTCGCAGGAATGCCGCCGCCTTCATCGCCGCCGCCCTCTTTGGCGTGCTGATGTTGGCGGGGGGTGTGACCGGCTTTGTCCAGGGCGTCAGAAACGGCGGCGCTGTCTGGGGCCTGGGCATCCTGTTCTTCCTGATCCTGGTGGGATTTCTGATTTTGCAATACAGGATCGGAGTGAAGAATATGGAAACCGCCAGAGATTTGGAATTGCTGTCAGGCCGCATCCGGGATATACGAAACGGCAACTATGCCGGGAGCAATGCCCTTTCCGGGGACAGCGCCGGCAACTCTCCCCTTGCGGGCCATGATCTGGAGAGCACCATGGCAGAGCTGGAAGATATCCGTCACGGCATGGCAAGCGCGGTGGACGAACAGATGAAAAGCGAGCGCATGAAAGTGGAACTGATCGCCAACGTATCCCACGATATCAAGACGCCGCTTACCTCCATCATCAGCTATGTGCAGTTTTTAAAGGAAGAAAAGGAATTGCCGGAGCATGTGCAGGACTATGTGAAGATCCTGGATGAAAAATCCCAGCGGCTAAAGAACATGGTGCAGGATGTGTTTGCCGTGAGCAAGGCCGCCTCCGGCGAGCTGCCCATGCAGATGGAAGAACTGGATTTTGGCAAACTGCTGCGCCAGACTCTGGCGGATATGGAAGAACAGATTGCGAACAGCAAGGTCACTTTCCGCACGGAGATCCCCGATGCGCCGGTGATGATCCTGGCGGACGGCCAGCGGATGTACCGGGTATTCCAGAACCTGTTCCAGAACGCCATCCAGTACTCTTTGGACGGCTCCAGGGTGTTCGTGACCCTGCAGGCCGACGGATGCATGGCGGTGGCCAGCGTGAAAAACACCTCCCATCAGGAACTGGAAAAAGACAAGGATTTCACGGAGCGTTTTACCCGGGGAGACTTAAGCCGCACCGACGGCGGCAGCGGCCTGGGGCTCTCCATCGCCCAGAGCTTTACCGAGGCCTGCGGCGGGAACTTTAGCTGGGAGACCAACGCGGACCTGTTTGTGGTGACGGTTTCTTTCCGGATCGCGGAAAACGCCGTTGCAGGAGGTGCCGGAAATGCCTGATGCGGAGTTGTACGCATATTCCATTGAGAATATAGGAGCGTTTATACCGATTACCCTGCTGTCTCACTACAGAGAAAGACACGGAGGGAAAAGGGGCTATTTGCAGATGCTATCTCGTTTCATATAGCAAAAGTTACCCCGGGGCAGAATTTCCATTCTTCCCCGGGGTAGCTTTCGCATGTTGACCTATCATAATCCCGCTCTATTCTTGTCAATTTAACAAATACCAGATAACGTCTTAAGTGAACTCCCTCTCATGTTCCTTAAAAAATGTATAATACTCCCGGACATTGGCAAGCTCCGTCCAGCGTTTCACGTCCACCGGGTCTTCGTCCAGATCGTAAATCTTGGCTCCTTTCATGGACAGCAGAAAGGGGGAATGGGTGGCCATGATGAACTGACAGCCGAAAAACCGGGCCGAATCCTCCAGAAAACGCAGCAGCTCCTGCTGCCGGGCCGGCGACAGACTATTCTCCGGCTCGTCCAGCAGATACAGCCCATTCTCCTGTATTTTTTCTGAAAAATATATAAATGCGCTCTCCCCGTTGGAATGCTCCCGCACATTGTCCATCAGATTGGCCCGCACATATTTGGACTGAGTCTTGCTCCGGGCGGACACCACCTTTTTCAGTTGTTCATAGTCCTCCAGAGAACGCATCTGAAAATGAGAATACTTATTCTCCAGATATTCATCAAATATTCCCACTCTCCTGCGGTCGATCCCTTCATTTAGGGACCGCAGATTCAGCATATAATCAAACACATCATCGCTGGTGATGATCCTGCTGTTTCCCGGAACGGAATGCAGCGTCTCATAATCACACATTTTGGTATATCTCTCAAAAAAATTGCTGCGATTATACAGTGTGTCCCGCTCAAGCCCCAACGTCTCCCCGATCACATTCAGCGCCGTGGTCTTGCCGGAACCGTTGCCCCCATAAAGGATCGTCACCGGCTCAAAATCCAGCATCCGCAGGTTCCGCCGGGAAAGAATCTGAAAGGGATAATAGGAGTCGTAGCAGGTTCTTTGCTCTCCCCAGAAAAAGTCGGACTCCTGCTCGCCGGTGGGAAATGCAAAATGTGACAGATAAATCATATGGGTCTTTCTCCTCTCTTGTTCCTTGCATATACTCCGCTTTGGCCGTAAACTATCTCAGCCCAATGTCCCTGAGCACCTCCGTGGTGGTCATTCCCCCGTCCCGCCAGCCGAGTTCCTCCGGTTGCCGCATAATGGGCGCTCTCGCGTCCAGCCGTATCAGCCGGAAACTGCGGCGCAGATCCTCCTCTCTCTCTGTGAGTGCCTTCCGCAGAGAAAGCTTTTTGATCTCCTCCCTATGTGCCAACAATTCTTCCAGGCTGCCAAATTGTCTCATCAGAGCGGCGGCCGTTTTGGGTCCCACACCTGAGACACCCGCTATATTGTCCGCCCTGTCCCCTGTCAGCGCCTTGTAATCCGCATACTGCCACGGCTCAATCCCCAGTTTTTCCCGGATATAAGCCGTGTCACACAGCACGGTCTTTTCCCCCCTGTAGCGCAGCACCGACACATTTTCTCCGATCAACTGGAAGAAATCACTGTCAAAAGATGAGATGACGATCCGCAGGCTCTCCGGCCCGTTGCCATATTCATACACATATGCGGCAATCTCATCGTCTGTCTCATACTTCTGTGTCTCCCAGTGAGGTATCCCCATATGATTAAGCGCCCGGTAAATATCCGGCAGCTGGGAGAAAGGATTGTTCTCCTCCTCCACCAAACTGTAATCCGGGCGGTTTCCTTTATAGTCCTGTGCCAGCTCATTTCTCGGGTTCTCATGTTCACCGTCAAAGATCACCGCCACATGGCTGGGGGACACCCACCGTATGATCTTAAGCAGCGCTCCCACAAAGCCCAAAGTGCCCTGTATCGCCCTTCCGTCCTGCCCCACGATCCGGGCAGGCATCCCAAAGAACATCTGGAACAGCAGATTATGTCCGTCTACCAGCAGCAGCTTACTGGCTCTATCCTCTGTATTTTCAACCATTCCCTCTATCCTCCTGTTTTATCCCAGCGCTACATCCAAGATCATCATCAGAGTAAAGCCCATGGCTACGCCGATGGTGCCGATATTGGTGTGCTCTCCGGACTGGGACTCCGGGATAAGTTCCTCCACTACCACATAGATCATGGCGCCCGCCGCAAAGGACAACAGATAGGGCAAGAAAGGCACTACCAGGTTCGTCAGCAGTATGGTGATCACCGCGCCCACAGGCTCCACCAGCCCGGACAACATACCGTAATAGAACGCCCTGCCCTTGGAAATACCCTGTTCGCTGCTCTTAAGGGGCATGGAGATGATGGCTCCCTCAGGAAAATTCTGAATGGCGATACCCACGGCCAGGGCGAAGGCTCCTGCCATAGTGATACCGGTATTCCCCATCATGGCCCCGGCAAAAGTCACCCCCACCGCCATGCCCTCCGGCAGATTGTGTAGCGTTACGGCAAAGACCAGCATGGCCGTTTTTCCCATGCCTGTCTTTACCCCCTCAGGCTCACTGCTGCCTACATGCAGATGAGGTATCAGACTGTCCAGCGCCAACAGGAAGAACATGCCCAGCAAAAATCCCACCGTGGCCGGTATCCAGGGGATCTTGCCCTGCTGCTCGGCCATCTCGATCCCTGGTATGAGCAGAGACCACACAGACGCGGCGATCATCACTCCGGCGGCAAAACCCAAAAGCAATTTCTCCAGCTTTCTGTTCATTTCATTCTTCATCAGGAACACCATGGCCGCGCCTAATGTGGTCCCGGCAAAGGGAATCAACAATCCCGTCATTACCCTGAATAATTCTCTCATCTATTCACCGCGCACATTCATAATCCGCCGTTTGCGCCCGCCGCAGCCAGACGGTTGACACAATATGGCGAACGCCCCGAATATGCTCCTGCTTTCTGAATCATCTTATCATCAATATATGTGGATCTTCTCCATATGTCACTGCCGTTTTCCGTGCCCTCACCCCGCCATCCGCCCCTCTCCCTGCTGCGTCAGTGCGGCTTTCAGTCATGCCGCCTGTGGCTGTCGTAAGTCTCGCAGAACCGTGCGGAAAAAGAGGGCTCCTCTCCCGCCTCATACAGATGGGAGATATCACCGAAACAGGTCATGCGAAAAGACGCCTTCCCCCGCCTTCGCTCTTCTGTATAGAGTATCGTTACCGCCGTGGGCGCTGCCGCCGTACCGTGCCACAGCACCATGGGCGATATGCCCAGCAGATGACTTAACAATACACATTCTACACCAAAATGGCAGAAAAATACCAAAGTATCCTGATTGGATTGTCTGGTACGGTAAAACTCTCCCTTGCGCTGATAGCCATGCTCCGCCAGCACCTGACTAAATCCCCGCACCACCCAGTCGTATTCCTCCTGTATGCCCACCCGCATCTCACCGGTAACGGGGTCTGTTGACACTGCCTCCCGCATCACCGGCGGTGTGCTCCACAGATCCCGGCGGTAAAACTCGTCCACCTCCGTCCAGTCCTGAGGCAGCCAGTCCCAGGAGATCATCGTATGATCCGGTACATCCGGCCGCATGATCCGGGGCGCAAACTCTCTCAGCCAGGGACATTCCACCGCAGTCCGCCCCATCTTTTCCAGTGTCAGGGAGGCCGTGGCTTTGGCCCGGCCCAGCGGAGACACATAGAACTCTTTCACCTCCAGCCGGGATATCCTGTCCGCCAAAAGCGCTGCTTCCCTCCAGCCCTTTTCCGTCAGCGTATCATTTTCATAGTCTGGGTCCCCATGTCGCACAATGATCAGTCTCATCTTATTTTTCCTTTCGTATTATAGCTTGGCATATCTTCTACCACCCTATATGATTATAGTGGGAATAACCCTTCATCTGCTCCTGAAAACTGTCTATCTGCTGGCCGATCCGTTTCCGCTCCCGCTCCGGCAGCTCCCCTTCCAATGCCTCGAACAGCCTTTTCGCCTCCTTGAGACCGTCCCTGGCTGCATCCTTGTAATTGTTCGCCAGACTGTTGGCCACGATGTTCAGCTGCGCATCTATCTCTCCCGTTTTTTTCTTATTTACTCCGAAAAGCCCAAACATATTGTTCCCCCTTTATCCTGTGGTCTCCCCCGATAGAATTCATCCCTACGGCACTGTCTTGCCGCCAAACTTTATTATAAGGGCAAGCTCTGAAAAATACAACTCATGAACAAAAAAAAGCTGTGTAAAACGATCTCTCGCTTTTCACAGCTTATCTCTGTTATATTTTACTGCTCTGTTTCCCCGTCCTGCCGGGCCAGATATTCCCCGTACAGGCGCTTGACCTCCCTGTATCTGACTTTGGGCACGGACAGTTCCTGCCCCGTGGTCAGCGTCATCACATAGCTGCTGATCTTCAGAATGTAGCGCATATTCACCAAAAAGCTCTGATGACATCTTAGAAAATCCAGTCCCTCCATGGCTGTCTCAAGCTCATCCATCTTCCGGTAAATGCTGTAAGTCCCGCTTGTGGTATGAAAAATATTCTTATGTCTGCTGGTCTCAATATAGAGGATTTCCTCCGGCTGTAACGTGGCCTCGCCCTCTACAAATGTAAATGTCACTTGTCCCATGCTTACCTCTGCCTGCATACCGCTGGCTTTGCCCGCGGCATTGCCCTGATCAGTCCTACTCTATTCATATCGGCCACTTGCCCGGACAGGCAAGTCCCTCTGCACCAAACGACTATATACGCTATAACAAATATTTCAGACAGAATTCCATCCAGTCATTCTCCCATGTCTCCGCCCGGAGATAAAAGATATCCTCGTAGTCCTCCAGCGCGATCATGCCCACATTGCCGCCGCCTCCCACGCCGGGCACCTTCATGATAGTGTCATAACCCAGATACACATAGGACCCCTGCACGTCCAGATCCCGCAGGCAGGCATCCATTCCCTCCGGATCGATCCGCAGATACCCGTCCACCACCTGCACCGCCGCCCGAAGCTGGGGCGTGTCGTTACATATCATGCGCAGTTCTTCATCATACAGAGTCAGTTCCGTCAGTCTGGTATACCGGGGATAGGAAGTGAGTCCCACCGCCAGTACCGCCAGCGCCAACACAACGCCGCAGCCCCATCCCATCGCTCTGTGTCTGCGCCGATACTGCGCATATCCGCATTTTCCCCGCAGATTGCCGATGCGGCTTTTCAGGGAATGATAGTCCCGGTCCCGCAGAAACGTGGCGGCTCCGGCCAATGAGACGGATTCCCGCCCGGCCGCCACCTCCAGCAGCAGCCTGCCGTATTCCCGCTCGGTGGTGTCCGTATAATACAGACATCCCTCGTCACATGCCTGCTCCATATCCTGCCGCAGAGCCCTCTCGCAGAGATAGACCACGGGATTGATCCACCAATATATCCGCAGCAGCGCGAACAGGTTCATCCACAGTATATGTCCGGCTTTCAGATGCAGCAGTTCATGGCACAACAGCACTCTGCCCCGGCCGGTCAGCCTCCTGTTCTCATATCCCTGCCCGCTATCCTCTCCTCCGCGTCTCTCTGCCGACGCCGGTTCCAGATAGATCTCCGGCATCACGATATAGGGCCGGAACACCCCGCCGCAAAAAGGGCTGCCCTCCCCCGCCGCGATATAGACCCTGGCCCGGTTCAGATACCTGCCGGCCAGCCCCAGGACGTCCCCGGCCGTCACTTGCCGGACACAGTTTTGCCAGTCCCTTGTCCCCCCGTGAACGCGGCCCTTGGGAGAATGCCAGCAGTACAGCTTTCGCACCCGCCGGGCCAGTCTCCCTTTTCCGCAAAGCCACCAGCCCGCCAGCGACAGCATGACAACATAATAGAAGACACAGACCCATGTGACGCCAAAGGCAACGGACAGGCCGTAAATGCCCATGCTCCACCGCTGGAAAAAAAACTTGCTCATCCCTGTCAGCGCCGCAGGAAACAAAAGGAACCAACCGTAAAAATGCAGATCCGCGTTCCCGCTCTCCTTCCGCCTTCTGTAATAATACCCGATCAGCAGAGGCAGCATGACTGCCAACCCACAGACAGCAGTCCTTATACACTTGGAAAAACCGTATTCACACGCAAATATAGCCAAACGCCCCAGCATATCCAACCACTCCAAGGTATCTCCCCCTCTCTCATCTCCCCCTGCGCGCCTGTGCCGCTCCCATTTCTCCGACATTTCATCCGGCGCGGGGGCACACTAGTCCCTGCTGTCCTTCATGCTCTCTACCAGACTGCTCAGATCCTCCAACTGCTCCCGGCTGATATCCGCCGACTGCAAAAAGCTGGCCACCGCCAACGAGGCGTTGCCGCCAAAATAATTGCTGACGAAACGCCTGCTCTTTAACCGCAGACATTCCTCCTTGGTCCTGGCAGCCCGGTAGTGATATATCCGGGCGTCTTTTTCGTCCACGGTATATGCCAGCATACCTTTGGCCAGCAGACGGTTGATCATGACCCGTATGGTCTTCTGGCTCACCTCCGTCTTGCCCGCAAGCCCTTCTATGATCTCAGACGCCGTCATGGCGCCCTCATGCGCCCACAGTATTTCCATCACCAGCCACTCGTTTTCACTGGGGGTTGTCTCTCCCATTTTTCTTTACCTCTTTCTGTATTAAATCTGTCCTTACTTTATTCCCGCGTAAATTCTCCATTTTAAAAGCGATACCGCTTTTGTAAACACTGCCCCACCTCGTCATTTGCCGAAAAAGCCTCGAATCTTTCCGCATAATGAGGAACTGGGACGATCAAAAGAAAAATTGCACGGGGACCATAATATCTGCCGCAGGCACTGCTATGTGCCGCGTCTGCAAATATTATATCGGATTCCCCATGCAATTCATTTATAGTTGTAAATGTTTTTCCGTTCCCGATGGGTACGATGTTTTAGGAGACTGCCGCTACAGCTCTATAACATAAGACGACTGAGAGACCCCAAATTGAAACTGCATTGTCCGATAGTTTCCCTCCGCGTCATCTGTGGATATGATCACGGTCACTTCGTTCCCTGTCCGCTCCAGACCGAGAATATGCTCTCCCTGAGCCAGTTCCACAGCGGTAAGCAGTTGTCCTCCTACGGTAAAGATCACATTGTCCAGCGCATAGATGCCGGTGGCCAGCAGTCTGCTCTTCTCCCGGGCATTCTCCATGTCCTCCGGTCTGTCGCTCCATGCGAGAGAGGTGCCCACAATATGGTATACCCACTGCTTTGTCTCCGGGTCATAGATACTGTAAGCGTTTCTTCTCGGTCCTATATGCCCTTCCACGACCCAGCAGCCGTCCAGACTGTACAGTCCGTAAACAGCATTTACAAGGTCCACGCCTTCCGGGTTCTCCAACACCTGATCCCCCTCAAGTACCCGGGTCATCGAACGGGCAAGATCGTACTCCGCACCGTCTATGGTGAGACGTGTACTCTCCGGCCCATAGGAGGCAACGCTGTTCCCCCGCCCCTCTCCGCCAAAGAGCTGCACGTACTTCATGCCGCCGCCAATCTGCCGGGACCAGGGTCCCCACACATATATCAAGTCCTCCAGCATCCCGCTGCCACTGGCCAGATAACCCCAACTCCATTCGTCTTCCTCCCGAAACCTCATACAGTAATCGGTGTAAAAGCTCCGGCCAGCCGTGGCCGCCACACCGCTTTCCTCCCAGGGAACTTGCTGTCCTTCGGACAGTTCATCCCCTGTCAGAGCGCAGATCCCCTCACGGGAGTAGAACTGCCGTGGTTCCCACAGATCGCTGGTCATGATCCGCAGTCTGCCGCTGGCTGTATCATATACATAGCAGGCCGACAGCTGCCCTTCCTCCTCCATATCATTCCGGGAACCGGTATGTCCTGCAAGGGGATCGGAAGTCTGCCACTCCGCCGTTTTCATACCGCTCATGGGATAAAAATATACTTTGTTTCCGTCTTGGCTCACCAGCACCTGACAGGCACTGTCACCCTGGGTATCACCGCATCCCAGCGCCTGTAAGTCCACAGCTCCGATGATCTCTCTTGCAGACACGGAATAAACATACAGACCAAAATATCCGTGAAAGACTACCGTCTCTTCGTCCGCATAGTCCAATATGGCACCGTCCGCCCCCAGAGAAGTATAGCCTGTGCGCACGGGAGCGGGGCAGGGTATCTCCTCATACGATACCTGAAAATCCACGGAATTGCTGCCCTCCACGCCAGGCGGCTCCCCCGGGAACTGACCCGGCGCGTCTTCTTCCCCGACAGTCGGCTCTCCCAAAGACAGATCGCCGTCCTCCCCCTGCCGGGGGCTGGTAAGCAGCAGCGCCGCCAGAACCACGGTCAGCGCCGCCGCTGCTGCTGCCACCAGGAACACAGGCTTTTTATACTTCATGATATGCACTATCCTGCCCCGGGTGTTTCCCTCTCCAAAGGACAGGGGAACACCTGCGGAATACCGTTTGCCACAGGTGAGCCGCAGCAGACTGTCCGCATACTCTCCCCGGCAGTCTCCGTTCGCCTCACCCAGCACCGCCTCATCGCAGGCCATCTCCATATCCCGGCACATCAGCAGATACCCGGCCCATACCAGAGGATGGAACCAATACAGACAGGTGAGCAGATACGCGCCCGGTTTTAGCAGATAGTCCCTGCGTCTGATATGGACGCGTTCATGGGCGATCACATAGGGATAATGCGCCTTTTCCATATTCGATGGCAGATATATCCGTGGTCTGAAAAGTCCCAGCACAAAAGGTGTACTGACAGCATCCGCCAGATATATCTCCTCTCTCCCGCTTTTTGGGGGCGCGGCATATATATCGTCAGAGTCGTTGACGCCCGGAAAAAGAACGCTGACGCACAGACGTTTTTTCAATGCCAGACAGTAAAAAGCGCTCTGTCCCCACAAAAGGATTACCCCGGCCAACCATATTCCGATCAGCCATCCGCAGGCCCATTCTCCGGCTGCTCCGCCCAAAACCGGCATATCTGAAGAATTCCCTTTCTCAGGATCTGTAGCCGGAGGACGCTGCCGTGAGGCTCCCCGAATCGCGACGGAATACGGCGGCACATTGTACTGCCACTCCTCACCATCCTCCACCTGAGAGCGCACAATCCCTTCATTTCCGGCCGGACCCGCCATCACAGACTCCCGCTGCCCGGATACTTTTTCCGTCCGCGCCTCCTCGATCGCCCTGATCAGACCGCTCTCTCTGGGCATGAGCCCCCAGCCGCTCTCCAGTTGCACCGGCAGCAGCAGACGAATAAAGAGGATCGCCCACAGACCGCAGGCAAATTTTTTGGGAACCCTTCCCAAAGCAAAGATTCCCCGTACCGCCAGCAGCACCGCAAAGATCAGCGCCGCCTGCACACTGATATTCAACAGATTCACGACCAACTCTCTCATCACCGATTCTCCTCTATGATCCGCCGTAGCTGCCGGATGTCCTCGTCGCTCAGCTTTCGCCTGGAGGTAAAGGCTGCCAGGAATCCCGGCAGCGATCCCTGAAAGGAACGCTCCACATAAGACTCGCTCTGCCTGCCATAGAATTCCTCCTTGGACATACGCACTACCACCGTCCCGTTCTCATTGGCGAACAGCCCCCTCTCACTCATTTTCTTCAACACGGTATAGGTGGTAGTCCGTTTCCATCCCAGCCGCTGTCCGCACAGCCGCACCAGCTCCGCCGTGGATAGCGGCGCGTGTTCCCACACCATATCCGCAAACCGGCTCTCCACCGCTCCCAATGTATAATCTTCCATCTCCCCGCCTCCCGGTATGTATTGTCTGGCATACTACTCTCCAGACTGTCTATTGTTTGTAGACTTAGTCTATCACATATAGACAGCCCTGTCAATCCCCCTGTCCCCGGTACTGTGTATCGCCCTGGATATCCAATCAAAAAGCAGCGGCCTGCGGAACCAAAGCTTACGCCTGTTCCCCTGCCACTGCTCCGATCTGAAAATATTCCTTTTGTCCCTATAGATAAACTGCCCTGCCCGGAAGGTTTATGGAATACATGGCTGTTTTCTCCCGTCATCGGCCTCCTATATAGCGGTAGCCTCCACGCTGCCCTCGCCGCCCTCCGCCCCAGAGCCTGGCATCCCTATGTCCGTCTCCGCATTGTAGGCCTTGCCCGCAGGGTCATACTCCTGCTGCTCATCTTCCTCATCGTCCCACAGGGAGTCATATTTCTCCCGCTTTTTCTGCATCTGTACCATGGCACCCATGCTTTTGGCTGCCTGATACATCTCAAAGCTGTAGTCCAACAGCTTTTTTTCATCCGATGCGGGCACGATACCTCCCTTGGAGATCCGATGGGCCACTTCCATGATCTTGGCCATGTCTACGGCATAATCCTCCATTGCGTCCGCCTGCTGTTTGGCTACCTCCCCGTTCCAGACCGCCGCCTTCTGCTCCGTCAGCTGGTCCAGTACTTTCAGATTTTCCTCAAATCGCTGGTTTACACTGTCTATGGACAGCTGCAGCGTGGCGGCCTCGTCCGCGTATCGCTCCCGGCCTCCCTCGGTGGCATTCATCCTCTTTTCCAGCGATTCCTTCCGTTTATAGAGTTCCCGTCTCTGCTGTAAGATCATCTTGCGCTCGACGCGATAAGCAGTCAAAGCCTCCCCTATCTTCATGCCTTATACCTCCCACATCCGTATGGTCCTGGTGGATACTTCCCTGTATCATATACTATATCGGCAGGGAGAGGCCGGATTTTAACCCTGCTCTTCCCCATCCTCCGGCCCGCTCTCCATATTTTTCTTAAATTCCTCCCAGGCATCCTTAAAGACGCGGGACGTCATGGAGGGGTTGGAACGCAGCAGATGTCCATAGGTTCTGCGGGTCTTTTTCATTTCGTCCCGGCTGCCCGCGCTGACCCGGTATTTGATCCGAAGTTCGTTGATCTCCTCTCTCGCGCTCTCCAGATAGGCGGAGGGTTTTTCCATGGCGCGCTGTTTCAACTTGGCAAACTTCTCCTCGATACCGGACTTTAGCTCTCCTGCTTTCAGCGTCACATTTTCACTGAATTTTGCCCTCTGCTGCTGCGCCGCCGTCCTGCGGGCCTCACTGGCCTCTATCCATGCCTCCTTAGTCTCGTTCCACTCTTCTTTGCGGGCCTGGATATCGCTGTCCGCCAGAGCAATGATCACATCCAGACGTTTCTGAATATGTATCAACTCTCCCTTGGCTTTCTCCATCATCACCAGAACATCCCGCAGATCCATGGCAGCCTTGAAGGACAAGGCAAAGTCGCAGGCTATCCCCACCGTCAGCGCCAGCGTGAGGATCGTCAGTATATTGCCGGGGATGGCCAGCACCAGGCGTTCCACTGGCTTATGCACCACCCGGGTCATCAGTATGGTGAGCAGTCCCCAGGCCAGTGATGTTCCCAGACAGACATGCCCCTGAAAGTTGAATTTCTTGTCGGAATAATCCCAATACCGCACCTTGAACAGCGCCTCCATGGTCACTCCGGTCACATATTCCAGTATGGTGGCACCGATACAGCCCGCGATAAATACCAACGGCAGATACTGCTGAAAGGGCATGGATACCACCAGCATCATGATACCGCCGCTGCCATACAGGGGCAGAAAAGGTCCTCTCATAAAGCCCCGGTTCACCCACCGCTTTTTGTGCAGAGATACATAGACAGACTCGATACACCAGCCTACGAAACAATAAAAATAAAAGAAAAACAGCCATTGGATCACGGAATATGTGTACATTATCTTTCCTCCTGGGTTGTAAAAGTTAACCGTTATGCAGACAAAAATGCCGATGTCCTAAATGATATACCCCTTTGCAATGCCGAATTTATTCCCGACCAGAAGATATTTTTTCAATTCGCGCTGAAGTAATGTATTTTCAGGTAAATGTTCATCTATTTTCTCATATCCCGGATAGATCCATCCCATATACCATGTGGCATCTCTATCAATAGAAACTATCTCAAATAGGTTTTGAAACGCTATGATATTAGAATCCCTATTCAAAAATCCCTGCAACTCTGGCATCAACATCCAGGTATTACATGTAAGCCTTACTCCCTGCCATTCAGAAAAAAATGTGTCTCTAAATATAGAAAAGTCTTTCAACGACTTCTGTATAGACGCTTTACTCATATCTGCGTCCGAAGGAATGTGGACCGCAATCTCCCGTTCTTGCCCGTCAACAAATTCATATTCCAATGCCCCAATCCGAAACTCACTCAAGGACATCTGCCTCGGAAACCACCAGGCCCATACATATTTGTATACCCCGCATTGGGCATGGTGTTCTCGCAAAAAGCGCGCGCAGAATTTCATTGTGGCAGCAAAGATGTCAAGGCTTATCCCACGCCGGATATATTCATCATATGTATAATTGCTTACAATATTTAATTGTTCCCACAAGATCTGTATACCGTCCGTATCATTGACTAAAAGTTCCTGCAGTTCTTTCACTCCCTGATCCCATTCGTTACGATGTAGCAATTTGCTATATATATCATTGGACAGTGTTCTATCTCTAGTATCTCCATACTCACTTAATTGAACGATCACTTGGTCAGGAATATCCAGTAATTCATATAATCTGTAATTATCCAAATCTGTCTTCCCCTCTTGAACAGGAACTTGCTGTTATGTTCAATTTTTAGGATTCACGTTTGCAGGCATATCCTCAACTTATAAATCCATGTACTTCACAAAATTCTCTAAACAAAGCCATCCTCAAATATAATATTGTTAAGGCCAATACAAAATCACATATACACCAAAACCTTCACCGACAGCTTTCCTTTGCGGGTCTCCTTCTGTTCCCCGGTAAAGACAAATTTCCCATACCCGCGTAAGTTTACCGTCTCGCCGCCTTTAAGCATCCGGGAATTGTTCTCGCACAGACGCCCGTCCACATAGACCCTGCCGCCTTGAAAGGCCTCCAATATCTCCCCTCTGGAGCGGTTGTACACCTTGGCCAGGCAGGCGTCGATGCGCAGGGAGGGCAGCTGTACCACCAGCTCCTGAGGCTCTTCCTGGGGAATGTCCGCCGTCTCTGCCACGGGTACGCACTTTACGCTGGTGTGTTTAACCTTATCCAAATGCCCGCATATATACTCCGCCATACCGGACAGACAGTACAGATAGGCCTCCTTCTCGCCCACCCGTATATCCCCCAGAGTGCTGCGCTCTATACCCAGATTCATCAGCGCTCCCAGAAAATCCCGATGACTTAAGGTATCGGCAAATTTGGCCTGCAGCGGCTTGATATGGATGCACACCATGGGATAGTCCTCCTCATAGCCCAATTCTTCCGCACTGCCAAAGCGCGCAACCTTCCTCTCCGCCTGTTCATAACCGCCCCATAGCTGACAGTTGCAATAATGCAGCTCCTTTTCCATGCTCCAGAGCTGATCCTGCTCATCCAAACTTAAAAAACCGGAAAAACAATACATATTCTGTCTGTAGGAGCGCTCCGCCAGATCTCTCAGGCGGCTTTTCAACTGTTGGATTTCTCTGGTAGATTCCATATTCTCTTCTCCATATAAAACACAGGGCCTGCCCGTACATGCCGTCCCAAGAAACCGGTATGAACGGCACCCCACCTTCCATCTTCACAAGTGGCCAGGCGGGGCTGATGGCTTTATCTACTAAATTATTTAAGTAAAACTGATGATCTCATTCTTGGGAGCCTTTGTCTTTTCCACAGAAACGGCGTAAAGCATGGGACCTTCCCCCTCGTAATCCTTCCAATATTCCTTTTTCACCGTGGCAGTCACCTGTACCCATTCCTGCTGTTTCAATCCTCCTGCCCCATCATATTTACAGGCAAATCCCAAAAATGCCATATCGTCCGCACAGCAGGTCATCGCCATACGACCGGGCACAAAATATCCGTCCTGCATATTGTCCGGCTTTAAAACCATGGCAGTAAAGCGAATGGTCTTTCCCTCATAGCGCTCCAGGTGATCCAGAGAATCCAGATACCAGATACCGTAACTCTCGTCTCCCAGCACGATCACATCCGCCTGTAAATCATAGGGAAGATCCTCCTCAAAGATCTCGTTTACCTCGCCGTTGGAATCCTCAAAGATCACATCAGCGCTCTGGTTTACCGCCTTGATATTGCGTTTGTATACATTCAGATCCTTGATGCCGTCGCAGCGGTTAAAAATGATCATCTCCGACTTTCGCACCATCTCTGCCAGCAGAGAGCGCATATTGGTATAATACATGGGAAAAGTGGACCCGTCTATTGTGGTAATCTGCTGTTCTACCTTCCAGTGCCAGGGGAGTTTCAAATTCTTATAATTCCACATGCCGTTGTATTCAATGATAATGCGCTCCGGCTTGTGCTTTTTTTCCAGTTCCACCAGATGATTGGGATTGCAGTCCTCTTCCTCCTCAATGACCTCCAGAACAGCGTTGCATCTGCGGAGCAGTTCCTCCCCATACTCCACTTCGCCCTCTTCGCAGGCAATGATCAGAGTCTTACCCTGTATCCGAAAATAGGGCTGGGAGATGGTATAGGTGATAAATTCCGTCTTCCCGCTCTCCAAAAATCCGTTGATGATATAAACCGGTTTCATACCGTGCATATCCTCCCATCCTTCAATTAGAGTTCCGCTGCGGCCCTCACAGCGCCATCCTCATTCCGCTTATTTTGCAAACAGCTCTGCCAGTTTTTCCTCGTTCAGCTTGGAGCCGATGACGCATATTTTCCCCGTCACTTCCGGCTTGCCGCCGCGTACGTCATGCTCTTCGGGCACATAGTCAAAATATATCCAACTGCCGTCTCCCGCAGGCACCATACCCTTGGAGCGCAATATCATACCATAGTTACCGCTGTCCAGCGCGGACAGTATCTTTTCGATTTCCTGGGCCGTATAGGTATTGGGGGTCTCCATGCCCCAACTGCTGAATATCTCGTCCGCATGATGATGACCGTGATGATGGCCGTGCTCTCCTTCATCATGATGATGGCCGCAGCTACATACTCCGTTCTCATCATAATGATGGTGGTGATCGTGCCCTTCCTCATGGTCATGGTGATGGTCGTGCTCCTCCTCATGACTGTGGTGATGCTCGTGCTCCTCCTCATGACTGTGGTGATGCTCGTGCTCCTCCTCATGACTGTGGTGATGCTTGTGCTCCTCTTCATGGTCATGATGATGCTCATGCTCCTCTTCATGACTGTGGTGATGCTCATGCTCCTCTCCATGACTGTGGTGATGCTCGTGCTCCTCCTCATGATGGTGGTGATGGCCGCAACTGCACTCACCATCCTCGTCATGATGGTGGTGATGCTCATGCTCCCTCGCATGCTCCAGCATCTCCTTCATCATATCGTCCAGATTATCTACCCCTTCGATCGTCTCCAGGATCGCCTTTCCTTCCAGATCCTCCCATGGAGTAGTAATGATGGTGGCCTTTGCGTTATGCTGACGGATCAGTTCAACCGCCGACTGTAATTTCTCCTTCGGTATATTGCCCGTCCTGCTTAGTATAACAGTTCCCGCGTGTTCGATCTGATTGACAAAAAATTCGCCAAAATTCTTTATATACATCTTACACTTAGAGGCGTCTACCACCGCCACGGCGCTGTTTACTTTCACGTCCAGATCAGACGCCACGTTCTCCACTGCCCTTACCACATCCGAGAGCTTTCCCACTCCCGAAGGCTCGATCAGTACACGCTCCGGTTTGTAGGTGGTCAGCACCTCCTTAAGTGACGCGCCGAAATCTCCCACCAGAGAGCAGCAGATACAGCCGGAGTTCATCTCCTTTATTTCAATTCCGGCGTCCTTTAAAAATCCGCCGTCAATACCGATCTCTCCAAATTCGTTCTCGATCAGCACCACCTGTGTGTCCTGCAGCGCCTCCTTGATCAATTTCTTGATCAGTGTGGTCTTTCCGGCGCCCAAAAAGCCGGATACGATATCAATCTTTGTCATAGTATTACTTCCTTTCCGCATATCATGTTCAGGCCAAAGTTACACCCGCTCCAGCCATTATAAATTAATCATTATCTTTTATTGTCTAACAAAACTATCCTGTTGTCAATATCTGTAAAACTGAAAAATTAATAAACGGTTCTCCTGTTGTCTTCTGTACCGCGCTTAAGATTCTCCTGCCACCATGACGCTCCAGGGCAGCACGGCGGTCTGGTCGTCATCATTGCCGCCGCAGAGAATACCCACCAGAAACCCATCCTGTGTAAACACACCGC
Source organism: uncultured Acetatifactor sp. (assembly GCA_910577235.1). Taxonomy (GTDB): domain Bacteria; phylum Bacillota; class Clostridia; order Lachnospirales; family Lachnospiraceae; genus Acetatifactor. Next base: position 117,593 of record CAJTMX010000002.1, on the reverse strand, counting down.
CGCCGGACACTCCCGGAACGGCATAGGCATGTCCCAGCAGCATATAATTCCCAAAATCCTCCAAATATATCCAAGGCTGTATCACACTGCCGGCATAGACCCGGTCTGCCGCCTCCTCCACGGAACCCATGATCCACAACGGTTGCCCGGGTTCTAATCGGTCGCACACCTCTTTTTCCTGTCTGGCTATCTGCCAGCCGATTCCCCGGTTCTCCAATTCCAGTAAGGGAATTTCCACAAATGCCAGATCCACCTGATCCGATACCTTACGCAATTGGGTTTCCAGCGGTTCACCCTGCTCAAACTGCACAAATACAGGAAAGTTGTCCGTAATAACATGGGCTGCGGTAGCGATCACCAGAACATCCTCTTCCACAGACCAGACAACGCCGCTGCCCACATATCGGGACCCTTGAAACCGCACCGTTACCCGTTGCAAATACTGCTGCATATCCTCATCCGGCCTATCCTCCGATACAACTTCCCCTGGCAGTTCCTTGGGGTCTAACAGTTCCGTTTCACTGCATGGCTCTGTTTTACTGTATGGTCCCGTCCCACTGTACGGTCCCATTTCACTGCATGATCCCGTCCTACTGCATGGTCCCATTTCACTGTATGGTCCCGTCCCACAAACCGGGGCCGTTCTCCTGGTGAGATTCGTCCCGCTTGCCGTCCGCTGCCCTCCCAGGGCAACCAGCACCAATACCAGAGAAAATAACGCCAGCACCTCCATAAATCTCTTCCGCATATTGATCCCTCATACTGTCCCTGACTTTACCTGCGGTATGGACCGGCCGGCAATGCGGCCGTCCATAGCAAAACCCCAGTATTCATAACAAATACTGGGATTTTGAATTAAGCAGGACGATAAGCCGGGTTATGTCGTTGAGCGATCATCTATCTAGGACGCCTGTTACCAGACGCCTCCAGCGACCTACCTGAAAGCAGGCCGGGCAAGCCTGTCGCTTTCGTTTTGGTCTTGCTTCGGATGGGGTTTACATGGCTCCGCCTGTTGCCAGACGGACGGTAGTCTCTTAAGCTGCCTTTCCACCCTTACCTGGAGAAAATTGCTCCGCAATTATCTCCAAGAAAATTGCTCCGCAATTATCTCCAAGAAAATTGCCCTACAATTATCTCCAGGCGGTATATTTCTGTTGCACTGGCCTTGGAGTCGCCTCCACCGGACGTTATCCGGCATCCTGCCCTGTGAAGCCCGGACTTTCCTCACCCACGCAATGGCGTGGCTGCGATCGCCTGTCCTACTTATATTTTGAAACATATTCATATGAGCGCTTTTCAACGCCTCTGTGAAACGCTCTGCTTATTTTAGCACAGATCGGCGGTTTTAGCAACTCTTACAAAATAATGGACCAAAATTCCGGCTCATTTACTTCAGACGGGAATTAATCTTTTTCAGATCACTCTTAACGCGCATATACTGTACCAGCCATACCAACACAAAAATTGCGGTGAAAATGCCAAAATAGCTGAGAAATCCCCTTGCGCTATGCTCCATCCAATAGCAGAGATATGCCACCAGCATCATTGCCGCCGAATCCACCAGATAATATATCCCTGTCTGTTTCATAATGCTCCATGTTTTATTTTCCCATATTACGGAAGTCACTCCAAACACCCCACCCAACAGTGCGCATAATACTGTCTGCAAGATCACCGCGCAGATCTCGCTGCCTATGACCTCAATCATCTGTGGAACACAGGGGGAGTAATAACCCTGCCCCCACTTCAGAGAGGTCAAAATACTGATCACATGTCCGGTCGTGACGCCCAGCGGCATACCCAGAACACCGTATTTACAGATTCTACGAATCCGGATATTTTTTTTCATATTTATACTCTCCTCTCTTATATTCCCAATATTTTCTTGATCTTCGGCACGTATCTTCTCGATACGTATGTGACCGTTCCGTTTAACAATTCCACACAGACCGTGCCGGCAAAGCTTAGATCAAAAGACTTTACTTTTTTTAGGTTCACGATCTCCGAGTTGGATATCCGCACAAACTTTTGTCTGTCCAATCTCTCTTCCAGTTCATAGAGCCTTAACCGCAAAACATATTCTCCCTGTTCCGTGACCGCAAACACCTTACCGGAGCCTGCGTATACCCGGATCAGCTCATCTTCCTTAAGCACCTCCAGTCTCTCATCCCGAATACCGGAGATCACCTGGGGAATATCTGCGGACAACCTTTTAACCAGACTCTGTATCTCCTCGGACATGGAATCTGCCACTATAATGACTTTAGGTTCTGTGCAGGACGGATCTATCTTGACTTCTATCTGCACTCCGACACCTCCTTCTACGTTTAAGTTCCGCATATCCTCTGCCAACGCACGAAATGTGGTGACAATCATTTGACCGTTTAGGCGTCCCCTATTTATCAATGCGCTCTCCGGGAGTATGCTGTTTAATATATTCCGACAACTATCTTGATTCTTATTATAGGCAAAATGACATCTGGCGCAATCGTTTTTCGATATCTGGTCTATTTCACGGAACAGGCGGCAAAAACATTGACATGCACTGCCCCCAACCGGTACCGCCCGGACCGATACATGCACAAACAAAGAGCCCGGACTGTAGGAACAGGTCTGTTTGCTAGGAAGGGTAACCGAATAACTGGCAGATGGGTTCAAAACCACTGTTGAAGAGGCTGTAAAACATTGTTTGGATCAAGGAATTCAAGAGTATTTTATGAAAAAACAGATCAGGGATAGAATCTGCCCACCCTGCGCGAACAAAGCCGCATCACCGCCGGGTGGGACATATGGAAAATATATTCGGCAAACGGTTGGCGGAGCCTCCGGCTCCTGACAGCAATGTGTCTCAAAGCGGAGGTACAGTATCCCTGACCAGACTCACTGTACCTCATAGACACAGAATTTCTCCTCCCGGCGTACCAATGAATAGGAGTCCAGTCCATCGTTTTGAGCGATGAGACGATCCAATATCTCCTCGGGACAATCCATATACACGATCAGCCTTTCCGCATTTATGAGCGTCTCATTCTCCAGCTCACAGTCTCCATCCAAATAATCCACATAAACAATGCGTTCATAAGGCCATAACTCATCCGACGCATACCACGCCTGCTTGGGCGAGGCATATCCGCAGACCACCACCGCCGGGTATTGGGCATTGCTCCGGGAAAACGCTATCTTGTCCGCCCCCTCCCGCTGCAAAAAGTGTACGCCTCCCACAGCCATTCCCACGCCGCCGCAGAGCAGCACCACACCGGCTGCCAGCACTGCGGCCTGCCAGTGATTTTTTTCATCTAATCCGCCGGTTCTCTTCTCCCATGCCCGCAGTCCCCCTTTACAGATCAGACAGGCTGCCACAGGAATCAAAACCGCGCCCAGAGTATAATATATCTCTCCGGTTCCCCGTCCCGAAAGCATAAAGACATGCCTGATGCTGAACGGGAACTCCAGGATTGCCAGCATCACGCAGATTGCCATGACCCCGGCAAAGCGCAGCATACGCCCCTGCCCCTGCCGCCTGACCGCCGCCCGAACACAGCCGCCCAGCCACAGGGCCAATACCGGAATAAGACTGATATAGCTTGTCAGAAAAGCCAGTCCGCATACAGCGCCTCCCGCGGCGGTAAGGCCGATATATTTCCGTCTGTGGCAGCGCGGATCTTGCGCCATTGCTATTAAAATGTCCAAATACAGGATCACCCACATAACATTCATTGCGTGTGGGCCCGTAAACATGACATTACTGAGGGACACGGGACAAACTCCAAATGCCAGTCCAGCGTGGATGGCCCACATGCGACGATATTTCCCCCGATCCAGCATAAACGCCAATGTCATGATCCCGCAGCAGGAGATCAGAGAACAAACCGCATTCAGTCCTATACCGAACCACTTGTAAAAAGAGTTGGGCCGGAGGGACATCAGTGTATTCAGCGCCAGATAGTAAAGCGGCGGCCGGTTCTCCGGTTTTTGAGCGTCTGCAACCACTTCATAGTTAAACTCGTTACCGTCGATCACCAGATACTGAAATTGCACACCATACCCGCTTTTTTCCATGACAGGACTGTATTGTTCCATATGGATCGTACCTGTACTGGAATAATAGGAATCGTATTCCTCCTCCAGGAACCCTTTTTTCTGCGCCCCAAAGAACAGGATCAAAGCCATATGGAGCACCAGAACCGCCATGCATCCCCCCACAAAGATCCTGTTTTTGCCTAGAGCCTGCCGGAGTCTGACAACTCCCGCCCCGGCACCCACCAGCACCCTTCGCGGCAGTCCTGCCCGTCTTAAGTTTCCGGGGAGTTTGCGGATGGCCACAGTCAATTCACTGATCGCCAGCGCCATATAGGGAATCTGGAAAAAGAGAAACGGCAGCACATATCTGGTCTTGGCCTCCCAGATCAGGGAGAACAAAAAACCGCCGTAGACGGCTATCAACAGTGCATATTTCTCTATCTTCAGAAATTTTTTACGTCCGGCTGCCAGCAGAAATAATAATCCCCCGTACATGAGCAGCTGGTATATCTTCATCCACGACTCCATCAACTGGGCAGTTTTGCCGTAATTCGTAATATCCGGCGCCAGTTTTCCGATCTGGTCTCCCTCAATATACCTGTTCATAGCGATACTCTGGTACATGGGAGCGTTCCACTGGGCATTCATTTTCCTCTGAAAGAAATCCAGCATATAATCGGGATCTTCCCAGTATCGTTGGAACGCCTCCTTTAGATGTTCCATTGCTATTGAATTGGAAACCTCCACATCATCGTTATGTCCCGCAAAAACAATATAGTTATAGGCGTTGTACCAGCCGGGATGTCCATCCGCATCATTGAGTCCCATCACGATAAAGAGCAGCGGAGGGATGGAAGGCGCTTTCTCCTCCACCTTGTCACTGTAAAATCCCCATACCGCCATATTCGCCAGCACGACCCCCAGTACCAACGCTGCCGCTATAACGATGTTCTGCCATTTCCATTGGACAATCAGTTTGATCAACAGCACAATGACCATGGCCACCACCAGAATCATCAGATTAGCGCGCAGTTGTACGGCGAACCCCATGGATAATCCAAAGAGCAGCAGACGAATCCAGGAAAACTTTTTCAGATAGGCCAGATACATCCACACGCCAAACATCCCCAGTGCAGTGGAGATCAAATCCCCATAGACAAATACCGTGTAAATGTACATGGGAAAACATGTCAGCATAAACAGAAGGTAAAAAATCTCGGCTCTGGCATTGTCCTCTGACAAAAGCCTGACGATCATGCAGCCTGACACCACGATAAGCGGCACTACCGCCACCATGAGGTACTGAAAAGCCTGATAATGGTACGGTCCAAAGATGGAAAAAAGTCCTCTCAGCAGCGTGACCATGCCCAGCTGCTGAGGATATCTGGCTATATAGCGGCCCTGCAGTACCCCGTTGAAATCCCCCATATTAAACGCATCGGCATACTGACAGATCATCATCTGATCCGCCTGAGGGGCCGCCTTGCACACATACACCCAATAAAAGCTGACGGCTGCCGTCACTGTACATACAGCCGCCAACGCAATATTTCTGGCTTTTCTGCCCTGCATTTTCTCCCCAAGCTTACTCACAAGGCAAAGACATATCAGGGCAGCGCCCAGGGTCAGAACATTATAAACCGCCGAATCCTCTCTGAAGGATATATATTCGCTGTCTCCGCCGTTTTGTCCGGTCAAATGCAGGCCGTACCAGAACAGGACGGCAAACATGATCAGGGCTAACAGGCTAAACACGCGGCAGCAGAATTTTTCAAATCCCTGTAATCCGTCCATGGCTCCCTGTTTCTTTTCAATCAAATCGCTCATCTCTCCACTTCTCAACCGTTTTTATCTTTTGCCGCTACACCCTAAAGCAACTGCCGCCCACGAATTCCCTGCATATGGAATTTCTGGGCAATTCCTCGCTGCTGATGCCCAGAAAATACTCCAAAAACTTCAGCAGTCTCTTGGCCTCATGATACTCCGGCTGATCCTTTTCAATATGGAACAGCAACGGTTCCGCGTATTGTTTCAGCGCGGCCAGCTCGTAGATCGTGGCAGAGTTGAACATCACGTCCGCCTCCTCCTGGAAGGGGAATATATACGCCTCCTCCCCCCTGCGCACGGAGGGCCACATCTGTATCGTCCTCTGGGCGGACGCTCCTCTGGTCCGGGCGTCCCGCACCATCCGCCGCAGCAGTCTGCCGTCGGTGGTGGGAATCCGGTTGTGGGCGTCGATATTCAGATTGATCAGAGCACTGATATATATTTTAAATTTACTCTCTTCAGGCAGGGCATAGCTCATCTTGGGATTCAGTCCGTGAATGCCCTCGATGACCAGCACGTCCTCTTTTCCCAGCTGCATATAATTGCCGTTGTATTCCCGGCGGCCGATCTTGAAATTGAACTCGGGAATCTCCACCCGCTCCCCATCCAGCAGTTTGATCATATCATCGTTAAACTGCTTGACGTCGATGGCTTCCAGGCACTCAAAATTATAGTCCCCGTTCTCGTCTAACGGCGTATCCTCCCTGTTCACAAAATAATTGTCCAGAGCCACGGGATGGGGCGTCATGCCCAGTGTCCGCAGCTGGATCGACAGTCTGTGGGACAGGCTGGTCTTCCCGGAGGAAGAAGGGCCTGCGATCATGATAAATTTCACGCCGTCACGTGACGCGATCTCCCGGGCGATCTCTCCGATCTTCCTCTCCTGCTCCGCCTCCTGCACCAGGATCAGATCACTGATGGACCCCCTGCAAATCTGGTCGTTGAGCTGTCCCACCGTCTCTATGCCGATGTCATGACCCCACTGGGCGGATGCTTTCAAAGTCTCAAACAGCTTTCTCCTCTCCTCCAGGGGCCTGACCTGTGTGGGCTCCTTCTGCTCCGGCAGTACCAGCATAAAGCCCTGATCATAGGCCTGCAGATCATACCACTTTACATAGCCCGCGTTTGGCAGCATAAAGCCGTAATAGTAGTCATAATAGCCGTCCATCTCATATACGTTCACAAAGGAGCTGCGGCGGTATCGGAACAGTTCCGTTTTTCCCGTCATCCCCTTGGCCCTGAACAGCTCGATGGCTTCATCCAGGGGATAAGATCTTTTATGAAATGGCATTGCCAAGGCCTGCAATTCGTCCATCCGTGCCTTGATGCGCTCCGCGTTTTCCGCTGTAGCATCGATAGTTCCGCCGGTGCTGATATACGTGCCGTTTCCCACCGCAAACTCCAGACGGCACATGGCCGCCGCTTTCTCTCCCATGGTATCATAGATCGCTTTCATACACAGCATCGTGGCGGAGCGCACATAAGTCTTATGCCCTACCGCGTCCTTTAGGGTAAAAAAGCTCAGTTTGCAGTCTCTGCCCGCATGTTTAAACAGCTCCCGCAGCTTGCCGTCCGCGTTGACCAGAGCGATCAATCCGCCATACTCTTCCTGATAATCCGCCGCTATCCGCTCGTAAGTGATTCCCTGAGGGTATTCCCTCTCCTGCCCCAATACTTCTACCTTCATCTCATCCTCTTTTCCGCATACCTGTGGTCCGGTCTATACCAGACTACGGTAGAATCTGTGTTTTTGTTCTAATAGTACCGCTCCAGCGCCAGCAGGACCAGCCGCCGCTCCTCCTCCAGTTCCCGGCAGCGCAGTGCCGCCCTCTCCCTGTCCGAGGCTCCCTGCTCCAACTGCTCCAATATCCGGCCGCAGCTCTGCTCCGCCGCCTTCAGATACTGTTTCAGCACCGGATGCCCGTGGGCCAGCAGCAATTCCCCAAAACAATCCCACAGTGCCTGCTCCTCAGCCGTAACGGATATGTCACGCTCCCCTGCCGCGGGAACCGCCTTCATCATGGGATAATATTTTCCGTCCTCATACACCATATCTTCCGCCGCAGTCACATAGCCCGCTCCCCGAAGATATGCCCTGAAAGCGCGCAGCTCCGACTGGGGCTGTAAGATCAGTTCCCCCACCGACGCCAGTTTTTCCCTGCCCTCCTCCAGTATCCTCTGCATCAGCCTGCCGCCCATGCCGGCGCATAGAACGGTATCCGCCTCCCCGGCCTCCAAGGCGGCCACACCGTCGGAAAGCCTGGTCTCTATGTATGCCTCCAGTCCACGCTGACGGATATGTTGCTGCGCCCTGGACAGAGGACCTCTCCTGACATCCATCGCCAGCACCCGGGGACTGATGCCCTGCTGCACCAGATAGACGGACACCCATCCGTGGTCGCAGCCCACGTCGCAGACCCGGTTTCCGGGAGTGACCATATCAGTCAACGCCTGCATTCTGGCAGACAGCTCCACCTGATCACGCATCAGTCCAGATAGTCCTTGAGCTTACGGCTGCGGCTGGGGTGGCGCAGCTTGCGCAGAGCCTTGGCTTCTATCTGACGGATTCTCTCACGGGTCACATTGAACTCCTTGCCCACCTCTTCCAGGGTACGGGCGCGCCCATCGTCCAATCCAAAGCGCAGGCGCAGTACTTTCTGCTCCCGCTCTGTAAGTGTTCCCAGTACTTCCACCAACTGCTCCTTGAGCAGCGTAAATGCCGCCGCGTCCGCCGGTACGGGCACATTGTCGTCCTGTATGAAATCTCCCAGATGGCTGTCCTCCTCCTCACCGATAGGAGTTTCCAGAGACACCGGCTCCTGGCTGATCTTCATGATCTCCCGCACCCGGTCCACAGGCATATTCATCTCCTCCGCGATCTCCTCAGGGGAGGGTTCACGGCCCAATTCCTGCAAGAGCTGACGGCTCACCCGTATCAGTTTATTAATGGTCTCCACCATATGCACGGGAATACGTATGGTCCTGGCCTGGTCCGCGATGGCCCTGGTGATCGCCTGGCGAATCCACCATGTAGCGTATGTGGAGAACTTAAACCCTTTGCGGTAATCAAATTTCTCCACTGCTTTGATCAGACCCAGATTGCCCTCCTGAATCAGATCCAAAAACAGCATCCCCCGCCCAACATAACGCTTGGCGATGCTGACCACCAGACGCAGATTGGCTTCCGCCAGGCGCTTTTTTGCCTCCTGGTCACCCAGTTCCAGCTTTTTAGCCAGCTCAATCTCCTCCTCCGCGGACAGCAGGGGCACCTTGCCGATCTCCTTTAAGTACATGCGCACCGGGTCCTCGATACTGATGCCGTCCGGAATGGACAGATCCAGATTCTCCACGTCCAGATCCTCCTCCGCCAGCAGGATCTCCTCATCATCCACATCATCCTCTTCGGTGATGCGCAGTACATCCACATTATTCTGTTCCAAAGTCTCCAGAATCCGATCAAACTGATCTTCCTCCAGAGTCATGTCCGAGAAAAATTCATTGATCTCCTGATACTCCAATACATTTTTCTTCTTCTTGGCCATCGCCAGGAGATTCTTCATCTTCTCCTCAAAACGCGCCTGTGTGTTTTCATCCATCCTTACGGTTTCCTTTCTGTTGGGTACTAGTATTGACTTCATTCCAGTGAAATATGCGTTTTTGCCAGTTCTTCCAGGGCTTTCTTGCCCGAAACCACCTTGCCCAGCGCCGTCACGTCCGAGCCGAGCCGCATGGTCAACTGCTCATAGCTGTTCTTCTTCACCGCGTATAATATATCGTGCAGAGCCTTCTCCCGCTCCTGCCTGGTGCTTAACTGCGGCAGATTAGTGTTGAACAGCTCCGCCACCTGACGTTGCTGTTCCTCCTCCTGAAATCTGCTGATAATGGCCGCCGGTTGGTACTGTCCCGCCTCCATATCCCGAAACAGCTGCTCCGCCACCTGACGGTACAGCTCTTCCGTAAAATCCTCCGGGCCAACGTACCGGGCGATCTTGGGGTACAGCCCTGGATCGTCCACGATCCAGGTGAGCAGCAGCCTCTGTGAGCGCTTACTGTTCTCCTGGGGCGTATTTTTCGGTTGGACACCGGATTTGGGCCGCTCCGGGGGCTTGTCCACCCCGGTCTGCATGGCATAGCTGCCCACCAGCTTGCGCAGATTTTCAAAGCCGATATTATATTTCTCCGCTATGGCCTCCAGATAGTTTTCCCGCTCCACATCCACGGAGAAGCCGCAGAGCTTTTTGGCGATCTCCCGGTAAAATAGGGTCTTTGATTCCGGATCTTTGAGATTGTAATCCCTCTCCAGCATACGGATTTCAAAAAAGAAACTGTTCTCCGCCTGATCGATGCGTTCTTGAAAAGCATCCCGCCCATTTTTTTTGATAAATTCATCAGGATCTTTACAGGGATGCATATTGATGATCTTGCCGGAAAGTCCTGCGTCCCGCAGGATACTTATTCCCCGCAGAGCCGCTTTGACGCCCGCTCCGTCGCTGTCATAGGCCAGCAGAACATTGTCTGTATAGCGTTTCAGCAGCATGGCCTGCTCCGCCGTAAAGGCGGTTCCCAGCGAGGCCACCGCCTGGGTAAAGCCCGCCTGATGCATGGCGATCACATCCATATAGCCCTCGCAGAGTATGATATTGCCGCTCCTGGCCGTGCGGGCAAAATTCAGCCCGTATAGATTGCGCCGCTTGTCAAAGATCGGGGTTTCGGGAGAATTCAGATACTTGGGTTCTCCGTCTCCCATGACGCGGCCGCCAAAACCGATGACCTTACCCCGGATATCCTGAATAGGATACATAACCCGGTTCCAAAACTGGCTGAGCAGCCCCGTCCGCTCATTATAATTTCCCAGCCCCGCCTCTATGATCAGCTTGTCCTCAAACCCTTTTTGTTTCAGATATTCTATCAGTCCCGCTCCGCTCTTTCCGGCGTAGCCAAGACCGAATTTGCGCATGGTCTCGTCGGACAGGGCGCGCTCCGACAGATAGCGGTAGCCCACCTGTCCCTGGGGACTGCGCAGCTGGTAAAAGAAAAAGGTTGCCGCCTCCCTGTTCACGTCCAGCAGCTGCTGACGATGTCCCTGTTTCCGTTTCTGCTCCTCGTCATACTCAGCCTCCGGCAGGGAGACCCCGGCCCGCTCCGCCAGCATCTTTACCGCCTCCGGAAAACTGTAATTTTCATAGTTCATGACAAAGGTATAAACGTTCCCACCTGCGCCGCAGCCAAAACAGTGGTACATCTGTTTGGCTCCGTTGACGGCAAAGGAAGGGGTTTTTTCATTATGAAAAGGACAGCACCCCCAATGGTTGGCTCCTTTTTTCTGCAGCCGGACATACCCGGAGATTACATCCACGATATCGTTCTTCAACCTGACTTCTTCCACAAGTTCTTCCGGATAAAACATTTTCTTCCTTTCTCACGTTAAAGAGTTATGGGGCATATTGTTTCGCTATATGATCCAGGACTTCGGTATATAGATATCGTCATACTGCGCGATGGCAAAACGGTCGCTCATAGCGCCCACATAGTCGCATACCACCTTTTCCCGAGGCTCGCCCTCCGAGATCAGGTTCAGATATTCCCGGGGCAGATCGTCTATATGGCCCAGATAATATTGATAAAGTGTCTTTATCAGCGCTTCCGCCTTGCCCTCCTCGCTCTTGGCCACCGGATTCTGGTATACGCGCTCAAACATAAAGCTCCGCAGCTTTTTCATGGCGTTCTCCACCGGCGGGGACATGCGGATGTCCGCCTGATCCTTACTATGTATCACTATATCGTGAATAAAGTGATCCAGCCGCTGTCCGGTGATAAAACCGATCACCTCGCCGATCTCCCGGGGCACATCTTCCTCCCTCAGGATACCGCCCCGTATGGCATCGTCCATATCGTGATGAATATAGGCGATCTTGTCGGACAGTCGCACGATCTTTCCCTCCAGCGTATGAGGGCTGCCGCTGGTCTGATGATTCAATATCCCGTCCCGCACCTCGTAGGTCAGGTTCAGGCCCTGCCCCTTTTTCTCCAAACGCTCCACGGTGCGCACGCTCTGCTGGCTGTGTTCAAAACCGTACGGGCAAACCTCCCGCAGCGCCCTCTCTCCCGCGTGTCCAAAAGGCGTATGGCCCAAATCATGGCCCAGAGCGATGGCCTCTACCAAGTCTTCGTTCAATTTCAGCGCCTTGGCGATGGTGCGGGCGTTCTGGGATACCTCCAGCGTATGGGTCAGGCGGGTGCGGTAATGATCCCCCTCCGGTGCCAGAAATACCTGGGTTTTGTCTTTCAATCTGCGGAAAGACTTGCTGTGCAGTATCCTGTCCCGGTCCCGCTGAAACACCGGCCTGATGTCACACTGCTCCTCGTCCCTGTCCCTGCCCTTGGAATTCATGCTAAGAGAGGCATAGGGACTCAAATACTCCTTCTCCCAACGCTCCAGATTCTCCCGTATCGTCATCTGCACTCTGCCTTTCCTGCAGGTTCTCCTGCATCAGTCCGCTCTCACCATTTTCAGTTCACACAGTCTCCTACTTGATATATTCTGCAATATTTTTTAAAATCCTTTTTCTTTTATAAAAAAGTATCATCCACATGCCCCCACCGGACATATGGATGATATGTCATCTGCATATATCATAGATAAATCCCGCGATACGGTCCATGGCCTCATAAGCCGTCTTGAAAGGAGACATCTGAAACACATGCCACATCCCCGGAAAATGTTCAAACCGCACCGAAACATGCTTTTCCAGCATCCGCAGATACAAACGCCGGGCATCGCTGTAGAGGATCTCATTGTCTCCCACCTGGATACAGGCGGGCGGGAAGTCTTCAAAATCTCCAAAGAGCGGGGAGATCAGCGGATCTTCCATATCCTGCCCCTGGGCGTATGCCTGTATCATGCGGTCAATATATTCCGCGTTCAGCACCGGGTCAACCTCCGCCCTGGCCTGAAAGGATTCCCCCGATGAGGTCAGGTCCGTCCATGGCGACATGAGCACCAGCCCTCTGGGGAGAAGACGCCGCTGACTCTTTAGCTGCAATACCAATGCCAGCGCCATGTTACCTCCGGCGGAGTCCCCCGCCACGATCACCTCTCTGGCCCCATAGCCCAGCAGCATCAGATAATCCCATGCTTTCAGCGCATCCTCCAGAGCCGCCGGATAGGGATATTCCGGAGCAAGCCTGTAGTCAAAACACAGCACGTCCATAAAAGTGGAAGAAGCCAGCTTGGATGTCAGCGTGCGGGCATACTTGCGGCTGCCCGTGGAATACCCGCCGCCGTGGCAGTACAGGATCACGTATTTTTTCATGTGCGCGCGGTTCACCGACACCCACTCTGCGTCCATCTCACCGATCTTTATTTCCTCATAATGTATTTCTCTGGTATTGCCCAATATCTCTCCGATATGGTTCTGGGACTGCCTGTGTTTCTCGATATCGGGGTTTTCCACCAACCCGTGGGCCCGCCTGACCAGCTGCATCAGACGCTGATTACGGCTGCTTACCTTTTTTCCCATTGTATCCTCCAATTAGAGTTTCGTATCTCGATTAAAAGTGCAGTCTTCTGCGCACCTCATTGCGCAGCCGCCTTCTGGACAGTACAGTGATCAGCATGGCGTCCACACAGATCATCACGGTCAGCACCACCGCGGACCAGCTCAGCGCAATGTGCTCTGACACATACAGATCGATCAATATCTCAAGCCCCAGGCAGAGCAGCCCCACCGCGTTCACCACATACAGGGCGTTGGTTAAAAAGGAGCTTGGCAGGTTCTTAATGCATATGGTCAGCAGTTCAGAGATTACCGTGGCCAGGATCACAATGGGAATCCCCAGCCCCCACATCCATTCCTGCCCGGCTGTGAGAAAGCTCAGCATAAAGAGATACAGCCCGCAGGCCACTCCGTCAAACAGCAGGGAAAGATAGATGGGCTGGCGGCTGTCGATCACCAGCGGCACCATCATGACCCACACCAGCAGGCAGGCGCCAATGACGGCCAACGACCATGCCACTCCGGTGAACACCAGCAGATTCAATACGCCGCATGCCACTGCCGTGGCCCCGAGAATACTGGAAGTCAGTATGCCCAGATCCTTGCGCCGGATCGTCTCCACCGTTCCTTTTTCCGCCGGAAAGGGGGACTTGCTTTTTTGGCGGGATAACTCCCGCGGATTGATCACAGGTGTGTTGCACAGCGGACATTGCTCCAGGGCACCGTCCAGTTCCACACCGCAGTTTACACAATATGACATTGTTCCGCCTTTCTTATTCAGAGTTCCGCATATGCTGTTTTAGAGCCTTATATTCCGGGTTCCGCATATGCCCGATTGCTCTCGATCTTCACATGGATGCCGTCCTGTACCAGCTTTCTGAAAAAGTACCGCTCCACATCCGCCTCGATGATACTGCTGGCGAAATTCACGGTCAGCACATCCTCGTAGCTGATGATCGCGCAGTTGGTCCTGGAGGAAAATGGCTGACCCATATAGATATCAAATCGCCGGATATAGGGTTTCATGCCATCCGGCACCCGCAGCGCCCCCATATTGGTCAGTCCGGCGGAAGAATTCTTATCCTGCACCTTGGTATAGAACTGCCGCACCACAAAATCCTTGATAAAAAGGGGCACCACACGGATCAGTGGATGGCGCTGGGTAGCCGCGTTGGTGGTGATATCTCCCCGCAGCAGTTTTTCGTTCAGATAATAGCGCATATAGTGATGCACCTGCTCCACGATCTCCGCAAAAGTGTATTCCCCCAGTCTGGGATCTATCCCCGGATAGATCATGGTGATAAAGTTCCGCAGCGTCTTTGAGGGAAAAAAACGACGCAGGTTTACGGGCATTGCAATCTTCACCGGTTTCTGTCTGCGGCTCTTCTCCTGCTCCTGTTTCTGCATCAGCGCATAGATCAGAACTGCGTTGAGGTACTCGGTCACCGTGGCCTGATAACCCTTGGCCACCTTCACCACCTGGCTTACCGACATGATCCCGTCTACGATATTTAATGTATAAAAAGGCTCCATCGTGCCTCTGACCCGGAACGCCTTTTCTCCCGGCCTGGGCGGACACACCTTCGCATTGGCGTACCGCATGTACGCGTCCTCCAGTTCCTCCGGGTCCGGCGGACTGCCGATATCCAGTACAAAGCCCTCCGGTCTGATATGCGCCTGATATTTCAGATACAGATACCGGGCCGTCACCGTCATCAGCAGACACATGCCGCCGGTGCCGTCCCCCAGGCTGTGATGGGCCTCCAGGGCAATCCGCCCTCCGTAATAGTAAAACCGCACCAGATAACGGTTGTTGACTTTAAAATGCATGGGCTGGCAGGGGTTTTTCACATCCGGCTGTACAAAGGGACCGGGCCTGTTGTTCGGCTCCAGATACCGCCAGAATACTCCCTTTCGTATGGCCGCCTTGTAAGTGGGAAAACGGGGCATGACCTGATCCACCGCCTGCTGCAATACATCCGGGTCTATCTCCTCCTTCAGGACAACCGACAGCCGGTACACGGAGGAAAAATCCCGCCGCTGTAGTGTGGGATAAACGATGGCCGACAGATCCAGCCGATACCAATCCTCTGTACGCTTTTGCTCCGCCGCCATATCGCTCACCTCCCTATCTTCATATCTCTTCCGTAAAAGCCAGCGGATCTTCTTCCGCGCTGTGGATGAAATGCATCAACATGTAGGCGCACATGATCGCTACATTCTCCTCCCGCAATATCCGCCTGCACTCCTCTCTGTCCGCCAGCACGATCTGGATGTCCTCCGAGTCCTCCTGGTGGCTGTTGCTGGGCGTACCCTCACAGTAACCGTACACCGTGCCGCAGCACTCGTCCGTCATACCCACTGTGGTATAATAGGGCTTGGCATATGCCCTGTCCACCTTTTTGGGGGTGAATTTCAGCCCGGTCTCCTCATAGATCTCCCGGACGCCGGCATCGAACATATCCTCCCCCTGCTCCACCAGCCCGGCGGGAAACTCGTAAATATAATCGTTGATCGGGTAGCGGAACTGGCGGACCAACACCACTTTATCCTTCTTTTCCCCATAGACAGCGTAGATGATCACCCCGTCCGAGTGCTCATCATGGCACAGAGCCTTTAGTTCTTCCCGGTTTCCTGCCCGGGAGGCCACAAAATACGGCGTCGTCTTCCCGTCCCTGTGCTCCGCCTCAAATTCATAGAGATTTAAGAAACGGTTGTCCGTCTGTTTCCTGATCCGCTTTACCCTGTTCATCAGTATATTCCCTCTTTCTTTTCCTAGAATGAGTATTGCCAAAACATTCAAAAATCTGCTTTCTATA
Organism: uncultured Acetatifactor sp.; assembly: GCA_910577235.1. GTDB lineage: Bacteria > Bacillota > Clostridia > Lachnospirales > Lachnospiraceae > Acetatifactor. The sequence continues at coordinate 101,431 of CAJTMX010000002.1, read as the reverse complement.
TCATACCAGATATTGTCAGGAAAAAAAAGTTAAATATATATAAATCACGCCGCGTCCCGTCAGCCGGGATCGTCCATAATGCCAACAAAGAGCGGAACCTGTGTCTCCGTATCCAAAATCATATATACAAAAGGCCTGTCAAAATACAGCTCCCGAGGCTGAGGACTTACCAGAGCCGCGCACTTGTCCAGAGTCACCATCGTCACTGCGGCAGCTTCCGTCCCCTTCTCGTCCACCCGGAATACCGCTTTCTGCTTTACCAAGCTTATATAGAGAGAACTGCCCTGTTCTGCTTTTTCCAGCCCGGAAAAGTCCGCCTGATCGTCGTCAAAAGCCCGGATCAGTCCCATAGCCTGTAAGCTGTCGTTCAATTCCCGTTCAAAACTGACCTCATACTTGGGCAGACGCAGATTGCAAAGCTCCTGATTTTCACTTTCCAGCAGCTTGGCCAGCGCCTCCGGCGTCAGCTGCCGCTGTAGTTCCCGCACTTCCATACCTTCCCTGGGCAATATGGCCACATAGGCAAAATCCTCACCCTGATAGGGCAGCAGAACTCCCTCTCCCAGCTCACTGTGGAGATACCTCTGGTCTGTCTCCCACATGCTCATGGTATCCACTTTTTTCTCCGTACCGTCCTCCTTGGTAAAGGGATACTGAATGGTTTTACCGGCCTCAAACGGTACCAGCCAATCTCCTTTAAAATATACCGCGTCCAGCAGGACAAGCCGGGTAGTTATATCCAGCGGTTTATCCAGCATCCTCGGAACCAATCCTTCTGTGTTCTCACTGCACCATCCGTTGATCTGTTCCATGACCTCCTCACTGGAGAGTACGCCCTTTCGGCCCTCTCCGTGAAAGATCTCCTCAACATCCCTGATCCACTTTTCCTCCAGCGCTAGCTGCCGGTCCACCCAGGCAGAATTGGCGATGGCCAGCGTCATTCCCTCCTGTTCCCGGGGATAGCGCTCCATCAGCCTTTGGGACACCCCAGGCATATTGCTGCCCAGCAGTTCCCGAAATTCCTCTTCTGTCTCCCCCTGCGCACCCATTCCCACCATGCCCAGTGCAAGATAGGCGGAAACGGGAGACAATATGGGATTCTCCTGCTCCATGTTTTCCGTCATCAGCTGCCAGGAGAAAGCGCGCAGCGCATCCACATCGCTGCTGTCCTCCCGGTTCCATCCCACTTTGTCATCTGCTGCCATAGGCTCCCCGTTCCCCGCAGAACGCTCGCTCTCCACAGATTCCTCACCTTCGGCTAGTCGTCCGCTCCCGGCGGTTTCCTCATCTTCGGCAGACTGCCGGTTATCAACGGCTTCCTCGTCCCCTGTCTGCATGGCCTGACCCGGCGGCATCCCGTTTTCCGCCGTCAATGGCTGTCCGGCCCCAGACGCCCGGCCGCAACCCGCCAGCATACTGCCTGCCAGAATGACTCCCAACAGCTGTCCCCATTTTCTTCTCATGTCTACCTCTTTTCCGCATGTTACAGACACATGCCTGTGTCACTGCAATAATCCGTATTTAGCCCGTCTTACAGAGCATCAAACCGGCTCTGTAGCACGGTTCCGGCTACATCTGTATTAGACAGTATTGCAGGAAAAAGGTTACAGCCATATGCATGAAACAAAAAAAGAAGAAATCTTTCGATTTCCTCTTTCGATGCTCGTCATGCAGGAGAAGGGACTTGAACCCTCAAGGTGTTGCCACCACACGGACCTGAACCGTGCGCGTCTGCCAATTCCGCCACTCCTGCGAACAAAATGTATATTACACCATCCGCCAGAAAATGTCAATAGCTATTTTAAAATTTTTTCCGGGATTTTTTTCCGCGATCTTTTCTCTGGAAATTGGCAGACATGTTAGTATAAAATTTTAGTTGGCAAAATAAAAGGAAGAGGCCGAAACCTCTTCCCAATCACACAGACATACTTTATTTGACTTTATTTAAAATATGTGATACAGTAAATCGTAGCTTGCAGAAGCAGCCCGGCAGACAGAAGCCTGCATATATCGTATAACCTATGCGCCCCGGCGCACACCCGGTATATCTATTTACATGTAGAGTATTTCACTCGTTTTACCTTAGTTCCGTGCGCTCTGCGCAATCTCTGCTTAGCAGATTAAATGCGGAGCATTTTACTTATTTTACCAGGAAGGTATCTGCGCCCCGAAGGGTACGGGTGCTTTTTTTATGCCGGAAGGAAAAACGCCAGAAACTATCTGCCATTAGAAAGGAAGAATGATATGAACAAAAATCTGCAAAAACTCTGTCTATCCGCCGTCTGTCTGACCCTGTGTATGATACTGCCTTTTCTTACCGGGCAGATCCCGCAGATCGGAAAGGCCTTGTCACCCATGCATATACCGGTGCTGCTGTGCGGCCTGCTCTGTGGCTGGCCATACGGCCTGGTCGTCGGTTTTATGGCGCCGCTGCTGCGTTTTCTGCTGTTTGGCGCGCCCACTGCCATTCCCACCGGTCTGGCCATGTCGTTTGAATTGGCCACATACGGCGCTCTTTCCGGTGCTCTGCTGAGGCTGTTGCCTAAAAAGATTCCCTATATGTATGTCTCTCTGATAGGAGCCATGCTGGGAGGACGCATCGTTTGGGGAGCAGTCCGTTTCATGCTGGGCAAGGTGATAGGTCCTGCTTTCACATTCCCCATGTTCCTGTCCGGGGCCTTTGTAACCGCCGTTCCCGGCATAATCTGCCACATTTTGCTGATTCCTCCGGTGGTGATCGGTGTCCGGCGCGCGCTAAAAAGCTATGACTGATGTACATTGTCCCGTAAAAAAGCGTGCGGACTGATGAGCAGCCGCACGCTTTTCACTACACGATCCGGTATTTTCTGAGAAATTCCTCTCTGGAACAGGGCATGCTGTAATAGTATCCCTGGATAAAGTCTGACCCCAGCTCCATGACCTGCTGCTGTTCCTCCTTCTCCTCAACGCCTTCTATTACAATGCGCAGATTGATGCTATGTACCATATTGATGATGTGGCTCAAAAGCTGACGCTCATAGCTGTGCTGCAAAGCTTTCAGCGTAAAACTCCTGTCGATCTTCACAATATCCGGATTAAATCGTCCGATATTCTGTAGATTGGAATAGCCGGTTCCGAAGTCATCCAGCGCGATCTGAATACCCGCCTCCTTAAACTTGCTCCATGCTTTCTGAACGTTGATACTGTTCTCCAGATAGCCGCTTTCCGTCAGCTCCATGATCAAAGCGTCCGGCGGCAGCCCGGTCTCCTTCAGCGCATCCATGACTTCTGCGAAAACAGGACCCTTAGACAACTGAATATAGGAGAGATTGATACTGACGCGGAACTGCGGGTATTTTGTCCTGCATACTTTGCACATATCCGCCGCTTTACGTATGATCCATTTTCCCACTGGCAGGATCAAACCGCTCTCCTCCAGTATGGGGATAAACTCCAGAGGAGAGATCTTCTCTCCGTCCGGCATCCGGTAGCGCAGCAGTGCCTCCGCCCCGTACAACTCCTCCGTATCGGTATAGACCAGAGGCTGAAAATACAGATCCAGTCCCATAAAATCATTGGACACCGCTTTTCGCAGGCTCCTGCTGATAGCCCTTGAACGCAGAAACGCCTCATAATCCTTCTGGTCAAACATATATACCTGATTCTTCCCCTTGCGCTTGGCCTGTCCCAGAGCAAATTCGGATAAACGGGTAATCTCCTCATAATCCGCCTTCTGCATGTCCCTTATATTGACGATCCCTCCGGAAATGGTGTAAACCGCTTCATAGTTGTAGCTGATGATAGCCTGCTCCACTTCCTGACGAATATTGCAGTACAGTTCCTTAATCTCCTCGTAGTCAATACCCACCACATCCAGCACAAGGAATTCATCTGAGATCATCCGATACACATTTTGTCCCGGCAAAAGGCGTCTCTCTATACATTGTGCCACCTGGCGCAGCACCTTATCCCCATAGTCCACGCCCAATCTTTCATTAATAATCCTAAAATCGTCAATTCCGATTCGTAATACAAATCCATCTGTGATTGCGGCCGCCTGCTTTAAATGCTCCTGTAAAGAAGACACTCCCAACAGTCCACTGACATTGTCCGCCTTCTGTTTCTGGCCGATCTCATTGATACAGCCCAGCATCAGCCAGGGCTGCCCTTCCTCCCCCTGCAACACTCGCCCTCTGCAGATGATCCAGATCGGAACACCGTCCCTGTCCAGCCACCGGTAGCGCAGCTCATGTTCCGCCTTCGCGCCTGCCAGCAGCAGATTCAGATCATCCTGTAGCATGGGAAAATCATCCGGATGTACACATGCTCTCAAATTCTCTGTCACATCATGAAACAGACATCCCGGTAAAGCAAACCGCTCTGCCGCGCCTTCTGTGATAAAATAAGTATCATTCATGATATCATACACATAGAGATAATCATTCATACATGTCGCAAACTGTTCCGCAACTCCGCAGAATGCCTCAAAGTTCTGCTTTATTTCCGTTCTTCGCATAGTCGGTACACCCCTCAACTTCCCTCACTACTCAGCAGGTTTGAATCTCTCGATCAGCGCGGGGATCTTATCTGCCATCAATATGATATTCAGACTCATGGGATTGATCACGATGCCCATAACTTCTTTTCCCATGGCCTTCTGAATGTCCGTGAAAGCTATAGCGCTGGCACGGAGTTTTTTGTCTCTGTCAAACTTGATCAGTTCCTGTCCGTCCGTAAAGATAGGCTGAAACATCTGACCTTCCTTGTTTTTTACACAGGGAATCCTAATATTGGAGCCATCCGGCAAAGGCGCGTCCCCGTCGATCTCATGAGGCACCAGAAAGCGGCTGCGCACAATGTTTACCGCCATCTCCTCCTCATACTCATGCAGAGCCTGGGCATTGCGCTCCTTGCGATGCATCTCCTGCATGAAATGAATGCCGGAAAGCTGCATCTGCGGATTGAGAAACGGTCTCCTTTCCTCCGGTATCTGGGACATATCCGGACGTTTGACCAGCTTGTCCAGCGGCAAGCCTGTCAGGCGCTCCTCCTCCTGAAACATGATGACATCGATACCGTACGCGAACAGGCTGCTGAAAAACGGCAACATATGTTCTTGCGTAACTTTCACCACCGCCAGCGCGTCCCCAAAATTCTCCCTACGCACATCCGCATAATGCTTTGCTTTCTCCTCCTCCACAAATGTCCATATCTGATCGGTGAAGTCTTCCTCGTCACAGGTCGCAAACGGCAGCCGGGTACCTGCCCCGAATACTACAAACAGTTGCTCCAACTGGGGAATCCGCATGGCCTGCTCCAAAAATGTATTTCCATTATCCATTACGACTTAATCAACCTCGTTTCCTGTTATTTCTGCTCAAACAGATTTTATATGCTATTATTTTATCATACATTCCGACTACTGACAACCAAAATTTATGCAAAAGGCATTGACATTTTCCGTCTGAGATGTTAGTATATTATCTGCTTGGGTGAGTTCGTCAGATGAACCAAACCGAGGAAATCTATCAACAGGCAAGAGTGCTGGAATTGGCAGACAGGCCAGACTAAGGATCTGGTGGCAGCAATGTCGTGTGGGTTCAAGTCCCATCTCTTGCATTGAATACAATGTAGCTGAAAGCTTTGGAAATCGAAACTTTCAGCTTTTTCTTTTCTAAAAGGCCGATAACCGGAATTCTTACACATGCCCACCCTTTGAGCCGGAATACAGACCGGTCTTGACCATCGCCAAAAGCAGTATCCCCAAAAATACAGCGGTATCCATGGCAATAACCGCTACCACGCTTTTTACAAATCCAAAAACAAACAATACGGAAAACAGTTCTACTGACAGTGCCACAAAGCATAGGTAGTTGGTCAAATACTCCGTTACAGGTTCTCCGTAGGGACGATTCATCAGCAGGCGCATATAAATTATGGGCCTTATAAAAAACCGGAGCAGGATACAGGCCAACGGGTATGCAAAGACGAATACTTTATCTACCCACAATACTGCCATTCCATGGCTCCACTGCACGGGTATTACTTCCGGTAGTTTTGCATAAGACAGAATCCCGATCGTCAAACAGATAAGCGTGATTGCAGACCATGTCATAAAACTTCCCCATAAAAACAAAAAGCTCACCGAATCCGGCTTTAACACCGCTCTATTTTCTCCCCAATAGGTTTTAGGGTCCGTCAAATATTTCTCGATCTGCAATTCCTCATAGCTGATCTTTCCGCTCTCAAGCATTTTTTCACACATGGTTTTCGCTCTGCTTAGACTCCTAATCTGCTCACCGATCACTTCCACCTGCTTTTTGATCACCTGCTCCATAGGCACTGTACCAGATATAATCCGGCGTATTTCTTCTACCGGAATTTCCAATGTACGCAGATACGCTATCTTTTTTAGGTTATCAATATCCGCCTCCGAATAATCCCTATATCCGTTATTGTTATTCCTGGAGGGTACTATAAGCTTTTCCTTTTCATAAAAACGAATATTGGAACGTGTTAATCCCGTCCTCTTTTCTGCCTCTTTAATTGTCATGCTCTCTGCCTCCTGCCCTGTTCTGTATATACCGTCACCTTATAGTTTCCCCTACAATATAAGGTATCAACAAGGTTTATAGTCAAGCACCATTTATTTTTCAGCGCATTTTTTATACTTACAACTGCAATACGGTGCGAAACCGGACCCTTTCGGTTCCGGTTTTGCACCGTATTCAAATTACTTTGTTAATATATGATTTGACACAAACCGATATCCGTCTCCCGTTTTTAAGAGGATCGTCTCCCTGTCTGGTTCTCCCTCCGGCCAGTCAGCCGCAGGGGTAAAATGCAATGTATAGGTATCTCCCTGTCTGGTTCCACCCGTACATGCGAAAGGAACGTAATTGGTATCGCCCGCCTGGTTGTAATAGGCGTCCGTCTCCTCGAGATACACCATTTCCAAAGGATTGCTCATTTCATCCAGCCCCACACCCAGTTTTCTTTGAAGAAAACTGTCAATATCCTGCCGGGTCATCTTTAAGCAGTCCGTATATATTTCTTCCTGCTGAGACTTTTCAAGGTAAAGCGCTTTATCTTCCTCCGGTATCCCTTCTCCAAATCCCGCGCCGCTATACAAAACCTCCCAGATCATCACATCCTGGGGCGCATCATACTCCGACAGAAGAAATCCATAATTTTCTTTCTCTTGGATAAAGGCCGTAAAGAATGCCTGTTCCTCTTCACTCAAATCCGTTTCAAATATTGCCGCCGCATCCTCTGAGGAGTTTTCCACCACTGTTTCATCGCTGCTCTCAGCCGGTGTTCCCCCCACATTTCCGCATCCGGCCAACAGGCACATGACGGTCATGCCTGTGGCAAAAATGTTAACTCGTCTCATACTTTTATAGCCCCTTCTATATGAAAATGTATTTTGAAAATGTATTTTGAAAACGTACTGCGGAAATGCACTGTTTACTGATTCTCATTCACATAAACCTGCACTCTGGACTGAATGATATCCACCACGTCCTGTACGGTCTTCTGCCCCGCAAAATATGCTTCCGCCTCCTCCGCGATAATATTGCGGACAAATTCATTGTCATATGCCGTGCGGTTCACCGTGTAGATAAACTCACACATGGCATCTACCTCCTCCTGGGTAAACGGCTCCAGAATGATCTCTTCCCCATTGGCATACCAGGTATCGTCATAGTATTCCTTATTTCCGTTTTCGTCTGTCCAGTAAGGACGCTCTGTGGCCTCCTGAGCCTTAGCCAGGAAGGCTGACTTCAGCACCGGCATATCGTAGATCTCCGTACCGTTCTGGTACTCCGGAGTTAGAAACTGGCGGACAAACTGCCACGCGCCGTCCTGCTGCCCGGATTTGGCGGAGATCATAAAGATGTAGCCGCCTGCGCCCAAAGTCGAACCGTTGGAATCCGCTGTGGGGAAACCTACAAAAGATATCTCTTCGCCCATATTTCCTTTGATCTGGTATTTACTGTCCTTAATATTGCTGATATACAGGTCAAACAGCAGGCTGCGGTTCTCCCGGTACTGATAATAATCGTATTCCTCATCATAATTCTGAGGGTCCTCTTTCGGCAATGTTTTTGCATACTCCAGCATATCGATAAAACTCTGGCTGTTAAAATTGCACTGACCACTCTCCATATCGATAAAATCCTGCCCCGAGTAACTGATCATCTGATAGATAAAAGTTTCACGGATCATACTGCCAAAGGCCGAGGCTCCCTCGGGCATCGTGGCGAGCACCGCCTCCATGTCAGCCATAGTCCAGGACGCAGGGTCTCCCACCAGCGACTTCTTGGCTATCATAGTACGTACGCTAAAGCTGGGTACCACCGCGTACAGAGTTCCGTTCACGCTATAAGCATCCCTCACATTCTGGAGATATTCCAGCTGCCCCAGTTCCGGATCATCCGCCAGCATCTGACCGATGTCCGCAAGCACTCCCTTGGATACATAGTTGACATAGCTGGTCATATCATTCAGTATCATGATATCCGGCATCTGTCCGATCATAATATCGTTGTTCAGCCGGGTCTGTCCGGCCATCCAGTCCTCGCCGGTATTGTATGCGCTATAATCTTTCAGCATGATCCTGTACCGGTCACTGGCTCTGTTAAACGCTATAACCTTGGCCTTGATATCCGCGCCGATATACACGCCTCCCAGCACCAGCTCCGCTTTGTCCTGTATACTTGCAGGGTCCACATAGGTAAAATAAGCGCATTTCTGTTGCCAGCTGCCCAGGTCATTATACAATGCCACAAAATGCTGATCGTCAACCAACTGCACCAGATTCAGTTCATGGGCAGGTAGATCCGAATTTACTATATTCATCATCATTTTAGGCTCGCTGTCCCCGATGTTCCATGTATATACTCCCATGGCATCCGTCAGCAGCAGATCCGTGTTCTGCCCCTTGTTGACAGTATAACTGTTGCTGAAAGGCAGTTCGCATGCTTCCCCGATCTGACCGGTTTCCAGATCAAAGTCGGTGATATAACGCTTTACATAATCCTCGTCAAAGTACGTCACCAACAGTTTGCCGTCATCTCCGGTATACATACTGCCGGAACGATCAAATATCCCGTCAGTCAGTTCTTTGCGGCTGATCTCCTCTCCCTGCGCGGAATAGAGTACCGCTTGGGGTTTGTCTCCTCCCATGATGGTCAGCGCTCTGCCTTCGCCGCCGTCCAACAGCTGATTAAAGTAAATCCATTCTTCCGTATTGTCGGAATCTAGCCGTTTAGACCATTTCAGATTGCCCTCCATGTCCCAGCAGTCCAAAAAAGTGCGATCCTTATAGACCGGGTTTTCCGGGTCGGAGACATCCTCATAGCTGCTGCCCACCACGGCAAAAACACTGCCTGCGTCAGAGATCATACTGCTGTTGATCCAGCTGCCCGTCTCTTCTCTCTCCGGAAACGCCAATTTCACAAAACTGCAGTCCGAGCCGTCGGCGTTGGCCCTGTAAAAGCCAAAGGCGTTTCCCCCTTCGATCTCCTCACCGGAGCCGCCATACCTATCCGTCAGCAGATACAGTTTACCGTCCAGATAACACATGTCGAGCACATTGTCATGGCGGTCAAGCACATTAAGTTCCTGATAAGAATAGACATTCTCCTTGCCCGCCTGACCGGATTGCCCGCCGCCGACCACATTATTGCCTCCGGTTCCGATCTGGCCGCCGCCCTGTTGGTCTCCGTTTCCGCCGCCGTCACAGGCTGCAAGTCCCAAGCTCATAACCGCAGCCAGCGACAATGCTGCTACTTTTTTCCATAATCCTCGTTTCATACTCTACCTCCGATTGTCACATTGTAAACAGAGTCTTCTATTGTTTACTATGTAAACATATCACTTATTGTCTACTTTGTAAACACACTTTACAAAATATTAAGAATTAAACGAGAGACAGCTTTTAATATGAGCCACGGCGCTTTCAACCAGATTTCCCAGAGGCTGCTGTGTCACGCCGGCAATGATATTGTCGCACTGGTTCACCGGTATCAATACCCGCTTAGCCCGGCTCTGTCCCACTGCCAAAGCCATGGCGGGCGTTACCTCCCCATACATCGCGTCCGCGATCACAATCCCGATGGGACCCACGATCACATCCGCCTTGCGGCATCCCACGATCACCGCATTCTCGCCGGTGGCCGCCGCGTCCGCCCCGGCCCTGAGCATGGCCGCCGTAGCCGTGCTGTTGGTGCCCACCGCCGTGACATGGGCACCCACCAGCTGCTGTTTGACGGCGCTCACCAACTGCTTTCCCATTCCTCCGCCCTGACTGTCTATGACCAGAATATTCATGTTATCCCTCCATAAAAATCACAAGTTTTCAATCCTTTTCAGTGTATGAATGTTTCTCAAGTGTGACTAAAGCAACACTTTTTTTTGCCCAGCGCACTTTAATAATATCACATACCCATCCCTTTGAAAAGCCGGACAATAAGTGATGATACATAGCGCGAAATTTTCGATTGCCGATATTTTTCTGGTATGCTATACTGATAACAGCAGTTCTCCTCAAACGGGTGGAACAGGCAATCCGGGAAAGGAATGATAGGGAATATGAATACCAGCGAGTCAGCAGAAAATTACCTGGAGACAATTCTTATACTTAGCAGATGCAAGCCGGTGGTACGCTCCGTTGATATAGCAGAGGAGTTGGGCTTTAAAAAATCCAGCGTCAGCGTGGCCATGAAAAATCTCCGGGAGAAAAATCATATCACCGTGACCAGAGAGGGATTTATTTACCTTACGGAGAGCGGCAAGGAAATTGCCGACATGATCTATGAGCGACATGAGCTTTTATCCGAATGGCTGACCCGTCTGGGAGTAGATCCCAAGATCGCCGCCGAAGATGCCTGCCGCATAGAGCATGTTATCAGCAAGGAAAGCTTTGATGCTATCAAGCGGCATATCAACTAGACTATTAGGTAATGTTATGTACAACATTGCGACTGAACTCGCGATAAAACAATAAGATGAAAAAGCGCGCCGACTGATGACCCGGCGCGCTTTTTTTGCGTATCTTTGCCGTATATTATCGCTGCACTCTTCCGGAGGCATCGCCGCCCGCCAAAGTCTCTACCTCTTTCCGGGACACCAGGTTGAAGTCGCCGGGGATGGTATGTTTCAGCGCGGATGCTGCCACACCGTACTCCAGTGCCGCCTTGAAATCCTTGCCGTCCAGCAGGCCGCAGATCACACCTCCGGCAAAGGAGTCGCCGCCGCCCACCCGGTCAACGATGGGATGGATGCTGTACTCCTTGGAGTGATAGAACTCCTTGGTGTCTCTGGAGTAGATACATGCGGACCAACCGTTGTCGGAAGCGGAATGGCTCACCCGCAGGGAGGAAATGCAGTACTCAAAATTGTAGTCCGCCACCATCTGCTCAAAGATGGACTTGTAGCCCGCCAGCTCCAGATCGCCGCTGGTCACATCGGTCTTGCCCGGTTTGTAGCCCAGAACCAGCTCCGCGTCCTCCTCGTTGCCGATGCATACATCCACATATTTCATAAGATTCTTCATAACTTTCTGGGCCTTCTCGGAGGACCACAGTTTCTTGCGGAAGTTCAGGTCAACGGACACCTTCACACCGTGCTTTTTCGCCGCCACCAGCGCTTTCTCGGTCAGCTCCGCCGCGCTGTCGGACACGGCGGGCGTGATACCTGTGAAATGGAACCAATCCGCGCCCTCAAAGATAGCGTCAAAATCAAAATCCGCCTCCGTGGCCGTGGAGATGGAGGAATGGGCTCTGTCATATACAACCTTGGAAGGTCTCATGGCGGAACCGCTCTCCAGATAATAGATACCCAGTCTCTCGCCACACTTCGCGATATGCTTTGTGGACACATTGTACTTTCTCAGGGCCGCCACCGCGCACTCGCCGATCTCATTGTCGGGCACGGCGGTGACAAACTCCGCGTCATGTCCATAGTTGGCCAGGGATACGGCCACATTGGCCTCGCCGCCGCCATAACACACGTCAAACTCGTCTGCCTGAATAAATTTCTCATTGTTGGGGGTGGACAGTCTCAGCATGATCTCACCCATTGTAATTACTTTTGCCATTGGTTCATTTCCTTTCTTTGCTGTATATATTCTGCGTTACGTTGCCGCCTACTTCTGCACCAGATGCAGCGCGAATCCGCCAAATTCCTCTTTCAGATAAATGGCTTTCAGATTGCCCTTGGCATCTCTCTTGGCCGTATCCTCCGCGATCTCCACGCCCAGCACACCGGTCAGGTAGCTCACGGCTCTGTCGATATAATTGGTCCTGATGGCGATATGTCCGTGCTTTCCCAGATAAGGCGTCTTGTTCACCTCTACCTCCGTACCGGCAAACACAGAACTGTTGCCCACCTTCACAGGCATACCGAAAATAAAGGAAAATCTCCTGGCAATCTTCTCCGCCTCCTCGGCGCTCTCGGAGTTGATGCCGATATGAGCCAGTTCAAAGCCCAGCATGGTCTGTACGGCCTCCCTGGTAAGCTGCTCGATCTTATCCCACTCTCCCGCACTTATCAGATCGCCGGGCACCATCCAGGAGCCGCCGCAGGCGATGATCTTGTTAAAGTCCAGATAAGAAGTCAGATTCTTTGCGTTGATACCGCCGGTAGGCATGAATTTCATGTTTACATAGGGTGCCGCCATGGCCTTGATCTTGGCCAGACCGCCGGACTGCTCCGCCGGGAAAAACTTCACCACATCCAGTCCCAGCTCAATAGCCTGCTCGATATCGGATGGACTGGAAGTGCCGGGAGTGATGGGCACATTCTTCTCCAGACAGTACTTGACTGTCTTGGGATTTAAGCCCGGGCTGACGATAAACTGCGCACCTGCCTCCACAGCGGCGTCCACCTGTTCCGCATTCAGCACGGTGCCTGCGCCCACGCACATATCCGGGAAATTCCCGGTCATGGCCTTGATGGCCGCCGCCGCCGCGTCCGTGCGGAAAGTCACCTCCGCGCAGGGCAGTCCTCCGGCACACAGCGCCTTGGCCAGAGGCACCGCATCCTCGGCCCGGTCGATCTTTACTACGGGTACAATACCAATCTTGCTCAGTTTCTCTAAAACACTGTTCATAATAACCTCTTTCCTGCATACCGCTGGCTTTTCCGCGATATACGCAAAATCATATTTGGGGGTACGGCATGGAAATCTTCTCCTGCTCTCCCATATCTGCGTCTGCCCCTCGGCAGACCGCGTCCGGCTACACCTTATGCCGTCTCATGCGCATGACTTAGGCAAGGATCTGTTTCACACAGGCCGCCAGCTGGTCGCATTTACAGTTGGCGAAGAAATACTCTTCAAACCGCTCTCCCGACAGTGCGCCTTTTACCAGCTCCCTGTCCAGTTTTTCAAGAATCGTCACCATATCCATATGGGTGATCTCCTTCACGCCGTCCAGAATCTTCTTGTTGCGCTGTTCAGGCTCCACCCTCTCCTTGGGATAGCCACCGCCGCCGGGAGCGCAGAACAGCTTTTCAAAGATATATTCCAGATTCAGCTCGCCGCCCCAGCCAAAATTCTCCGCAAAGGGGAGAGCCACGCAGTTGCCGTCATTTACCTGAGAGAACAGATAGGCGTCCAGAGGATTTTCAATGTGTCCGCACAACACCTTGGGAAAGGAATTGCAGGCCAGCATGGCACCCTCCCCCGTGCCGCAACCGGTGATCACATAATCCGCCGCGCCGCTGTTAAGGAGTACTGCCGCCAATATCCCGTTCTGCACATAAGTCAGGGAATGGGGGTCCTCCCCGCCGTACATACCATAATTGTACACCACATGTCCCATAGGTTCCACTACTTTTTTTAAAACGTCACAGATCAGAGCGTTTTTAGCCGCCTGACTGTTCTCATTGATCAACGCTATCTTCATTTTTGCCTCTTCCCGCACACCTGTAGTTGACAAGTCAACTACCGCTTTCGGTATGCATCGTTCAATATTTGTATGTTTACTTTCACTTATCCTGTTTCCCCATTGTCATCAGCCGTTCTTGCAATATGCGGTTTCCGTTTTTATTCGGGCTGCTTGCCAATGTAAGCCAGGATACCGCCGTCCACATACAGAATATGGCCGTTCACGGCGTTGGACGCCTCGGAGGCCAGGAACACAGCGGGACCGGTCAGCTCTTCCGCCTTTAGCCATCTGTTGGCAGGAGTCTTGGCACAGATAAACTGATCGAAGGGATGTCTGCTGCCGTCCGCCTGTCTCTCGCGCAGTGGCGCGGTCTGAGGAGTCTCGATATAACCGGGCCCAAGGCCGTTACACTGGATGTTGTACTGTCCGTACTCGGAGCAGATATTTCTGGTCAGCATCTTCAGACCGCCCTTGGCAGAAGCGTAAGCGGATACGGTCTCACGTCCCAGCTCGGACATCATGGAGCAGATGTTGATGATCTTGCCGTGACCCTTTTTGATCATGGAGGGGATAACGGCTTTGGACACGATAAAAGGCGCGTTCAGATCCACATCGATCACCTGTCTGAACTGCTCGGCAGTCATATCGGTCATGGGGATACGCTTGATGATACCTGCGTTGTTTACCAGAATATCGATCACACCCACCTCCTGCTGGATCTGTGCCACCATGGCGTTCACACCCGCCTCGTCGGTCACATCGCACACGTAGCCGTGGGCCTTGATGCCTTTTTCGGCGTAGGCTGCCAGCCCCTTGTCCACCAGCTCCTGCTTGATATCATTAAAGCAGATCGTTGCGCCTGCCTCCGCATAGGCGGAAGCGATGGCGAAACCGATACCATAGGATGCTCCCGTCACCAGTGCCACTTTGCCCTCCAGGCTGAAATTCGTAAATTCGCTCATCTTTCTCTCTCCTTTTTTTGTTATGTTGTATGTTTCTATCCGGGTCCCGTCAGCGCAGATCCCGGTTGTCCACGCCGTCCATATCGTCAAAGTCCTGATTCTCTCCCACCATGCCCCAAATAAAGGTATAGGCTCTGGAACCGCAACCCGAATGGATGGACCAGCTGGGGGATATCACCGCCTCCTCGTTGCGCATAACAATGTGGCGCGTCTCCTGGGGCTCGCCCATATAATGCATCACAAAGGCATCCTCCTGCATGTCGAAATACAGGTAAACCTCCATGCGCCTGTCATGGGTATGGCAGGGCATGGTGTTCCAGACGCTGCCGGGCTCCAATTTTGTCATGCCCATCTCCAGCTGGCAGCTCTCCACCTGTCCGGGCAGAATATACTTGCAGATCACTCTGTGATTGGCGTCCTCCAGACAGCCCAGCTCCACCTTGTTCTCATCCTTCACGATGACCACCCCCTCCTCGGGAGTGCCCTCGGGCCTGATCAGCACAGTGGGACAGGTGCGGTGTGCCGGAGCGGAATTCAGATAGAACTTCGCCGGGCAGGCTCCGTCCTCGCTGGCAAATACGATGTCGCGTGAACCCATGCCGATATACATGGCCTCCTTGTAACCCACCCTGTATACCTTGCCGTCCACGGTAACGGTGCCGGCTCCGCCGATATTGATGACGCCCAATTCTCTTCTCTGGCAAAAATATTCCGCTCTGAGCTCCTCCCCCGCTGTCAGGGTGATCGGCTCTACAGGCACTGCCGCGCCTGTGATGATCCTGTCGATGTGGCTGTACACCAGCTTGATCTGTCCTGGCACGAAAAGATTTTGGATCAGAAACTCCTCTCTCAGACGGTCCGTTGTATAATGTTTTACATCTCTGGGGGATACTGCTGTTCTCAGTTCCACGCTACGCCTCTCTTTCCCCGGCTCTCTGTCAAAGCCCTCCTGCTCTGCCAGCACGCCGGCCATACCTGGTTACTTTCCGCAAAATATAGTAAATTCCTATATGTAAGCGCTTACATTATAGCATATTCTTCCACCGATTTCAAACAGAAATTTATATTTTTCATGTTATTTTTTTGACAAAATATTTATAGGAACCGATTTATCAAAAAGATTATGGGATTTGTCCTTTCTTTTCTTGGAAAAAAAGACTATAATGATGTCAAAATATCCGTTTGAGGAGGTTATCCATGAACACGAGAAACAAGAACGATTTTGCCCCCACTCCGCCCATGGGCTGGAACAGCTATGACTATTACGATACTACCGTAAATGAGGAACAGGTGAGAGCCAACGCGGACTATATGGCCGCCCATCTGAAACAGCACGGCTGGGAATATATCGTGATAGATATAGAGTGGTACGCCATCGGCGCGGGGAGCCGCCGGGACGAGCATCAATACATTCCTTTCGGGGAGGTGGCCATGGACGAGTATTCCCGTCTGCTGCCTGATCCGGCCCGGTTCCCCTCCAGCGTGGGCGGATGCGGTTTTAAGCCTCTGGCCGACTATATTCACGGTCTGGGCCTGAAGTTCGGCATCCATATCATGAGGGGGATTCCACGGATCGCCGCCCATCACCACTGCGCCGTAAAAGGCACGGATGTCACGGCCAACGATGTGGCCATCGCCTCTTCCGTGTGTCCCTGGAATCCTGACATGTACGGGGTGAAAGATACGCCTGCGGGACAGGCCTACTATGACTCTCTAATGGAATTGTACGCCTCCTGGGGCGTGGATTTTATCAAGTGCGACGACATCTGCCGCTATGACCAGCCCTCCTGCCGGGATGAGGTACGTATGCTGGCTACAGCCATAAAGCGCTGCGGACGGCCTATCGTACTGTCCCTTTCCCCAGGCCCCGCCATCATCGACCAGGCCTGGTACTATGAGACCCATGCCAATATGTGGCGTATCACCGATGATTTCTGGGACAATTTTGAGCTGCTTAAGAACATGTTCTACCGCTGTGAACTGTGGCAGGAACATGTGTCCCAGGGCTGCTATCCCGACTGCGACATGCTGCCCATCGGGCGGCTGGGCAAGGGATTCGGTCATGAGCGTACCTCCAGCTTTACCCGGGACGAGGCCCGCACGATGATGACACTGTGGTGTCTGTTCGGTTCTCCTCTGATGATCGGCGCGGAGATGACGCTGCTGGACGAAGATACCCTGAGCCTGCTGACCAACGACGATCTGCTGGCTATGCTGCCCCCCTCGGTAAAGCCCCGTCAGCTCTGCCGTGACGGGGAAAAGGCGATCTGGCGGGCGGATGATCCTGCCGCAGACGCCCACTACGTGGCCCTGTTCAACCTCAGTGAGGAGCAGAGGGAATTGTCCGTATCCCTGGAAGAACTTGGATATGGAGAAACGGTTTCCTTAAGGGAGCTGTGGACCGGGGAAAACCGCACGGCTCAGCGGGAAATCTCCGAAAGTATAGCACCCCATGCCTGCGTGGTGTACCGGGTCGGTCCCATGTAGATTTATCACATAGAACAGGGCAACTGCCCCCATATGACAGTTTCCCTGTTCTATTCATTATCCGCATCTGCTCTCTCCAACAGCTCCGCCTGTGCATCCCCCATCAGCGAAAGCAGCATCTCCTTATATTTTTCTACTATCTCTTCCTCTACCCTGTATTTGTTCAAATACAGTATCACTTCATCCCCGTTTGTTCGTACAGACAGCTCGAGAAACAAAATCTTGTCCTCCGACCCGATCATAAAACTCATTCCCTCATAGCCATCCCTGAGCGCATTGCTTGTCTGCTTTTTATCGGACACATCATCCAGAACATCATGAGACAAACATATCAGTTCATCACGTTTGCTGCTGAGATCCAGTTCCAGTTTCTTCCAGTTATTTTGCAGCCAGGTATCCTTGGGAGCAGTCTCCCACAATGCGGTTAGGGACAGGTTGGAATGGTCATAAAAATCAAGGATTGCGTCATATTCGTTCTGATCTACAAAAGTTCTTGAATAGTATTCACCGCCGGCAAAACACGAAACTTTCACATAATACAGAGCAATTCCGCTGTCATTATCTATCTGATAAAAAGTATAATATACATCCGAATCCTCTATGACCAAAGCGCCGATTTTGTGAAGATCAGCCCTTGCATGGATATTATCGGCCTCCATCAAAATATTTACCGGAACCAGATATTTGTCACCATATGCAAAACCCTGCCTCCATTCGTCTTCCCTCACATAAATTTTATTTTCAATGGCCGCCATGATCTCATCATTCCGCAGCGCCTCCCTCCGAGCAATAATCGCCATTCCGCAGACGGTGATCCCCAAAGGAATCAGGCAGATCACGCCAATGCCCGCAAGCAACGCAGGGACCGTGTTCCCACATTTTTTCTTTTGTACGCGCAAAAATACCGCAAAGAAAAACAGTATAAATGCCGCCACCGAAAACAACACGATAATGAGTAGCCACAAAAGGGCTAATATGCTACTTATCCCCGCCATAATATCATTCCTCGCACTAGTCTGCCGCAGATCAAATATTCTGTCACATAAATAACTTGCCCTGCGCTTTATCCAACTTGTCTTATTTATAACTTCAAGATCATGTCTGAACGCATTATAGGCAGCTTCCGCTCGTTTCGGCGCGCTCTATGTTCAGTGGGATAAAACGCATAGCTTTTTACTTAGTATACCAAAACTTACTCCGCAGTACAATCTAAAACGCAGGGGTATTTTACGAAATCACCTATGCCAGGATTCAGCGATTTTTTCCAGCTCAATCTCTCCTTCCCGCAGCATCCTTTTAGCCTGATTGCCGGATACTCCCAACAGTTCGGCGATCTGCCTTTCCGGACGGATCTTCAGCCCATAAGGGTTATGTGCCAGCAACCTGATCCGGGCTCCCTCCTCCTCCGCCGCTTCCATCTCGTCCCGCAATATCTCCAGACGGTATCGCAGCCCTTCAAAGTCTACCTCCGCCTTATTGCGCCTGAACAGCTGTATGTCCCTGCCGTACTCCCGGGCCAGCTGCCGGTTATTGTCCAGAAAGAGCATGTACTTGTCTCCCGGTATGGATAAGGTGCCCTGCCTCTCATAGATGGACAGGTTGAGGGTATGCCTGCACTTCTCACACTGATAGATCAGCCAAACGTCCAACTTGTTTCCGTTGGCGTTGACACGAAACTTTTCTGTGCTCCTGTAATGAGTCTTTTTGCCGCAGCCGGGGCATCCCCTCCACACCGGATAGGATTCTTCCGGGATGATCTTGTATTCAATTTTTCTATAATAGCTCATTTGCGTCTCCTGTTATCTTTATTTACAGTCGGATGCGCTGGCTATTACTTATGATTTTATTTGCAATAGCCGCGCTATGCAAAATAAACGGGTGTGCCCATATAAGTGCCTCCTTTCCAGATTGTCACATGTCTTACAGCTTATCAGACTATCACGGTCGTATGCAACCTCAAACATTTTTGTAATAGAGATTGCTCCCACCCCTTTTCATATTCAGAAAATTGATGATAGAGCATTGGTTATAGATAACTTTCCTGTTGGCAAAGGTGAATTCGTCCTCTATAAGACGTAAAAAAGAGCTACTCGCTATTCAACAAGTAGCTCCTGTCTCAAATCACACATATCTTGTGTCATTATATTACTTTACATACGTAGTTTGTGCCACATAAAGGCCCATCGGCTTATACGCAGTACCCTGGCCCTTTACATTTCCCCAAATATTCCTTGCCGTAAAGGTGTACTTATCATATACGCCATACACCTTAATATTTATCTTCTGTGTACTTGATACAGCGGGTCTCTCCCATGTTGTCGATTTCGTAACACTTTCCGTCACATCAAAAGCAACGCCTGCGCTTATAACATCCGCACTCACGCTTGCGGAGCAGCTATATTTTGCAGAAACTGTTTCGGAAAATGTTAATGATAGCTTTGTCAACGGACCATCATACCAATCACTTGTAATTGGAGTGTCCGGAAAATATATGTTAGATGCCGTCTTCGTCACTCCATCAACATAATCCCCTATTGCCATCGGTATTTGCTGATCTACTACTACCTCTGTTTCACTGTCATCTACTACTAAAAAAATAGAGATGCTTTGCAAAACATATCCATCCTCTGTGACCATATCACACCCCAGCACCTCTGCAACAACCTCTAATTCCTCGCCTTCATAAACTCCTTCCTCAATAATCACTGCAGTGTCGCCAACTCCTTCTACTGAATCATTTGCGCAAACACTGGGGCTCATGCCCGCCACCATAAGTAACGCCATCATGACTCCAAGAATTCTTCTTACTTTTCTCATATTGTTTCCCCTTCCTTTTTCTTTGGCAAGATATGTGATTTGATGCTAAATATACCTTTTCGCGCACACAGACAGTATAGTAATAGAAGAACTCCCATGACTGTCAAGCAGGTAAACCCTGCCGCAACCCCCCGTAGATGGTAAGAAACCAGAAATGGGAAGAAAGAATATACCTTTTGCGGAGTGTAAAGCGTTTCTGCATTCTGTGTCATTATGTTTGTTTCCATCTGCACTGTATCCGCCGAAACAGGTTCAGGCAACATTACTGTTGCGGGTATTTGCGTTGAAAGAATATAAAATACCAGAATCCCCAACAAGCCAAATGTGATCAAGAATACTGACCAAAACATTAACCTCTTGTATTCAGATGCCTCATGAATATCTTGATCTATCCCGTTGCGGCTTTTCCCCTCTCCCTGAACACAGTCGTCTTCCGCCAGTAAATAATCGATAGACACATGGAATAACTTACTAATTCTCTTCAGATTATAAGCATCGGGCAATGTATTTTCCGTTTCCCACCTGGATACCGCCTGCCTTGAGACCCCCAGCTTTTCGGCTAATTGTTCCTGCGACAAACCACATTTTCTTCTCTGCTCGATCAGTTTTCCCCTAAAGTCCATTTTCCCCCACTCCTTTTCCCCACTTCACTTAATGCCCCATAATCTATGTGATTTATTCTATGACTTAGATATCATATAATTCCCTTCTTTTCCACCACATTTGTATTACATCAGCAGCAATCTTATGCGGCAATTTGTAACCTATATTTGCGCAGATTCCCCATGCCTGCAGACTTGCGTTGTACGGCCGTCCCTTATCAAATAAGCCTCCCCATATACGGTTTCCATATCCTTGACATGAACAATGTAGCTGCCGTCGTTCAGAGCTATAAACTCCCTGCCCATACTGTCCGGGTATACCATATCCCGGAGTACCCGCAGACCGTCCACGCACTCCTCGTCAAGATTCTGGAAATGGGGAATGATCTGGCACTTGGTGATTCCCAATCCCGGGATAAAACGGCGGAATGCGGGGTCAGCTCCCTCCCCTTCCAGCTCCGGCATGGCATAGACCGTTTCAGCACAGTTCATGGAGCCTGCGCTCCAGGAGATCACCAGACCGCCAAAAGACTGCAGCTTGCGCCGCAGCTTCAACCTCTCAAAAAACCGATTCTGCGTAGGTACATGACCTCCGGTCAATATCAGCACGTCAAACTCCTCCAGCTCGCAGATCAGCTCCTCCGTCCTCCCATCACACAGCAGAAATGCGTGAGCAGACAGCCCGCTCATGGAAAACGACTCCCTCTGGCAATACAATATACTGTCATTTCTCTCATGATCCTCCGGGGACGCGCTGATCAACAGCACCTTGGAATCCTCTTTCCAGACCTTTCCTATCTGCCCCGCCAGCCCGTTTCTATCTGTTATGGGCATCGGATATCTCCTGCCGTCCGCCTTACGGGAATTTCCCAGAGAGCTTGTAAATATCGCGATCATCTATTCTCCTTCCTGCGACGCAGCAACATGACCGCGCCAAATATCACAACGCTCGTCGCGCTCAGCAGGATACCCTGCCTCAGTCCATAGGGTTCATACTTCAGTTCAATATGATAGCTGCCCGGCTCCAGATCCAGCGCCATCAGGCACTCCCCCACCAGCGCGGGCTCCCGCGCATCTCCGTTTACCCGGACCGTCCAGCCTCTCTCATAGGGAATGGACAGGATCAGCCGCCCGGCCTCCGCCAATTCCAGCGTTCCGCTCACATGGGCGCTGTCATAGGAGACATCTTCCAGATGTCTTTCCCCCAGCACGTCTAAGGCCCCGGCCAGCACTTCCTCGTCCATACGCCAAGCCTTCAGCTGAAACTCCGGTGTCTCATCGTTTTCATCGTCATTGGCAAAAGTCACCGAGTCCCCTTTTTCAAGATAACCCACATACAGAACGGAATAAATCTTCAGATCCGTGTATTTCCGCTCCAGCGCTCCGGTCATAGCGATCTTTTTTGTGCCTGAGCCGGTGAGCATCATATAATAATAGCCGTCTTCCTGCGCAGTCAGAGTCACCTGATCTCCGTTTTTCTTGCACTGTGCCTGCTGGAACAGCCTGCCCTCTACCCCCAACTGCTTTACCATCTCATTCTGCAGTTTCAACGGCTCTCCCTTATAGCCCTCCGGCAGATCATATTCCGTCGGAGCCACATAGCCAAAGGGCAGTGTGGCCTCACAGGCGTACAGCGATACCGCGCCCCGGGCGTCAACCAGAGAATAAAGACTGCATTCCTCGCTCTGAACCTTCCGTTCCTCCTCTTTCTCTTCTTCCTCGGCGTTATCCCCGTAAAGATAGTTCACATTCAACAGCGCCGACAGAAAGGCCGTAGCGCCGTCGTAAGCGTAATATACCTTGCTGTGACGCATACCCAGCCGCTCATACAGATCCGCCACAGTGGAATTCATCGTGGAGGAGAACACGGAGGCGGTAGGATATCCGGCCAGAGTACCGTCATTTTTGGTGGTTCGGGCAAATTTCTCCATGCGGAAGATACCGTCGTTCCCCAGATCGGCCTCCCGCCGCAATGCCAATTCATACAATTCTTCATAGTTATCCAACTGCCCCAGATACGCGGAGCGGCTGGTAGTGCCCACGCTGGTGTCATAAGTATTGATACCGCTCTCCAGTACCACCGCTGTCAGGGCCAGCAGTGTCAGCAACCTGCGCCATTCCCGCCATTTTCTCATCTGCGCGGACGAGGCTGCTCCGCTCTCCCCGATCCCGGCCGGGACCTCCGCCAGACCGGCCGACTCCTTCGACTGTTCTGCGTCAGCCATCCCCTCTATCCTCTCTTCCCCAGCCGTATGCGGTGCAGATACGGCAACGCCGGAAAGAGCCGCCGTCTGCATCCGGTCCGCCAGCCTCGTGCGATAAAAATACAGCAGAACGGCGTATACCGTCACAAATATCAGCGTACCCAGCCATACTTCCCATGAAAAATCCTCATGCTCCACAAACCGCTGGCCAAACAGCAGAAAACCCACGGTTCCCAGATAGCTGTACAAAATATGTTTTGGCTCCAGATCCCGCAGATGCACAAAGCATTCATAGCACATGGTCAGTATCAGAAATATATAGAGAAAGGTCTGACGCCCCGGCAGGGAGTCCGGATAGTTAAACCCATGCCACAGAAAGTCCAGTACATTGACGCCGAAACAGATCAGCATAATGCCCGCCAGCGCCAGATAAGCAAAACGTTTCCTCATGGGAATGCCCGGATTCACGGCATACAGAGGCGCCAGCAAAAACACCGCCACGCCGCAGTAGATATTGGGCCAGTGGTCCAGTCCCCTCTCCGCGGATACGCAGAAACAGTGCCTTGCCAATTCCTCCAGCACGGAGAAATAGATCTTTACCTCCGACGGGAAACTGCTGTGCCCAAAGTCCGTGGCCCAGAGGGCGCATACCTCCGGCACCAGCAATACCGCCGCCATTCCTCCCGCCAGCAGGGAAAAAAGGGTAAAATCCCCCAGAATTTTCACGCTGGATCTTTCCGTAACAAGCAACACAAAAAAATATAAAACCAGAAAAATGCAGACCATGATGGAGAGATAAAAATTGGTATAGATGCACAGAGCCAGCGCCACGCAGTACAGCCCGCACCGACCCTCCTTCACCAAAAGCTCCAGCCCCAGCAGGATCAGTGGCAGCAGGATCACCGGGTCCAGCCACATGATATTCCAGTTGTAGGCCGCCATAAAACCGGACAGCGCATAAAAACAGGAAAAGAGGACGCAGGAGACGGAGCGTGTACCAAACCGGCGCTGCAGATACAGGCAGGATGTCAGCCCGCAGAATCCCACTTTGCACACAACCAGATAACTCAAAAACTCCATGATATGGGCCTTGGGCAGCAAGACCCCCAAAAAGTGCAGGGGACAGGCCAGATAATATACATAGAGCGCCAGAAAATTCGATCCGATCCCCACATTCCATGAATACCCAAGACTGCTCCCCTCCCGGACCTTATCATAGAGCTCGCTGAAAAAGGGCATATACTGGTGGTACATATCCATATACAAAAAGCTCCGGTTTCCGAAAGGGTAGACGGATTTCAGGAAAAAAATAAACAGCATGACCAAGGTGGGAATGGCCCACGCGGCCAGCAATCCACCGTTTACCTGCAATTTTTTGCGAAAGCCTCCCTCTGACTTTATCCATTTTTCCCTGATGTACCGTGCTGTCTTCATAGAAGTCCTCTCGCTCATTCTTTCCCAAAATCCGCCGCGGTAAATACGGCGCTCTCACCGGCCTCTAAACGCAGAGGGCGGATGTTCTCCCCATACCGGATATATGTGGACAGTTTGCTGTCCGCATGGACCCGGCAGTGCTGTAACACACCCTCCTGCCAGGAAATATCTATAAACGCGTTGCCCTGTATCCGAAGTCCCCGCACTCTGCCGTTTTTCCAGACATCCGGCAGGGCCGGCAACAATACCACCCGTCTGCTGTTACTCTGCACCAACATCTCCGCCATTGCCGCGGCAGCGCCAAAGTTACCGTCTATCTGAAAAGGCGGATGCCGGTCAAACAGATTGGGATAGGTGGAATTGCCCAATAGCTGCTCAATATGCCGGTAAGCGGTGTTGCCGTCCCACAGCCTGGCGTAATGATTGATGATCCAGGCCCGGCTCCAGCCGGTATGTCCGCCTCCATGGGACAGCCGCTGCTCCAGAGTTTCCCTGGCCGCCCGGGCCAGCTCGGGAGTGTCGTCCACGGTGATCTGCTCCGAGGGGTGCAGGCCGTAGAGATGAGAGATATGCCGGTGTCCCGGCTCCCACTCCTCATAATCTTCCCGCCACTCCAGGATCGTGCCCCGCTCACTGATCCGGGTGGGGATCAGACGCTGCCTGACCGCCTCAATCTGCCGGATAAACCCGGGCAGATCGGCGATCTCCGCCTCCTTAAGCATCTGCCCCACAGACTCGTCACAGTTTCCGCTCTCCGTGAGTACCCGGTACGCCTCCAGACATTGTCCGAACAGATCCCGCAGGATCTGGTTGTCCATGGTCACGCCGATACCGTTTGCTCCCTTCTCCCCGCCGGGCAGGATATAGGTATTCTCCGGCGACACGGAGGGGCAGGTCACCAGATAAGGCCCGTCTTCCACCAAAAAATCCAGGAAAAACAGAGCCGCCTCACACATGACCGGGAACTGCTCTTTCAAAAACTCCACATCCCGGGTATACTGATAGTGCGTCCACTGATGGGTACACAGCCAGGCCGCTCCCATGACCCAGTATGTGCCTGGAATCCACAGATCCTGAGGAGCCGTATCCCCGTTGATATCCGTGTTATGATGACAAACAAATCCCCTGCAGCCATACATTTCCCGGGCCGTTTTGCGCCCGTTTGGAACCATTCTCCTGATCAGGGCAAACAAAGGCTCGTGGCAGGGGGAGAGATTGCAGTTTTCCGCCGGCCAATAATTCATCTCCGTGTTGATATTGACGGTGAATTTGCCGTCCCAGGGAGGCGTCATATCCTTG
The DNA here is from genome assembly GCA_910577235.1 of uncultured Acetatifactor sp. Lineage (GTDB taxonomy): Bacteria > Bacillota > Clostridia > Lachnospirales > Lachnospiraceae > Acetatifactor. The sequence goes on along the minus strand of CAJTMX010000002.1, from coordinate 75,752 downwards.
TTCCACAGCCCCTGCAAAGTGGCGGGCAGACCGCCCGGACGGCTGCAGGCGATGAGCAGATACCGCCCATAGTCAAAATACAGGGGTGCCAGCCCCAGATCCACAGACCCCTGAGCCGCCAGTTCCACTCTCTTATCAGTAGGTTGCCGCTCCGCCCGGTGATCCCAATCGATCTCCAGGTTCGCGCGGTCAAACAGTTCCCGGTAATCCGCCACATGCTCCGCCACCAGGTCCTCATAATCCAGCTTGCCGCCGCAGGCCCGGTCCAGTCTTTGGCGCAGCCGGTGGCTCAGCATCTGCTGCAATCCCCTCTGCATCTGTATCTCCCGGCGCTCATAGGAGCACATTCCCTCGGCGTTCATCCAGCTCTCCGGCTCTTTATCGGCCTTTTCCAGCCAGGCGGCCACCGCCGCCTCCTTTTCCTCCGGGCCGTAATGCCAGGTGGTATCCCCGCTGAAATACAGCTCTGCCTCGTCCGCTCCCTCCACCAGGATGCGCTCCCCCACCAGCCGCATATTTCCGCCCATTATCCTGACCCGCAGCATCATGGCAAACTCGCTGCCGCCCCGTCCCAGATTGCCATACAGGCAGATCTCTCCCGTACCCTCCTGTCTCACGCCGTCAAAAAAGCGCTCCCGCTCCAGTCCCGCCCAGAAACTGATCTTTCCGGGTTTATCCGCGTTAAACCGCATCACCATACAGTCTGCCGGATAAGAGATAAAATATTCCCGCTCATAGCGGGTTTCCCCTGCGGTAAAGCCGATTTTGCACAGAGCCTTCTCCAGATCCAGCTCCCGCCGGTAATCCGTCACCTCCCCTATGCCGTCAAAACCGATCTGGATATCTCCCAACGTCTGATAGGGGTGCTGTCCGTTGGGGCAGCCGGACATGGCAAGCCACATAAGTTTCTCCGCTTTGGCGATCTCACCCGCGAACAAAAGCCGTCTGATCTCAGGCAGTTCCTTTCGCATATCCGGGTTGTTCCGGTCCACCGGCCCGCCGTACCAGATACTCTCCTCATTGACCTGGATATGTTCATGCGCGGTGCCTCCGTACACCATGGCCCCCAGCCGCCCGTTACCCAGAGGCAGCGCCTCCTCCCACTCCTTGGCGGGAGTCTCATACCATAATCTGCTCATATTGTTTTCCCTTCTTTGATAAGATACCCTTTGACCGCTGTCTGTCTTTAGCAATACCCAACTGTGCGGACTGAATATTCCACAGGCAGACTGCGCGCAAAAAATTGCGGCAGAAAACGTAACGGGAGCATGTCCGCGTCTGAATATACACTATGCGCAGCGCCACTGCACAGTCACAGAGTTACGCAAAAGACCAATTTGTATTAGTGTACCATTTTTTGCCGTTTTTGGGAATCAATTCATAAAAAATTAAGTTTTATCATATGGTGTTAGAAGCCCTCTGAAAAGGGAAGAGACATGCTTGGTCAAAATGCGAAAGGCGGGAATGGAAAAATGAAGATCGGAATCGTAGGAAGAAAAAAAGACACCGGCAATTATGAGGCGTTTTTGGAGCGGCACGGGGTTTCATCCCTTACCAGCCTGTCCATCAGCGATCTGTCCACCTGCGAAGCTATGCTTTTTCCCGGCGGCGGCGATATTACCCCCGCCTTTTTCGGCGAGCGGGACAGGGGTTCCCGCTCCATAGACACAGAGCTGGATATCCTGCAGTTACAGGCGCTGGAATACTGCTTACAGAGCCGTCTGCCCGTACTGGGCATATGCAAGGGTATGCAGATCATCAATGTGGGACTGGGCGGCAACATCATCCAGGACCTGCCTACTGCCGACTGCCACCGCTATCTGGGCGCGGATCAGTATCACGGGGTATACAATGTCACGGGCAGTTTTTTGCACCGCCTGTACGGAGATACCATGACTGTGAACAGCGCCCATCATCAGGGGCTGGGCAAGCTGGGAAAAGGGCTGTGCGCCGTGTCCCGCTGCCCGCTGGACGGATGCATAGAAGCCGTCTGCCATGAATGTCTGCCCGTCATCGGCGTCCAGTGGCATCCTGAACGCCTGGACCCTGCCAAGACCGAGATCAGAGGGGCTGCTCTGCTGACTTATTTTTTGTCTCTCTCTTGAGAGGCAGGGTCTTCAGCTCCTGTTTCACCCGCATTCCGGCGATCTCAAACAGGGATTTCACAGTCTGCCGCAGCGCCTTCTGGGTGTCCTCATCCAGGTCCTTCATGGCTCCCAGAACACCCGTCAGGCTGCGCTTAATATTGGCCGTAAAATCGATCAGGTTGTCGGATTCCGAGGCTGACAGCACCTGAAACAGCGTGTCCACGAAAGTGCGCAGGCTTTTCTCATCCAGAGACAGTATCCACTGATTTAAGGTATCGTCCATAAACCGCCGGGTCTCATAGATATCCGACACCGTCTCAAAGTGTCCGTCCCGCACCAGCCAGGTAAAGGGATTGTGCTGGGCCAGGCCAAAGGTGCGGCTCTCCACCACCTGATACCGGATGTCCTTCTCAAAAAGCATACCCACCATAGAGGAGTGAGGCAAGATTTTGCATGTTTTCGCCTCAATCCGGCTAAAATCGCATCTCTCCAGCACTTCCGGCCTGAATCCCGGCCCGTCCATGCTGTAGATCTTTATGATCCTCTCCTGCACAGATGGATCACAGTTCATGGCTGCGTAGACCGCCAGATTCCCTCCTTTGGAATGGCCGCCTATATAGAAATCCCTCGGCAGCCGCTCTGTGACCATGTTCAGATATTTTATGGCAAACTCCTGGCCCGGCACCGGCGAGAGGAAAGCCATATTGAAATCCTCTTTCCAGCCCACGATCGTCTCGTCCGTGCCCCGATAAGCCACATACATGGTGCCGTCCTCCAGCAGGAAGGTCACGGCGGAAAACTGCGTCTCAAAATCCGCCTGATTTTCAATGATATTGATATAGCAGTTTAGTTTCATATTGCGGAAACGCGCGCATCGCCGCATGGCCTCAAACAGAGCCCGGTTCTCCTTCTCATAGCGCTCGTCCCCGTAGAGTTTCTCATAGTCGGGATGCTCGTAGAGCTGCTGCAGGGACACCGAATGGGCATTCTCCATCACCGACGGTACCAATCCGTCAAATTTCAGATAGGAAAACTGACACAGCACCAGACTGTCCACATCACTCATCGGCTCGTCCGTGAGGCTCACCTCCGCGTATTCTTTTAGATAATCTATGATCGTTCCCTTCATCGTTCCTCCCAATTTGTATATTCCCTGTCTGCCCGCAGAGCCGTGAAAATATTTCTGACACTTGGATACGCCGGCATTGCTTAGCGTGCCGCAGGGACATAAACCGTTTATTGTTTCCCGTCTTCCCCGTAGATCTTGGTACGGATAAACTCCTTGTTTTTCTCAAAATCCACCTGCAGCACCGACATTTTCCGGATCGTCGCATTCTGATAACTGCCCTCAATAGGGATACTGGCCTGCACCAGCTCATAAGTCAGCAGCTTGGGCGCGTCCATACTCAGAAGATAGCACTCTGATCTGCTGATATTGGTGGTCAGATTGGGCAGTATGCCGTCGATCAATTCGTTCAGATTGGTCAGCACAGAGGAGGGCAGCTGATGAAACACCGCCTCCAGGATCTTGCGCTGGCGCTGGGTACGGCCGAAGTCGCTGCCGATATACCGGTTGCGGCTGTAAGCCAGAGCCTGGGGGCCGTTTAAATGCAGCAAACCGCTGGCATCCTCCGGCAGGTAATCCGTGTTCATAGGACGGTTCTCCAGCATGTTGTATTCATTCAGATAGGCGTTGACCAGCTTAACCTCTTCATTGGTCAGTTCCAGCTCCACGCCGCCCACCGCGTCTATCAGATTGGCGAACGCCTGGAAATTTACCTGTACATACCGGTTTACCTCAATGTCAAAATTCTGCTTGATCGTCTCCAGGAGCAGCTCCGGACCGCCAAAGGCATAGGCCGCATTCAGCCTGTTACTCTCATGCCCCGGAATCTCCACATAGATATCCCGCAGCAGGGAAGTCAGATAGATGGTCTGAGTCCGGTTGCTGATAGAGACCAGGATCATGGCGTCGGAACGCCCGTCTCCCCCGTTCTCACGGGAATCGTTTCCGATCAGCAGGATGTTGGTGACACCCTCCTCCTTCATCGGCTCGTCTGCCAGAATATCCGTGGGGGTGTACTCCACCTTGTTGTACAGATAGGACACCGATACATACCACAGCGCTGTCACCGCCAACAAAAGCACCAGAACCACGGTCAGAAAACGCCGGAGGATCTTATGCTTTTTCTTTTTGGCGGGTTGTTCACGGCCGTTTCCCGGACTCATGGGGGTTCGGTTCTTGCCGCTGGCCCGTGACTGCGTTCCCCGGCCCTTCCCGCCAGCCTGAGACTGCACACCCCGGCCTTTTTCGCCGCTCTGCGTCTGCGCATTCCGGCCTTTTCCGCCGCTCTGTGTCTGCGCATTCCGGCCTTTTCCTCCGCTCTGTGTCTGTGCGTTCCGGCCTTTTCCTCCGCTCTGTGTCTGTGCGTTCCGGCCTTTTCCTCCGCTCTGCTTCTGCGCGTTCCGGCCTTTTCCTCCGCTCTGCTTCTGCACGTTCCGGCCTTTTCCGCCGCTTTGCATCTGCGCGTTCCGGACTTTTCCGCCACCCTCGGCTTGGAGCATACCCTGCCTTCCCATGGCTCCTCTCACCGGCTCCTCGTCTTCATATTCATCGCCCTCATATACCTCGTCCTCATATTCACCATTCCCATACTCTTGGTCCTCATATTCTTCGTTCCCATATACCTCGTTCCCATATTCTCCATCCCCATACACCTCGTTCCCATATTCTCCATCCCCATACACCTCGTTCCCATATTCTCCATCCCCATACACCTCATTCCCATATTCTCCATCCCCGTACACTTCGTCTCCATACTCATATCCGTCCCGATCCGCATCAGGTCCGTATATCTCCGGCCCAGCATCAGGTCCGTCCCCGTATTCCTCATAAACCTCTTTTTCCAGAAATGCCTCCAGTCCTCTGTGTATCTGTTCCATCTCCGTCAGGTTTTCTCTGTCATTATCTCTAGCCATATCCGCTCCCTGTTTTCCACATATCCCGCTCCAGCCGTATAAGCATACGTTTTTCACAGTATATGCCCTGCGCCTTATCCGCATTTACCCATTTAGCCATAAAAAATAATCGGGGCTGATTTCCCGATTATTATATTGCCCTTTTGTCCGTATGACAAGGCACTTTACATAGAATTTATCAATTCTTTATTTTTGATTCCATTTAATGATCTCGCCATAATCAATAACGCGGTATTCCTCAGTGACATCCTGCATCATCATGGCATGACCGGCCACTATGACCCTTTCATAGTCCAGATATCTCTCAAGCACTTTCCATACCCTGTCCCTGACCTGCTGCCGGCTCTCCCATAGCTTTTCGCTCCCGGCGGGATGGATACCGTCACAGGCATCGTGTTCCTGACACAATCGCAACAATTCCTGTTCATCCCTGACCGTATGGGTCCTGTCGGATTCCCACTCGTGCAGGTCACGCTCTACCCAGAGAGGGATACCAAGCTCACGGGACAGGATCGCCGCGCTCTGCAAAGCCCTTGTATAGGGAGAGGAAATAATGATCTGGGGCCGCTCCTTCTCCAACAGCAGCGCGGCGGACCGGATCTGCGATTCCCCCGCCCGGGTAAGCCCTGCAAATGCCTTTCCAAAAGGTATACCGCTCCAGTCTCCCACACTCTGATAGTCCGGTTCCCCATGTCTCACAAAATAAAACGTCGTCATCATACACCTCTTTCCGTATGCGCAAAGACTCAGAGAATATCCCCGTAAGCCTGCAACATCCTCTCAATCATCTCCAGATCACGCATTTCTTCGGCTCTGTCATAGGTATAATTTTCAGGGACATCGTCAAACAGCTCTATGCGCTCCATCTCGCTCTCGGGCAGTTGTCCCAGCGCGTTCACCTTCGCATAATAGACCCGTCCGGTATTACTTCCCTTCCCGTCTTCCCATATATACTCGTAGTCCCAGAGCGGCAACAGCTCAGCGTCAATGATTCCTGTCTCCTCATATAATTCTCTCTTTGCCGCCTCCATAGCCGTCTCATGCGGCTCCACATGCCCTCCGGGATGTTCAAAACTTCCCCTGCGCTTATGCCAGCAATAAATCCATTTCCCTTGATACCGTGAAAAAATAATTACAAAATCAATCTGCTCCAGCCTTCCCGCCGGATATTCTGTCTTTGGCATACTATCGCTCCTGTTCTCTCCATACCGCATCCTGCTACCACATGCTTTAGTGCTATTATATCAGAATCCGGTTCATATGTCATGTCATATTTTGACCAAAAGGGATAATCTTTCCCATAAAATAAACTCCCCTGCGCCAGGGTTATGGGCTCTGAAGGTACATCCTTACCTCCCGGAAGATCGCGGCGTTCCTATGCCGGTTTAGGGGAATCCTTTAACTTAATGGGCGCATAGAGATTCATCTGATGATATCCAAGGCCCTCTTTTATCTCATCGTCCACATAGATCATATGTCCCATCAGTCCTCTGTCTTTGTCCATGACAAAATTGGTTCCTTCAAGCCATCTCTCCATCTTGTTTCTCACTCTGTTATTACTTTCACCGTCGCCGTCCACGCTGACCGCAGCCGCGTACAGGCCCCCGGGAAATTCGATGATCTCATAGGGAGCCACGTCTGCTCCTGTAACATTATCCTTGAGCGCCCATATCCACTGTACTATACCGTCCTTCTCACACAGAAAATCGGCAGCGTCAAAGATGACAGGCTTGAACAGATGGTTATGGGACTCCTGCCAGGGTTCAAAATCTCCGCCAAAGAGTTCCTCAAATGAGACCTGACCGGACGTTACCGCTCTGAATCCGGGGATTCTGACAATCATGATATCCGGTATCTTGCCGTCCAATCTCTCCGTGACCTCCAGCAGACGGTTTACCGTGGACGGATTGCCGTTGTAATTTACATTCACAATCTGCGCCTTGATTTCCCTGGCCTTTTCATATAAAAGTTTTACGTCTGAATCTCTGCCAAAATCAGCCAGTTCGATCTGCCGAATAAACTCCAGCACGATAGTTTTCAGTTCATGCAGAAGGGATATTTCCTCATCGATGTCGCCAACCTTTTTGCCCAGCACCTCCAGGACGGTCTGGGAGCCGGGAGTATTAAAAATACGCTGAATATCTTTAATACTTATATTGAGTTTCCGCAGAATCAAAATCTGCTCCAGCCGCTTTACATTGTCCTGATCATACAGCCTGTAAGCATAATCCTCTCTGCGGACGCTATTTATCAGCCCCATATCCTCATAATACCTGAGAGTGCGGGCCGACAGATCGTACCTGTTTGTCATGTCTCTGATCTTGATCAATTCGTTCATGCTATTTGTCCTCCTTGTTTAGGTTAAGTGTAGTATACACTGTTCCCCAACGGCAGAGTCAATAACAATACTCAGCTCCCGTTAAACGTTTCAAAGTGTTTCAACGCGGACTTTATTCCGCTCTCCAGCTTTTTCGTCACTCTCACACCCGGTTCGTACCAGATATGGTGAACGTTCAGCTGCCTGTTTTTCCTGTCATAAGTCATTTCAATCCGCCCTGCCAGCCGATCGCCAAACAGGATCGGCAGCACATAATAACCGTACTTACGCTGAACCTGAGGTGTATAGATCTCCCACTTGTAGGCAAAGTCAAAGATCTCTTTGATCAGGTTGCGGTCCCACATCATATTGTCCAGCGGTGCGATAAACTCGCAGCGCTGCCTGGTGAAAACATTCTCCCGGATATATTTGGCAATGTACCCATCCTCCGACAGGCAGTACAGCGTGTGGGCAATCCCTTCCACCTTGACAGGCAGAATGCGCCCCTTGGCCAAAAGCCCGGCAAATATCTCGTTCCGCTCCTTAGTTTTCAGCGAGGGAGCCCCTGCTTATACAGGATAAATCTCCGGGCCTCCGTCTTGGTCATATATATATCACACATTATGTTCTCCTTACGTTTTCCCACGGCAAAACAGCCGGACGCCACGCCCCCGCGGACATTTGGTCAATGCCGGGCGGGTTAGATATTCCGCAAATATGCCCAGCGGGGAAATGAATGGCTCACTGTGTACCACGGGGGCTCATTTCAGCAAAACATAGTAATCCCCGTAGACCTTATCGTCTTCTCCGCCGATAAGTTTTTCCTCCGAGAGTTTAAAGCCCATCTGCTCCGCAGCTTTTTTCCGCTCAGTGGCGGCAGGAGGAATCTTTGTGGCAATCATCTGGCAGACAAAGAGTTCAAAAGCCGGGGGCACGATCAGGGAAAGTATCTCTTTAATCTTTTCCGTCTCCTCATAATCACTCCTTATATCCAGTCTCAACAGCCCGCATTCGTTAAAATAATCCCGGGGCTTTTGTCCATCCAACGCCCTGCGGTTGAAAAGCTCGATAGTGCCTATGGCCTCCCCCGTGTGCCTGTCCACGATGGCCCAGCGCACGAATCCCCTGCCCATATAGGCCCTGAGCCAGAACTCAATAGCGCTCTGCACGCGCTCCAGAGTTGTGTAGTGAAAATCATCGCCGTTACAGTTGTCACCGTTGAAAAAAGGAACCGCTTTTTCATCGGAATACACCCGCAGCAGGTCAGGCGCGTCCACGGCCTCCACCAGCCGCAGCATGTAATTATCATTTTCCAGAATGGGACATTTGTCGTATGGGCTTACCATGTTGATACCTCCTACTGTTTTTTGATGTAGCAAACGCCCTGCCAGCGCTCTTTTCCGGCCCTGGCCAGCCGTTTCCTGTTATTGGGTTCAAAACTGCCCGGAGCACTCTTACGTTCCGCAGGCGGTTTTTTACAGTGTAACATGGTATATACGACAACGGTATGTCATACTTTCCCATACAGGGAAACTATTTTTTCCGCTGACTCCAGCAACCGTACCCGAATCTCTTCCGGGGCGATCACCTCCACCCCATCCCCCAGAGACAACAGAGTTCCCAGCCAGAACTGCTCGTTTTCCACCACCGTGGCTTTCATCAATGCGCTGCCGTCCGGAAACTCCCGGGTGACACAGCCTTTTAGATATTCTTTTACCCTCGCCTTTGCCGCCGCCTTACATTTGACCGTGATCTCCGTATACCTGCGGGAGTCACTGCCCTCCGTCTCCCGCAGGATATCGGCGGCAGACTTATGCTCCCGCTCAAAGGGCTGGTCCGTAACCTTTAAATCGCTCATCCGCACCAGCTTGTAAGTCCGGTAATCCTGTTTGTACCGGGAATAAGCCAGAAGATACCAGGCGTACCACCTGTATATGACGGCCACCGGCTCCACGGTATGGGTGCGGGTTTCCAGATTGTTGTTGGTATAGGTAAATTCCACCGTACGTTTTTCCAGGGCTGCCGTCTGCAAAGTCCGCAGCAGCTCCCTGTCTATCTCCTGTAGCGCCGAAAAATCCAGGATCATGCCGTTTTCTCCGGAATCGGATGCATGAGAAAACTTTTCCAATACATTTTTTGCTTTCTGGTCCTCGGTGGCCGACACAAGCCCCCGCAGCGCCGTCTGTATATAGGAATAGTCGTCAGTAGTGGCAAACCCTCTGTCCATGACAAAACGATCCGATATCTCATACCCTCCTGCCGCTCCGCCAATGGCGATGATCGGTATCCCTGCCTGACACAGCGAGTCCATGTCCCGCTGCACGGTCCGCAGCGACACCTCAAAGTGCCTGGCCAGCTTAGCCGCCGATGTTCTGCCGTGATTCAGCAGATATACGGTAATTGCGTATAGACGTTCAATCTTCATGATCATTCCCTCGCATTTTGTCAGCCCGGCCTAGATCCTGTGGGAACGGCGTCTCTTTCATCTACCGCCCATTCCACGATCATCCTCACATCCCGGGGTGTGATGCTCATCAATGGCTCTTTGGCGGAAACACCCATTTGTCCTCTCCCCTAATAGTCACACTGCCTTCGAGTCGCATTTTATATATTCTACCACAGCTTGTATTAAAAAGCATCCGCCTAAGTACAACTAAAATCCTATGTTTCCTCCCCAAAAGAGAGCCGTCTGCATCAAGATTCCTTGATGAAACGGCTCTCTTTTAATCATTGCTTTATCCAGTTCCCACGCAGGCCCTTACTCAGCCTTGTCTTCTTTTTTCTCTTCCAGCTTTTTCAGCGTCTTGGCCGCGAACTCCTTACCGCCGATACCGAAAGCGATGGCAAAGGCAACAGCAACAGCGGCAACCAGCAGGATGAACGCATCGTTCACAATGGCGGTAGCGATACCAAGCTGACTCAGGATCATGAATACACCCACCACGATGATAGCCACTTTAGCCACCACGGCGTAAGTGCTCATGCCGTTCTTGCGCAGCGCCTTCTCAACCATGGAGCTGACGATCATGGTGGCTGCCAGGATCAGTACAGCTGCCAGCACGTTAGGCATATAGGCGATGATAAAGGTGCCCACATTGGTCAGCACATCCAGTTTCAGCACATTCAGACCTTCCACCACAAAGAAGATCACGATCACCGCGTACACCACGCTGCCGGTCACCTTGGACAGCACGAACTTCTGGGCTTTCTCATCCAGCAGTCCCTGCAGCTTGGCATCCAGACCGGCGGAGGCGATCAGCTTGGTCACGATCTGTCCCACCAGCTTACCGATCATGCAGCCGATCACGATGATGACCAGACCGATGACAATATTCGGGATAAAGCCGATCACGCTGTTAAGCATGCTCACGGCAGGTACGGAGATCACCGTGATATTCAGCACGTTCAGAGCCATGATCACAGTGGGGATCAGGATCAGCACATACACGATGTAAGCCAGAGTGTTGGAAAGCCTGTCCGCGTTCTTTACCTCGATACCGGCCTTCTCCTGCAATTTGTTCACATTCAGCTTGTCAAAAACGGGCACCAGCAACTGACGCACCAGCTTGGCGACCAGACTGCCCACCATGAGAACGATGGCTGCGGCCACCAGATTGGGCACATAGCCCCAGATGGTATTCAGCACGTTGTTGATGGGAGCCATCACACTGCCCAGGCCCAGCGCGGAAAAGATTCCGGGCACAAACAGCAAAAATACCAGCAGATATACCAGCTTGCCGACAAACTCTCTGGAGCCGCCGGGCTTGTCCTCCGTGTCAATCTTGGCCAGAACATCCTTCAGTTTGGTCTTGTCGATCAGTTTCAGCACCAGAGACTTCACGATGGAGGCCACCACAAAGGCAACCACCAAGATCAGCGCAGCAACAACGATGGAGGCTACCCCGCCCACAATGCTGCTGAGAAAATTTGTTAAAGTACTCATCATATCTGTTTCCCTCCTAAAATTTTTTAGAATCCTTTTGATTCCATATGCATGATATTATAACATACTTGTTTGGAAATGAAAACCATTTTGTTAGAAAATTCTGTCAAATCCATCTTTTGCAATTCAATTTAACGTCAGTTGTCTAAACCGGTTGCTGCATACCCAACAGAAAGTCAGTCAAATACATTTATCTGCCTTGATACCGCTTTCCCCGTTGGCACTGTATCCATGAGATGCCATTTTTCTCTGTAATTTTGGTTCTGTTTCTGCTATAATATCAAGAGAATCGATTAAAACCGCATATCCCCAGACGGCGAAACCGCGGATGTTCGGACATCAAAAGCAGCCGGGGGATCGGCTCCGGATTTGGGCACTGATTTGCAAAACTTTAAAAATGGAGGAATCCCAATGAACGAAAACACACAAAAAATATGCGACAGGTATATGGACTACATTCTGGAACAGCTGCAAAACCTGCTGGCCATCGACAGCCCCACAGGCTATACCGGACAGGTGCGTGAATATCTGGTTGCCGAGTACCAGCGTCTGGGCTATACAGTCACACAGACCAAAAAGGGCGGCGTGCTGGCTGATCTGGGCGGCAGCGGCAACGCGGTGCTGGTGATGGCCCATGTGGACACGCTGGGAGCCATGGTAGCGGAAGTCAAGGACAACGGCCGCCTGCGCCTGACACCCTTGGGCGGGCTCAACGCCAACAATGTGGAGACGGAAAACTGTGTGATCCACACTCTGGACGGACGCAGTTATGAGGGCACGGTGCAACTCATGGACGCTTCCCTGCACGTCAACGGGAAATATCAGGAGACAGACCGCAGTTTTGATACCGTTGAACTGCTGCTGGATGAGCCTGTCAGCTCCAAAGAAGATGTGTTGGCTCTGGGTATCTGCAACGGCAGCTATGTATGTATGGACCCCCGCACCCGGATCACCGAATCGGGATATATCAAGAGCCGCTTTCTGGACGACAAGCTGAGCACCGCCATCCTGCTGGGATACGCCCGCTATGTAAAAGAAGAGAACCCAGATCTGTCCCGCAAGGTCTATCAACATATCACCGTGTTTGAGGAGGTGGGACACGGGGCATGCGGTTCCGTGCCGGAGGATGTGGAAGAGGTTTTGTCTGTGGATATGGGCTGTGTGGGCGGCGGCCTGGAATGCACCGAGCGCCAGGTATCCATCTGTGTCAAGGACAGCCATGGCCCCTATCACTTTGAGACATTGCGCTCCCTGATACAGGCTGCAAAAGAGGGAGGCATCGACTATGCCACGGATGTATACCCTCACTATGGCTCCGACGCGGACGCCGCTCTGGATGCCGGCGCGGATGCCCGCCACGGACTCATCGGCCCGGGGGTCTACGCCTCCCACGGCTATGAGCGTTCCCACAGGGACGGTGTGGCCAATACTTTCGCACTGTTAAAAGCCTACCTGGGATAATGTTCCTCCAGCCATCTTGCCACGCCGTCACTGTCGTTGGAGCCGATGACGGCAGTTGCCATGGCCTTCAGCTCAGGAACCGCATTCTCCACCGCATAACACTCGTCCGCCGCCTGAAACATATCCATATCGTTCCTGCCGTCCCCGAACACCACCAGCCGTTCACACCCCAGCTGCTTTTTAAGCTGTTCTATGGCGCGGGATTTTGACGCTGCCAGAGGCATGATCTCCAGCCAATGCTCCCCGGTATACAGCTCTGTCTGCAATACACAGTGGTAGCTGTCCTTATATTTTTCATAAAAAGGTTCCAGCTTTTCCTGTCCGTCAATGCAGGTCAGGTAAAAAATCTCTCCTTCGCACAGCCCGGCCGCATCTTCCACCGGATGGGTACGCGGATCTCCCTTTCTGCTGGCTATAAAAGTCTCCATGCCCGGAGTGCATCGGGCCGGAATAAAGGAAAATACCTCCCGCCCTTCCAGATAAGAATAGACTATGGGATATATGTCATTGGCAAATAGATCACCCAGCACTTCCCCTATCTCCGGCCCGAAAAAGTTCTTGAGCATGGGCGTTCCGTCCCTGCCGTCCACCAGCGCCGCACCGTTATAGACCACCAGAGGGATATCCGTCCGCAGCCCTGCCGTGACCTTACGGGCCGTGAGATACGACCTGGCGGTGGCGTAGGAAAACAGCATGCCCTTCTCTATGAGCGCGTTGACGGTATTATTGGTATACGGCGAAGTCCTTGCATTGCTTTGCAGCAGAGTTCCGTCTAAGTCTGACACATATAGAGTTCTCATGAAATACCCTCCCCCTAATCAGTTGTTGCATATGTGGCATCCAAATTCCGTGAGTAGCGTAGCCGCCCGGGACACGGAGGAAAAACCCGCACCACAGGGTCGGAATCCAACTACAGCACATTTTCCTGTAATATCTTTTCAACCAGGCGGGCCAGAAAATAAGAAATCTTCGGCGGGACGGCATTTCCGATCTGCTTACATATGGAAGTCTTCGTTCCGCAGAAAACAAAGTCGTCGGGAAAGCTCTGGATACGGGCCGCCTCCCGGGGCGACAGCGTCCTGTCTTCCGCCGGATGTATGAAACGTCCTCCCGCCGGGGTATCAAATCTGGTGGTGATCGTAGGAGCCTGCTCCTCCCAGCTGAGCCGCCCGTAAGCGCCGCTGTGTACAGATCTGATATTCTCCTCCAGCACCGTAAAATTCTCCCCGCTGGCCACCCGGTGCATTCTGTCGGTGGCAACGGGAGAATGCCTTGTCCGTGTATGGTTCATGATATATTCGCTGCCACATGCCAGGTAGCGTTGATACTGCGTCTGGGGAACCGGATTCACCACTCTGCCATCGGCTGAGGTCGCCCCCAGATTACCGATGGCGTCCCTGACTGTCACAGGGTCAAAATAATGGGGATGTTCCCTGCGGATATCCTCCTGCGTCTCCCTCCACAGGGCATCCATGTCCCCTATTTCCCGATCGGTCCCTATGAGTATCATGCGCTCCCTTTTTTGCGGAACTCCAAAGCAGACGGCTCTGACCAGTTTGGGATACACATGGTAGGGCCTGCCGCCTGACAGCTCCGGGTCAGAGAAGGTTGCCAATATCTCCTTGAATATTCTGCCACCCTGCATAGTGGTAATGCCCTTCACATTCTCCATGACAAAGACAGAAGGCCCAACCGTACTCACCACATTGAAATAATGCCTGAACAGGTAGTTTCTGGGGTCATCGATAAATCCTCCCCTGATCCTTGCCCCCGCCATGGAAAAGCCCTGGCAGGGAGGGCCTCCGATGACCACATCCGCATCGCCCGCCCGAAACACACCCGTAACGTCAATATTACGTATATCGTCCACGATCATATGCGTCTCCGGGTGATTTTTCGTATAGGTCGCCGCTATGCCGGGGTCAAACTCAACGGCTCTTGTCACATCGCAGCCCGCCTGCCGAAAGCCGAGAGACAATCCCCCGCACCCGGAGAACAAATCAATTACATTCATCTTCCACTCCCCCGCTTATCCTGTAGCGGTACGCAAAATTCTTGATATAAAGGCTCTCCTCCTCGTCAAGCCCATACAACGCGTTCACATAATCGTCGATCCTATGGATCTCCTCCACGCAGTCCCTGTGCTTGTACTCGTACTCGGTCTGTTTGGTTCCCACATAGACCTTAGTCTCCTCCAGACGCCTTTCCAGCGCCGCCGCCAGTATGTTCACATCCTCGTAATCCTGTAACCGGGGAACTTTAAAGCCCTCCAATTCTTTCCGGGTAATATGCCAGCAGTCTGAGGCGCAGATCCAGTACCACCAAAACAACGAGGAGTTCAGCAGGCACAGAGCAAAATTTGCCCGTGACTCATCCCGGCATCCGAAGGCCCTGTACTCGGCTCCCGAATGCACGCCCAAAAATGCTTTGATCCAAAATGCCGCCCGCATGTTCAAGTATACATTGCTTTCGCCCCCCTGCAGCAGCTTCATCAATGGCGTACGTTTCGCCGTAAGTTTTTTGTAGATGCAGATATCCATCTCATTCCCCAGTTTGGGAATATAGTTTTCAGTTCCAAAGCCGTTTTTAACTACCTCAATAGTGCGGAACAATTCCCGGCGCTCCTCCCGGTACCAATACCGGTAGTTCCCGGTGTAGATAGCCTTGCGCGCAGTTTTTTTATTCCCGGTGTTTCTCCCAAACAGAACGCACAGTTTCTGATGCACAGAGGCGAACAGACAATCCGGCCTGTCGGAAAAACTCAGTATGTACTGTTCCGGAAGATAACGGTAAAGCACATTCCGTATCTTCTCCATCCGCGGCGTGGATATATAGGACAACGGAATGATAAATCCCATAACGCCGCCGGGTTTCAGACGTAGCGCGGCGTTTTCCAGCACATTGGCATAGATATTCCCATACTTTTCTTCCGGTATGGACTCGCTTTTTGTATCCTCCACATAGGGGGGATTTCCGATAATGACGTCATATCGTACGCCTGCATCCGGCGCATCGGTCACGAAGTCACATACCGTAAAGCAGGCGTTCAACAGCTGTGCCACTCCTCTTGCCTTTGCCGCCCCATAACGGTGCAACACGCAGAGAAACAGGCGCAGCTTGGTTATGGCTACGGAATCGCCGTTTAGATCGTTTCCCTGTATCGTAGTCACGATCTGCCGTATCCTGCTGCGGGTAGCGTTCACCTGATGCCGGGCCAGCATGTCCAGTTTCATCTCCAGGGCCGCCACCAAAAATACCCCTGTGCCGCAGGTGGGGTCGTAGACGGTTTTTCGATAGCAGAAAGCACTGTGAGGCACGCCGCCCAGATCCATATCGGAAAGACTGTCCGGCCTGCGCTTGACGCAGCCCATTTTCACACTGTTTGTCAGGATGAACTGCACGATATCCGAAGGAGTGTAATAGACTCCTTTATTTTTCCTGATAGACTCCTTTTCATTCAGACAGGCCAGGGCGAGCTGAATTTCTTCATAGGAATTGTCTGTAAATCGGTAATTGCCGGGGTTATCCGGCATTTCCATGCCGTCTGTCAGAATACGCAACTCGGTATATATCACTTTTCGCTGACTTCCGGTATAATGTTGTGTTATGTATCTATTGGTAATACGCAATGCGTCTAATAGTATTTCAGTTGGCATGTTGGCGCTGCTCCGGATTCTTGATTTTTGCTGTACTGTACATGCTTGCCTTGGTCTAAACACTCTGCGGCCATGCGCTGCTCTGGGGATATTGTATCATATTTTTGATTGATTCCCAATATCTTTTTGGAGATCCCTATAAAATCTACAAAAAAAGACCCTCGGCGTTCAATCCGAAGGTCCTCTCGGTCGATAACCGTCCGACCCTTCCGTTTTGTAAACGACTCTCATATTTTGCAATCAAGGGAGGGTTTTCGGCAGAGTATACGGTCTCGCCAATACATACCTGTAGTACTCCCCTGCCCCGGATCTGAGGACAAAGAGACTTGTGTTTCACTGTAGATCGTATGGGAACCGGGCACTTAGAACTCCTTGAGGAGTCTGTCTATTCCCAACAGTTGGCCATAATATCTCCACCTGGCAGGACCCTCTCCAAAATCGTGTATAGGAGCATTTCTTTTCAGAAAATCATACTCGGCATAGCCCATTATGCGGGCCTTGGGGATATTCTGCCAGTCCACCAGCTTTTTCCCGGAGTCAACATCGTCCGCATCGATTTTCACGGCTACATAATAATGCTTGGGATGCCTGTCAAACTGCTCTGTATTGACCAGCAGACGCGTATGTATAGAACGAAAACCTGTCTTTACGTCAACCGTGTGTCCGTCCCGGGTTAAGAAATCAAAGGAATCTACATTTTGCTGGCCTTCATAGATGTCAAACATACCATCAATATTAACATTTTTCCCATTTTCCACAAGAAATTGGTAAAAGGCAAGCTCTCCCAGCTTTCCCATGTAGGTGCGCTGGATCTCTATTTTCTGCCGGTTCTCTACGTCAGGAGACGCCTGAATCTCTTCGGGCAGCAATCTGGAATACTGATTGTCCGAGAGTATGATGTCTCTGGCAAAAGTAAGTGCATCGTTTTTCATTGCGGGAGTAATGTCTATCACGTAAGTTGCCACATTATAATTCCCCCGCTGCTCAAATATTCTTCTCATAATGTACCTCCTGTATATTCGGGCTCTCTAGTCAAAAAGGCTACATTGCGTATCTCTTAATGACTTCACCTTTCTGTCCGTGATCTTATCGCCGGGATCAATGCTGCCGCATAGCAACGGAGCATTCGGGTCATACTGCCCTGCCCTCTCCTTTACCTGCGCCGCATTATGGTTGGCATAACAATATTTGCAGCCGTTTAAGCAGGTATTATATGTTCCCACCTCAACGCTTTCAAGGCATCCGCATTCTTTTCTCTGGTTTTTGTCCTTTTCACCGCTTATCTTACAGCCTGTCAATCTCTCGATCAGCTTTTTGTCTATACAGCTGCCATGGGAGACGCCCGCCGCCTCCAGGCCAATCTGTTCCGCGCAGGTTTCGATTCTTAAATTGTGCTCTGCGGCGATTCGGGCCATTCGCGCCGCCAGATCATTCATTTCTTCATTTGTCGGCTGCCTGATCGCAAGTTCTCTGGCGTTACGCTGTGTTTTGGCATACAGATCGATAAAACTGATGACTACCCTTTCCGTGTACCCTGTTAGGTTATCCGCGATCTCCGCAAAGGCTTTTAAGTGGTAATCCATCGTATATCTTGGACTTAACAGGATCGGATCATATCTCCATATCACTCTCTCCGTTCCTATTTTTTCGGACAGTTTCCGGAATGTGGGAATCAGCTTTGCTCTTTTATCCGGCAGATTCGGTTCCATATCTCTGCCGTACCCTGTGAGTGTGAACTGAAAATAGTATATGTAATCCCCCAGGCTGTCCAGCTTGTCCAACATATTGGCAGGATTTTTTGTCCAGAACACTATACAGTCCACCGCCTCCGGCGAACAGTGTATTCTGCTTATCTGATGAGAATTCATGGGGTTGCGCACATATAGACAACCCTCTTTGACCCTGTTTATAAACCAATCGGAATAGTAGTTAGGGACGTCTGTTCTCCTGCTTACGCTCAATATCATGCGCAGCTCCTTTCCTGCCTGACTATGCCAGTGAGTTTCTTTGACAACGATCACGGAGACTGACTCCCATATGTTTCCTGCCAAGCGTCCTGTGTCAAACGCGGCATATACCAGGTTTCCTCCTGATCGCCCTTTGAGGGAATTAGTCTTCACTCTTATCTCAAAATTTTCATAAGAAAATTTTCCATTCATATTTCTCTTTTTCAGACTGATAATCACGAAGATGCTGTATCAAGCGCTCTTTTACATTCCATTTCCCGTGATACCTCGCAGGTTCCTTCCTTTCGAACCTGTCGGAATTTCCGACAGGTTAAATAAACAGATTCTTTTGTATCCCCACACCCCACATCGACCACCGCCGAAACCTCAAAGTACCTCTCCATCCTCTTATTCCTATTCCCCTCTTCATCTTCCAACGAACACAAAATGCTTATAAAGCTGCCGAAAATAAAGGATTTCTAGATATGTTTCCTTTGCATTTCCACCACACATTCTGTGTGGCTCGATACGATAGGCTGAATGTCTTTGCTATTTTTACGAGCATTTTCAGAGTGTATGCAACAGCATATAAAACACTTATGGCTTGCTGATATGCACCGCCTTCTTCGTTTGGATTGCCTTTACCTCTAACAGCTACATAGTTAGCCTTCGGAACATTTACAATCTCCGGTTTATTCTTTGGCATATAAAATTCTTTGTATTCTTTTTTGAAATCAAAGGCCATATACTCACATTCTCCTTAATTCTCAGATTTGCTTGTCTTTATCTATTTCTTTGCTTTTTCTTCTAACTCCAGCAAGTATCTGTCATAGTCAGACATAAACAATCTGTCCTGAATTATACGATATTTCTCAAGGTATTTTGCCACACCATTAGCGCCAATATCCGTATGTACATACTGGTCAAAGATTACTCTGATCGCTTCTGTTTCTTCCTCGTTAATCTGAAGTTTACAGTCTATCAACTGATAATCATATGGCGCAAACCCGCCGTTCCATTTTCCCTCACGGGCTTTCTGAATACGCCCCTCCATCGTTTGGACACGGATATTTTCCCGCTCAATCTCGGCAACTGCCGACAGAACAATTCTTCCTCTGTCCATATATTCTCCATTTGTGCAACGCCCGTTGCACTTTTACATTTTGATAACCACATTCTTTTATAAATCTACAAGTTTTATTCTTTATCCGCCTTTTTACCCAGTATTTTTATCGAGTTCAAATAATCTTGTTCCACATCACTTAAAGTACGCTGTTTATATTTCTTATATTCTCCGGTTGCTTTTTCCACCGCCTGCTTATGCGTCACACTCCCATTTCCCGGCAATAACTGTTCGCCGCTCATTGTTAGAATCCGGTCTAAGTGTTTCGCCCAATCTTTCATGGTCATAGCCTGTCCCCGCTCTGCCTGACGTTCTGCAAAATCCAAATATCCCGACACAAGCTGCCCCATTGCACGAAGTTCTTTTTCATTCAGATAGTTCTTGGCAATGACAGCCTCCCGCAACGTCGGCTGGTTTCCTGCGAACGTGGTAAGCCCCATAAATTCCTTTTCCGCATCCGCCCTTGTATAAATAACTTCCGCCGCCGTCTTCCCATGAATGGCATAATGAATTTTGTTCTGAACTTTCTGAAAAAACAGAATGGATATTTCAGCTTTCGAGTCATAGTCAATGCTGGTAGCGTAAATCTCCAATACCTGCCTGTAAAACACCTTTTCTGACGCACGAATATCCCTGATCCGTTCAAGCAGTTCCTTAAAATATCCACCGCCGCCTAAATTTTTCAGACGTTCATCGTCCAGCGCAAAGCCTTTACGCATATACTCTTTCAAAATTCCGGTTGCCCATATCCTGAACTGCGTGCCTCGTTTTGATTTCACACGATAACCGACAGAAATGATTACATCGAGATTATAAAATTCTACGGGCTTATCAGAATTTGCAATGTGCAAAATTTGCACATTACCTTCTCTGGAAAGCTCGCCTTCTTCAAATATATTTTTTATGTGTTTTGAAATTACAGAGCGGTCTCTCTGGAATAACTCCGCCATTTGCGCCTTTGACAGCCAGACCGTATCGCCATCGAAGATCGTATCAATCTTTGATAAGCCGTCTTCTGTTGTATAAATTATCATATTTGATTTTCCAATTTCTTCTTCTCTATAATCCATAGTCACCTCGTTATTTGGTATTTTCTCCAGCAATAGTTTGGACACTCTTATCATGTTTATTATATCTTTTGTAATCATTATTAGCAAGATACATCCTTCAATTTTTTGACAATTCTTCTGCTTTATTTCTATCGTCTTTCGCATGTTTATCTCCTGTTATATCGGGTATATTATCTATATCTAAATCTGACGCATATTTTTCAATCAAATTTGCAAGCATATCCGCCAATCCGCTCCATTCATCAACCATAAGCATTTCCTCCATATGAACGCAAAAAGGACAGCTATAAACTGTTACGTTTATAACTGCCCTTACGCTGTTTTGATACACAAAAAAAGATTACAAATTCCCTGTCACTTTCCTCATTCCTTAATCAAATAAATCACATACAAGTGGCAGGTCATTACGCTGCCCACATCGGAATTGCACCGTCATTATATGACTGAATTTTAATCGTTAAATTCAGAAGTATCATTATCACAGATATGCCTCATCGCCCCGCACAACTGCTGTGCATTTTGTCAGATTTTTATCGCTACACACCTTTGCTTCTATAGATTGTTTTCCATTCCTTCACGTTCACTCCGAAATCATCGGAGCAGGCGTATCATGGCGCACCTACATAGTGGCTACACATATCCTCACGTCCTGTATGTCGTTCAATATTCAGTTTTCAAAAGAGGTTCTTTCCTTCCGTTCAACCCCAAAATAATTGTATAAGGTAAATAGGCAAAAAACCTTACTATTTGCTAAATATGTTTCAAAAAATTTCTGCCGTAATCGGGCGGCAATGCCCCTGTTGGTTTTGGGCATTCTGTCCATGCAGACAAAAATCCGCTCGCATTCCATTTCCGGAATAGCAAGCACTGCCTGTGTCATGACACAGGGCGTAACAGCAAGCACTGCTTGCGTATATACGCAGGAGGAAATATCCCCTGACCCCTAACCATAATATAATTACAAAAACGGTAACAAAAAAAGATGTATCAAATGAAAAATATGCTAAATCTACGCAAACATTTCGTTTGATACATCTTCTATATACCATAAACAAATCTTTTTCTTACATACAGTTCCTGTCACAAAATTTGTTCATAAATATTGTTTTGCTAATCTCATATGCTACTGTCGCGGGAGCCTCATCATAATCTGCCGGATTTACTTTTAATCCTGCTGCCTGCATAGCTTCCACTACCAGATTTTTCCTTTCTACTCCCTTACCGCCCAACTTTTCAGCTATCCTACAGCTTGCTTTATTTGAACGAAAAGCATTCCAAACAATACACTTTATTGATTCATTTTCAAATATATCTGAAAACAGTATCTTGGCAGTTTCAAATCCATACCCTTTTCTTTGATATTCCTCAAGTATTGCAATATCTACTTCCGGCATTTCCGAATCGCCATAGTCTAATTCAATATATCCAACTCCCTGAGATGACATTTTATCAGCTATCAAATATCTCGCTTTGCTGTCCTGTTTTCCATCAGCATAATCTTTAATGCGATTACATTGAAATTTCCAAAAATCGGGCATCATCTCATATACTTTTGAAAAGGCAGAAGCCCTTTTATATGTAGACAAATAGCATTCTACATTTGATTGATTCAGCGGACTTACAACGATTTTTTCTCCATATAATGCAAGATCATTCCCTGCAATAAAGTTATTTCTTTTGTCACTCAAAAGCCTTCTCCTTATTCTATAAACCCATTGGTCTTCAATCAATACGAATAGAAAATGCAGCCATACTTAGCCCACATCTGTATCCATCTTTTTCAAATTCATCGTTAAAAACCGACAATCGCTTTGAGAATCTCGAAAACCCATATGACGATATATTAAATATGCATCTTTATAACATGCAGTACGGATAGAAACTTCTGTGATTCCCCTTCTGTTCGCCTCATCACAGACATACTCAATCAATGCCCTGCCCACGCCTTTATTTTGATAATCGGGCAAAACAGCTAAAAACTCAATGTATAATGAGCGACCACAAAACATGTCAGGTGTTTTATACACCAATACAGCACCGCAAATCGTATCATCTTCTTCCGCTGCAAATGCGTTATTCTTATTAACAAAAAAAGACAAATACTCATTAAAGCCTGTATAATATTTTGCAACTATACCCTCTCTATGATCAAATGCCTTTTCGTAAAGCCGCGCAATTTTATCGTAATCATCTTTTACTGCCAATCTTATCGAGTATTTCATAATTTACTTCCTTTCTGCGCATCTTATTCTATAAATTCGTTGACTTCCAGTCAATACGAAACTCCAACACATGCCCTATCAAATCAATCGGAGCAACATGAAACTCCTTTGCCAATTTTCTTAATTTATCATCAATTAAATTTTTATTTTCTTCCTGAAACTTGCTCAAATCTTTTCCATGAATAAACATTTCGCTGATTCCGTTAGGTATCGCTCCGATTTTCTTCATAAGGTTCTGCGATGCATAATTATCAGAATCAACCCTGCTTCTATATGTAGTTTTTCCTGTCAGTTTCATTAAAGAATTTAACATTACTACAAGCGCATGATATCCATATCCCCGATGCCTATATTTCTTTAAAAGTTCTATTACCAATTCCCAATTCTCTACATTTATATTTTTTATTCCACAGTAACCCACATATTCTCCACTTACTTTGTCAAAAATGGAAAAGTTCGCGGCTGTATCAGATAAAAATGATTCCCATAAATCTTTTTTAAAAGCATCTTCCTTAAAAGCGCTTCTCATAATAGAGCATTCATAAGACACTTCCATATAATTTTCATAGTCTTCATCTGATACTGCCCTTAATACGACTTTATCATTTTCAGCAAGAAACTTTCCTCTCTTTGGCAATATGCTTTTATCCAAATTTAAATTTTCAGTTTTCTCTTTAGGCTCATCAAATTGTGCCACTATTTTTTTAACTTCCAATGACAACATATTCATCACATCATCTGATTCTAAAATTAATCCATCTTCTTTTAAAGAAATCGCCTTTTCCAACTGTTCTATGATACTATCGCACATTTCATGTGTTTTTAACTGGCTGATTGTATATCTTCTAGATGTTAAATCCTTTTTTTCCGGCATATTATGCTCCTATAAATATTTAAAGTATTCACTAATATTCATCTGATATCAAGCTATTCCCAATTTCTTTAATTCATCTAAGAGAGTTTTATATCTCTCCTTGTTATTATCAAAAATAATATCATTAATTATTGATAATATCATTGCCTGCCCGCCCGATACCTGTTCCGGATCATATTCATCCGGCATTACCTCGCCCGATATGGGAATTTCAATTTCATTTATCCACCATTTATCTATTTTTCGATATAATTCCAATAATCTTATATACAATTTCGCATCCGCCTCACCAAAACCATTATTCAAATTTTTCAAAAGCTCATGCATTATATCATTTCTTCTTTCCCGCAATTCTTGATATAAATTATAATCTTCCTGTGCAATGGCATCTGCATCTATAAACCAGCGCAATGAAGCATTTTCTATATTTTTTTCTAATGCCCGCACTTCCTTTTTATATTCTTCTGTTTCTTCACAGCACAGTTTCCCATTCTTGATTTCAACATCACTATAAAAAGTTTTGGGTTGTGTAATAATGTAATCTTTTAAACATTCAAAATGAAGTACGAATAGAGCAGCAAAACTGATGTTGGATTTCAAGATATCCTCATTCAATATGTTATTCCAATTATCCAATTGTAAATATCCTCCTAAAACACATCCCCAAGCGCCACCCAATGTTCATCGTTCATACTCTTGGCAAATTCTGTATTATTGATATAAAGACGGCTATCCTTATCACGGACAAATCCCCATTGAATGCCTTTGGCTTTTGCATAATCTTTGAACGCAATGAGCTTGTTTTCTATCTGCCGGTCAATATTTTATCCTTTATTATATATTTTTCATCTTTGATCCTTAAAAATCTGTCGTCTCTTTATTTCTCTTAACAAAATATCCTTGGTTTCTCTTTTCACATTCTGCTCTACACTCTCTACATATCGAATATCTTTATAATCTTCCAATTCATCCATAGAAACAAACAGACTGGCTGTCGCATAATAGATAAGTACGCGGCTATCTATCCACTCAAAAAATTTCATGCTATCATCAAAAAATGTATAGTTATTCCCATTTGTAAAGAAACTCCTATATATAAATCCTGTATAACCTTTTTCACGAAAATGATCTGCTATTTTTTGTGTTACACAATAATCATTCGAATTGTCAATTGGTATAGTAAAAAGGGCAAGCACTTTTTGCAAAAACTGGCGTGCATCAGCATCATATTTTTCATCATTAATATCTAATGGCTCCGAATATTTTAATTTCGAAAAATCAATTACCCGCATATTTTCTGTTGATTTAAATTGCGCAACCGAAACTAACTGTCGAATTGATGGTTTTATTTCTGAACAAGCAGTTATTTCATCCGATGCCAAATACAAAGCAACCTCTTTCTCTCTGCTCATACGCCCTGCCTTCGCTTTTGAAGCAGGCGGTTCTTTGGATTCCTGCCAATTATATCCATACAACCGTTCTTTTGAATATCCGATTCCCTTGTCAATTCTTTTATCATCTTTTTCGTCTAAAATACGCGCACGATAGAAAATTGTATCTTTTGGTATAGAAACAATAAATTGCTCCTTAAAGTCGCTTAATAATATTTCATCCATCAACCATAGCGCTTTTTGCACATCCTCTTTATTAAATTCATGACTGCCGGAAGCCCACCAATATAAATTATTATACATTGCTGCGGATGTGAGATTCCTGAACTCCCGTTCTGCTGCTTTTCTTAATTCGATATTCTTGTTATTCATAACAAATCCCTTTCCATTTTTTATTTCAATACTGCATCTTCTCCTTGTTCAATCGCTGTTTCTACAAGACAAATTGCTTGTTCTAATAACATTTGAGATTTTTTTCTAAACTCAAATGCTGTTTTTATCCTATTTGAAATATTGTCCTGAATATTTTTATCCAAAATAGGAATAACAACATCTGCAATTTCTGATGGTTTCCAGTGTTGTATTATGGAACCTCCTGCATCCCGCTCTGCTTGCATCTGTACAACCTTTGAATTAAGGAGCAGAGTTAAATAATCCAAATTTATCTCACTTTCATTCAGTACATGTAAGTGTAATAATGCGCTTGATGTAATAAAAGAATCCGACTCCTCTATTTTATACGCAATTCCAACACTCCCGTCTTTTGAAAGCAAAATTGTTCCCTTTGCAGGAAATAAATCCTCAATATTTTCAAGCAGGTTATATGGCAATTTTATTGTTGGTTTTGTAATTCCATATTTGGTTATATCTCCAACACGAACGAACGGTATCCCTTCATCCGAATAACTATCACTCCCTGGCTCTATTGATTTTTTTATCTTAACTACATCTCCTAATTTTTTGCATTTAAAACAATTCAACTTATTGAATAAATCATCGTATTTTTGCTGATAAAATTCAGCATCCATACGCCCTGTCTTGGCAAATGAATCTTTCAAATATTTTATTGAATATTTCTCAACTTTAGGACTAAAATTTGTCAGTCCTAACGCCCCCACTAAACATTTCTCTGCTTCATGGTAAAAATTATTTGCCCGTTTATATGTTTCATTTGAATACATAACAATACTCTCAATTACTCTAATAAACTTATCAGACAAAAAAGGAATTTTCAATGATTTAATTAAAGCCATGTTAATATTAGGTTGTCCTGTCACTGTTTTAAGTCTGTTAATCTGATTCTGTCCATACCTTGAATTAAGAAATGTCGCAACATAATATGGCGAAATGCCATCTTCCAATGTTATCTTCGCTATTGCCTGATTAGAACTACATATAAAATCTTGGTCATATACAGCTACTCTCCCCAAATATTCTCCAGCCATGGTAACGAGTACCTGTCCCTTTTTACAATGCGATTTATAAAGCATTTTATGACTTTTTTCATCTATATATCGAATAATATTCCAATCAATATAGTTGTGACGAATATTTTGTGTCATCAAAAAAGGTTCTCCATCGTCAGTAAATACAATATCATTGCATAACGAATATGCACCAAAATTTTGAATAGATTTCATTTTATCTTCAATGCTATATATGTTTAAAGATTTCAATATTTTGTCTGTTCGCACATACTCCTTTTTATATGTATTTGCATCAATTCTAAAATCAATTATATCTTTACATACACTCAGTTTTATCTCTATTGCTTCTAACCCATCCATCAACTTGTCATAATATGTTTCATCAAACTCTGTTGCAGATGGGTCATTCAAAAAAAACTCAGATGCTCCTTCTTCGCAAATTCTATAAATGCTTCTGCAATTCCATCCGTTGTCAACCCGTCATGATTATACAAGTCATGTTTCACAATCAAATGGTCATGCTCATCCAACATATAAGAACCGTCTTTATTTGTGCAATATAATTTATCGCCCGAATTGTCCTTGCTTGGCTCTCTCATAGTAGCAAAGAAAATCGGGTAGTCTTCCTTCTTTGGACATAATTTATCATCCCACTTCTGAACAAACAGAACCGAGGTTTTCGTCCCTGTATGCGGCTTAAACACATTCCCATGCAGTCCAACAACTGCAAGGATTCTGCACCTTTCTGCAATAAAATCACGAATATATTTGTCGGAAGCGTTATTAAATCTACCTTGTGGTAAAACAATCGCCATCCGTCCCCCATCTTTTAAGAACGACAAGTTCCTTTCGATAAATAAAATATCTCTACCGACTTTAGATTGATATTTCCCTTTCGCATTTTTACCCAGCTCATATTTTGAAATAATACGGCTTTCTTTAATATCCCCTGCAAATGGCGGATTTGCCATAAGAATATCAAACAAAAAATCTCTGTTCTGATTTTTTGTCTTACGCATGTTCCGAAGACCTTTCCAACCATCATAATAAATATCTTCCCACTCCTCGTCTTTGGTAAAATCATCCCATCTATCATAATCTAACGTATTCAAGTGTAGGACATTTGTTCTGCCATCGCCCGCAATTAAATTCAATGTCCTGCCTACACGCACTGCCTTCATATCGAAATCTATTGCAAAAACATGTTTCTGGACATAGTCTTCGCATTCTGGGGGCTTCTTTTCCAATGTAAAAAGATGGCTCTGTGGAATATTCTTTTCCGCCAGAATACTCTTCCAGACATGAAAAATCGTATGTACCGGAAAACCACAACTCCCCGCTGCGGTATCTATCATATTTTCATCTTTCTTTGGATTCAACATTTTTACGCACATATCGATCACATATCTCGGTGTAAAATACTGCCCCTTTTCACCCTTTTGTGACTTGCTCATTAAATATTCAAAAGCATCATCCACTACGTCAAGATTTGAATTAAATAATTTTACATCCTGTAAACTGGCTACGCACACCGCCAAATGTGATGCCGTCAAAGCAATCTTTTCATCATCATTAAACACTCCTTGCCATTTTTTCTTTGCTTTGTTAAACAATTCCTGAATACCGTTTTTTAAGTCTTCATCTGTGTCTCCGTAATTGCGAAATTCTAACGTCCTTGTTTTATCCCTGCCGCTTTCCATCTCATCGTAGAGCTTTGTAAAAATCAGTTTGAATACTTCTTCAAATACATCGACTCCTGCATTTGCAAGAACTTCATCTTCCATTTCTTCAATCAAACCTTTTAAAGATTTTTTTTCGCTTACCAGCTTATCCTTTGCAACTAAATCATCAATTGTCCATCGTTCTGTCAAAATATCCTTTAACTTTTGATTTTCTTTCGGTATATCAGGAATATCTTCAAAGAAGTTAGGGTCTTTTCTATGATAATAAGAAATCTGCTCTCCGTTTGTCCATACCCCGATAATCGCTCCCGTAGCATTGCAATATGATTTCAACTGCTCTTTGCCATCTTTTAATTTGGGTTTCTTTAACTCTACAATAATTTCTTCCGAAGTAGGATTATTCTTATGAAAAATGACAATATCAGCACGTTTCTTTTCTCTTCCAAATGTAATTGCCCGTTCCAATTCCATCCGTTCCACAGGGTAACCATATTCATGTATCAGTTTGTAAAGATATAGTTGTCTGACAATTTCTTCCGGTGTCAATCTTACCTCTTTATCTCTGACGAGACACTTTATATAAATCTTATCATTTTTCTTTACAATGTTTTTCTCAATGGCATCAATAGCACTGTCCTGAAACTGCGCCAGTTTATATTCTGACTCTTTAATAATTTCTTCTAAAATCCTACTCATTTGTTCTTCTCTCCTTTAAGCAAAGTGAATATTTTTTATCTTATTACTCTCACATAATTTCTTCAAGAAAAGCATATCACTATTTGAAAATATGTTCAATTTTCAAATCATCTTGAAATATCTCAATGCCTCTATAATAGCCCTTTCTTTTTCCAGCGGACATTTCGGCTGTCTGGAATCTTCCGATTTCGGTAAATTATAATTTTCCCTCTCAATAATACCACATTTCCTCTTTACCTGCGCAATATACAAATTACTAACCTTCAACTCGCTATGCTCCAGCACATAATCCTTAATTTCCTCATAGGTTGCCTTACTCTCCACCGCCGTCAAATCCATCTCGTCAAGGCTTACTTCCACCTCAATATGATGCTCGACATTCAGTTTGGACAATAAACATACCGTCTCCACATGCCCCGTATACGGAAACATATCCACTGCCGCCGCCCTCTCGACCCTATACCCTTTCCCTGTCAAATATTTCAAGTCCCTCCCCAAAGTCTCCGGATTGCACGAAATATACACCACCTTCCCCGGCGCCATGCGGGCCACGGCGGTCAAAAACTCTTCGCTGCTGCCGCTGCGGGGCGGGTCCATGAGGACAACGTCTACCTTGACGCCTTGAGAGGCCATCTCAAGCAGGAATCGCCCTGCATCGTTTTGATAAAACCGGATATTCCTCACCTGATTTATCTTGGCGTTACACCTGGCGTCCCTCACCGCATCGGCATTCGATTCCACACCGATCACCTGTTTTGCCTTGTCGCTGGCAATGATCCCGATAGTGCCGGTGCCGCAGTAAGCGTCTACCACCGTCTCGCAGCCTGTCAGAGCAGCATATTCCATAGCTTTTGTGTACAGTACTTCCGTCTGCACCGGATTGACCTGATAAAACGACCTGGGGGATATCCGGAAAGTTTTACCGCACAGCATATCCTCTATATAGCCCTTACCATAAATCACCTGGTCCTTTTCACCCAGGATCATGCTGGTCCTGCGGTAATTTACATTGACCACAATGGTAGTAATCTCCGGATGACGTTTCAACAGTGCCTTTACAAAATTGTTCTTGGACGGCAATATGGGCGATGCCAACACCAGCACCACCATAATCTGCCCCGAGATCCGTCCTGTACGAATCAGCACATGACGTAGCAATCCATACCCCGTATCCTCGTTATACGGCCGTATTTTAAAGGAGGGCAACAGTTCCCGGATAGATACAATGATCGCATCCGCCGCCTGATTCTCAATCAGGCAGCTGTCCACGGGCACGATCCTGTGGGTGCGCTCCTCATAAATACCGGAGATGGGCCGATGTTTCTGATCCTCCCCGAACACCGCATGCACCTTGTTCCGGTAATATAATGGCTGTTTCATGCCCACGATTCTCTCCGGCCTGCAATATGGAGTCAGGATTTTTCTCACCTGCTTTTCTTTTTCATGTAACTGTTCCTGATAATCTCTGCCCATCCACTGACAGCCGCCGCAGCGCTTTGCCACTGCGCAGAATACTTCTCCGGTATCTCTTATCGGAGCAGGTGCCGCTGGCCCTTTCCGAACCTTTATGTCCTCCGGCAACAATGTTTTCTTTCCCTGTTTATTTCTGTCTTTTCCCATCTAATACATCCCCTGCCTGCACTCACAGTTTTATACATATATGCCATTTGTTACGCCTGTCTTTCTTCTGTACAGGCATGCGGCTAATACTATTATTCGTTTAACTTATATAGCTTTAAAATATATTTTACCAAAGAATTGTTTAGCCGTAAATAATTTATTTGCGACTTTACCCGTACTTCACCCGTACAGAACAAGATCGGTATTAATAATACGGAACGCTATCGGTTCTCAGAAAAGACGGAAAACTAGCTTATATGTACCCGGCACTATCATGTGATTTCCTATATTGATATTCACGAATACGCATAAATGCCTCTTGAATTATTCATCATACCGTCTCCTTTACATGTTTACTTGGTCGTTTACATCATAAAGAATTTGCGAAAAAAATCTTGACACTATCAAAACTGTATGTTTATTCACTAACCGCATCACGATTCATACACTAGAGTAACATTATCCATTCTCATCAAAAAAGAGCAGGTCACCCCACTCTCTTTTTCCTCTCTGTTCCGTTTTCCTACAATAAGTGCTCTACACCGCCTCTTCTTCTCTCTGGTCCACATATCTGCGCAGGGCCTCCTCGGCCTCCTGAGGACTCAATGCCCATTCTTCCAGCATGTTGTCGATGTTCTCAAGTTGAATATTGCGCTTTTCTCTGTACATCTCCGCCAGTTCCTGCCTTTCCGACTCTATACGGGTCATCAGGGACTCGATCAGTTCCTCCTTGGCCGTAATCTTTTCATCCAATGTCTTTCTCGGTCCTCGAGCCATATTTACCTCTTTTCCGCGCCATGCGCCTATATTTTTATAACCCTGTCCGCCTGCTCATGTCGCAGTGCCGCGCTCAGGGAAAAAAGCTGGAATTCTGGAAATATATCCCATCCTTAATTCAGTATATGGACAAGACCAAAATAATATGCATAATTTTCCAAAATAAATATCAATTTTTTTCTGTTCAAATAAGCCAAGTATCATAGTCCAGATTATATATTTTGACCTGTGCTTTTTTCTCCTTCTCCATGATAAGCAAAAATAGGAAGTGTTGAAACCCCAGTAAAACTAAGGCTTTAACACTTCCTACAATATCGGAGTGGCGGGATTCGAACTCGCGACCTCCGCCTCCCTAAGACGGCGCTCTAACCAAGCTGAGCCACACCCCGTAACGAAGACTATTATAACCTGTCGCTCCGAAAAAAGCAAGTCTTTTTTTACAAATTTACAACAAATTTTTTGAAATGCTTTTAGCCCTTCGTCTCCAAGAGCCGCACCAAGTACTCCCACACCCGCTGCGTGGAGGAAATGCTCAAAGTCTCCTCCGTGGTGTGAATATCATACATATTCGGTCCAAAGGAAATGCCGTCCAGATCCGCGATCTTGGAGGCCAGGATACCGCACTCCAGACCGGCATGGATCGCCTCAACCCGTGGTTTCTCGCCGTACATCTCCTCATACAGGGCGATCATCTTATCCCGCAGAGGGGAGTCCACCCGGTAGGCCCAGCCGGGATAATCCCCGGTTATCTCACAGCGCCCGCCAGCCAGAGCAGTCAATGCCTGCACTTTATCCAGCAGCGCCAGCTTGCTGCTGTCCACACAGCTGCGCACGGAGAATTCCGCCTCTACTTTTCCGCCGCAGACTTTTAGTATCCCCAGATTCAAAGATGTCTCCACCAGCCCCGGCACATCCGCGCTCATAGCCTGTACGCCGCAGGGCAGACTGTACAGATAATCCGCAGCCCGCCGCAGCCCGTCCCCTGTGAGGCACCGCTCTGTGCCCGTTCCCTGAGACGCCGCCGTAACGGATACATCCGGGTCCTTGGTAGCCAGTTCATTCCGCAGTACCGCGTCATACCGGGCAACCCATTCCACGAAACGCGCCTGATCCTCTTTTTCCACCAACACACGGGCTTTCGTCACCCGGGGAATGGCATTATCCGCCAATCCTCCCTGGCAGTCGCAAAGTCCCATCCTGATACTGCCCGCCAGCTTTTGCAGCAGTCTGGCCATCAGCATATTGGAATTGCCCCGCTCCTTGTGGATCTCGGCACCGGAATGGCCGCCCTGTAAGCCGCCCACCGTCAGTTCAAAGGTCTCGCCCCTCATCTCCCGGCACTGCTCCTGCATATCTACGGTGCAGTGTATCCTCGCGCCTCCGGCGCAGCTGGTCAGGAAAATCCCCTCTTCCTCGGAATCCAGATTCAGCAGTCTGTGACCCTGCAACATGGACAGGTCTATGGCTCTGGCACCATCCATTCCCACTTCCTCGTCCACGGTGATCACCACTTCCAGACGGGGATGTCGCAATGTTTCGTCATCCAGCAGAGCCAGGGCGTAAGCCACGGCTATGCCGTCGTCTCCCCCCAAGCTGGTTCCCACGGCGTAGATACGGTCCCCATCCACCGCCAGTTTCAGAGGTTCGCGGGTCATGTCGATGGCGAGCTCCGGCTTATGCACAGCCACCATATCCATGTGGCCCTGCAGGATCAGAGCGGGCTCCTGCTCATATCCCGGAGTTGCCTCCTTAATGATAATCACATTCATAACCTGGTCTTGAATATATTGCAGCCCTCTTTCCCTGGCAAACCCCGCCAGATAATCGCTTATGGCCCCCACATTACCTGACCCGTGAGGAATCCGGGCTATCTCCTCAAAATAAGTAAACACCTTTTCCGGCTTTAATCCCGATAAAATACCCATATACCGTTACTCCTTCTCCCCGCTTTACGGCACATATACCGCCGGCAGCTGGATTCGTTTTCAGTATTACCCCTTATCCCACTTTATATCCTGTACCCCACACCACTTTCAAATATCTGGGTTCCTTGGGGTTGCGCTCGATCTTCTCCCGTATGTGACGGATATGCACGGCGATGGTATTGTCGGCTCCGATGGCCTGCATATGCCATATCGCCTCATATATCTGGGATATGGACAGCACCCTTCCCCTCTCCTTCACCAGCAGTTTTAATATCTTATACTCAATAGGAGTCAGTCTGACCTCCTTTTGATCCACAAAAACCTGCCTGGTGTTGTCGTCGATCATCAGATCGTCCACCTGATAGATCTTGTCTATGTTGGCGCACATATTCACCAGCTGGGTATAACGCCGCAGCTGGGATTTGATCCTGGCCAGCAGTTCCAGCGGATTGCACCCGCTGACCACATAGTCGTCCGCCCCCGCGTTGAGCGCCAATATCTTGCTGGTCTCATCATCCCGGGAGGATACCACGATAATTGGCAGACTGCTCATCTGGCGAATCTGCTGTAGCGTCTCCAGCCCTTCGGTTATGTCCTGATCCTGATCGGACCACACTACATCTGTGATCAACAAATGAATCTGTTCTGCCGCAATGATCTGACGCAGCTGCTTTTTGCTTTCCGCCGTCAACAGCTTGATATTCTCTCCTCTCAAAAGCGGCCGCAGGGATGCCGTAATCCCCGTATTGTTGTTGTAGATTACAATATTTTTGTCCATAAGTCTCACGATCCTTCCTTGCAAATCTATGCATATAGCGGAATTACCCGCATTAATGCCCTATCATAGTCTCTGTTACTCGTCTGTGGTATACACCCCCAGGTCCATCCCCTGCAGCACCTCATAGGCCTCTTCCTGGGTATACCCGCGGAATCCTACCAGCAGATCCCTGCCATACAAGGATATGGCACACTCTATGCTGTTGATCTCACCGTCATCCACAATGTCGATCACCTTGTAGGTATATCCCTGCGCGGTGGTATAATTGCGCTCATTTGCCGCTTCCCCCGAATAGGCGCTGGAGGACGCGTAGGCCTGATCACCCCGGTGATCCGCCTGTATGATACTGAAACTGCGTTCCTCCGTATCCTGAACACGGATATACACCTGATTTCCCAGCATATGAATATACTGTTCTGCCGTGTCTCCGCCCAGCAGCTGCATATCAGGCATAGGCACAGTCACATGGGTTTCCTCCCAAAAGGCCTCCAGGGAGTCATACTCTGTGGGCTCCAGATCATATACAATACACTGTGCTGCCGGCTCATCGCTCTCTTCAACTGCCTGTCTGGAGCGCTCCTTGGCCAGCGCCGGAGTCTGCCCCGCATCCACGGCCCCCTCTGCGCTTTCCATATCTCCCCCAGGCTGATTGGTAATGGAAAATCCGTTGTGGCGGACCTGGATAAAACCGCCTCCGTAATTCATGGCCGTAGCCATGCCTCCCACCAGCAGAAAAACCGCCGCGGCGGAGGCCACTGAAACCATCATCCGCCTTCTGCGGGCATTTCTCATCTTGTGATGATGAATCTCATCAGACACCCTTTTCACATCCAGATGAAAAGTACCGGCCTGGTCTATTTCTTTTTGATATTCTTCTCTGAAACTACGCAAGGTCATATTCCTCCTTCAGACTCTTTTTCAGGAGCTCTCTGCCTCTGGTCAGCTGTGAGGTCACAGTAGATACTTTTCGCTCCAGTACCTGCGCGATCTCCTTCACCGACAGATCCTCATAATAAAACAGATGGATCACATCCCGATATGCGGGCGGAAGCATTTGTACCGCTTCCAACACTGTTCTGGCCCTCTCCTTATCCAGAAAATGTTCTTCGGGCCCCCGCTCTCCGATCTCATCCAACTCTTTGGCAGTCCCATGCTCCGGAGCCGGGACATCGCTGCGGCGACGGTAAAAGCCGCTGCGCCACATCTTACGACATCCGTTTAAGGTGACTCTGATGAGCCATGCCTTCTCATATTCCTCGCTGTCAAACACCTTTGAAGTCTTGAGGTACTGGTAAAAAGTCTCCTGCACGATATCCTCGGCGTCAGCCCTGTTGCCCGTCCTGACATACGCAATCTTGAAAAGCATATCGCTGTAGCTGTCGATCTTCTGTTGTAGTTTCTCCTGCATTCTAGCCGTGTCCTGTATCATGTTTGTATCCATCTCCAGCAATCTGCCCTATTTATAAAATCCACATAATATTCATTATACTGCAACTTTCTTTATTTTTTTACAAAAAATTTTGACCCTCCAACTATAAGACAGTTTTACGGGTCAAAATGTTTCATGATAATTGATGTTTTTTTCAGGTTTTTTTATTCTTCATCTCCTCCACAACTTCTAAATCCTCCGGCTGGAGCTTGCGGAAATGATTCAGGCCGGATATCAGAATGGCAATACTGTTTTTGGTGGTATCAAACACCCCCTCCTGATACATGGTGGACACCAGCATCCCCAGAGGTACGGCGATGATCATACCCACAACGCTGCCCAGCTTATAACCCACATACAGCAGGAAAAGAGTGGGAATTGGCTCCATGCCGATGGAGTCACCCACAATCTTGGGCTGGATAATCTGTCTGGCCAGCTGACCGCCGCCCCATATGACCAGCAGGCCCATCGCCATCTTGTAATCTCCGCTGAAGATCTTGATAAGTGCCCAGGGAACCATGACAGTTCCGGTGCCAAAAAAGGGCAAAAGATCCAAAAAGGCGATGCCCACCGCGATGAGCAGCGCATAATCTACCCGAAGTATAGTCAGACCCACCACCAGCAGCAGATACATCCATACCTCTATCTTGAGCTGAGCCTTAAAATACCCGCCCACCGATTTTAGGATGCTCCTGCGCACCATATCATATCTGGACATAATGGACGCGGGCGTATGCTTTCTGATCCAGTTGCCAATCTGATAACGGTCCGCCACAAAGAAATAGGACGCCAACAGGCACATGATAATGCCGATCAGCACCGAGGGCAGCTGCTTGGCAAAATTGCCTGCCGCAGTAATAGTGGGCGTACCGATACGCTCAAAAAGGCCCGCCATAAACTCGCCCACCTGATCCCCCAGATTGGCGATGGTCTGCTGGGTATCCTGAGGCAGCTTTTCAAAGATTCCGTTAAGGCTTTCGCCCACACTGGCCAGATCCGCTTTCATAGAATCCCACATTTCCGGCAGAGCCCCCAAAAGCCCTATCCCTTCCTCTATGAGTTTGGAGCCCACCAGATACAACACCAGCACCACCAGAGCAATCACCACTATGATCACAAAAGCACTGGCCCATTTCCGTTTAAGCTTTATCTTTTCCTCAAAAAAGCGCACCAACGGGCTGGCGATCATCGATATGATCCCCGCCAGCACAAAGGGCATAAACAACACGAGCAGCCGCGGCAGCAATAATATGACCAGCAGCAGTATGGCCACCGCCACCCCCAGATTAGTCAGCGCTTTGAAGTATTTCCTCGATGATTTCATAGATTTCCTCCCTGCCCTGTTTCGTAGTGGCCGAAAAGGGAACGATACGGACATTCTGTTCCGCCTTCAGCGTTTCTTTCAAGAGTTTTACCTGCTTTTGAATCTGGCTGCGGTTTATCTTATCCAGCTTGGTAGCAATGATAATGGGCTGATAACCGTGGCCTTTGATCCAGTCATACATTATACGGTCATTTTCCGACGGCTTGTGGCGGATATCTATCAGCAGGAACACCGCCTTTAGCTGCCGGGACCGATGCAGATAGTTCTCCACCATTTTGCCCCACTGCTCTTTTATATGTTCGCTGGTCCTGGCATAGCCATAGCCCGGCAGATCCACAAAATAGATGCTGTCATTTATATTGTAAAAATTGATGGTCTGCGTCTTTCCGGGCTGAGAGCTGGTGCGGGCCAGGCTCTTCCTGTTCATCAGCGCATTGATCAGGGAGGACTTGCCCACATTGCTCTTACCTGCAAAAGCCACTTCGGGTCTGGTGTTTTCCGGCAGTTTGCTGGTGATGCCGCATACCGTCTCCAGCGCTACGTTTTTTATGATCATGAGTATACCCCTTGCGCACTTCGGCGCGCATTCTTACAAACTTATCTATTTCTTGCATAACACAGGCTTTGCCCTTGTTATGGCGTTAAACTATATCCCGGCAATATAGTTAAATGACGCCGCACTTCTCGCAGGCGGCGTCAGATTGTCCTAAAACTCTTATTGGGCTTTTTTTACCGGCATATCTCTCAAAAATACCAAAGGTTCGCTGACTCCCTCTACCGATTCCTTTGTGATCACACATTTGCCGATGGTCTCGTCGGAGGGAATCTGATACATCAGATCCATCATCACGCTCTCCATAATGGAACGCAGACCTCTGGCGCCGGTCTTTCTCTCAAATGCCTTGTCGGCGATGGCCTCAATGGCATCCTCATCAAACTCCAGATCCACCTCGTCAAACTCAAACAGTTTCTGATACTGCTTGATCAAGGCGCTCTTGGGCTCCTTTAAGATCTTAACCAGCGCCTCCCTGTCCAGACCCCGCAGAGACACATTGATGGGCACACGGCCCACAAACTCAGGGATCAGTCCGAACTTAACCAGATCCTGAGGTGTCACTTCCTGCAGCAGATCCCCGATCTCCTTGGCGGATTTCTGGGTCACCACGGTGTTGAAACCGATGGATTTGCGGTCCAGCCTGGACTCCACGATCTTTTCCAACCCGTCAAACGCGCCGCCGCAGATGAACAGGATATTGGTGGTGTCTATCTGGATCAGATCCTGATGGGGATGCTTTCTGCCGCCCTGGGGCGGTACGCTGGCAACGGTCCCCTCCACGATCTTGAGAAGGGCCTGCTGTACTCCCTCGCCGGATACGTCCCGGGTGATGGACACATTCTCCCCCTTCTTGGTGATCTTGTCTATCTCGTCAATATAGATAATGCCGTACTGCGCCCTGTCCACATCATAGTCCGCCGCCTGTATCAGCTTGAGCAGAATATTTTCCACATCCTCGCCCACATAGCCGGCCTCGGTCAGAGTGGTGGCATCGGCAATGGCAAAAGGCACATTGATGATCTTGGCCAGAGTCTGGGCAAGATAAGTCTTACCAGAACCGGTGGGGCCGATCATAATGATATTGCTCTTCTGCAGTTCCACATCATTTAAATCTCTGGGGGCCGTCACTCTCTTGTAGTGATTGTACACCGCCACGGACAATACTTTTTTAGCCTGCTCCTGACCGATCACATAATCGTCCAGAAACTTTTTGATCTCCTTGGGTTTCAGTAACTTGATATCCTGTTCCTGGAGGGCGGATTCTTCCTCTTCCTCCAGCTCCTCCTCCAGAATATCCTCACAGATCTCAACACACTCGTCACAGATATATACCCCTGCCGGTCCGGCGATCAGCTTTTTCACCTGACTCTGGGACTTATTGCAGAACGAGCATCTAATATCACCGTCAAAATTTTTACCTGCCATTACATTCCTCTTTCCTGCATATTACGCTGCTTACTTCTTATTCTCCGGCTCTATCATAGAGTGGGAGCTGAGAATCTGGTCGATCAAACCATACTCCAAAGCCTCCTCGGCGCTCTTCCAGTTGTCGCGCTCGGTATCGGCGCATACAGTCTCATAATCCTTGCCGGTGTTCTCCGCCAGCATTCGGTTTAATTTTTCTTTGGTCTTTAAAATATGCTTTGCGGCTATCTCAATCTCCGTCGCCTGGCCCTGGGTTCCGCCAAGCGGCTGATGGATCATGATCTCGGCGTTGGGAAGAGCATATCTCTTGCCCTTTGCGCCGCCTGCCAGCAGAAACGCGCCCATGCTGGCTGCCATACCGATGCATACCGTGGCCACGTCGCATTTGATATAGCGCATGGTATCATAGATCGCCATACCGGCCGTCACACTGCCCCCGGGGCTGTTGATATACAGATGGATGTCTTTTTCAGGGTCCTCGGACTCCAGAAACAACAGCTGGGCCACCACCAGGCTGGCCGTCACCTCATTGACTTCCTCCCCCAGAAAAATGATCCTGTCCTTCAACAGTCTGGAATAAATATCATAAGATCTTTCACCTTTGCTGGTCTGCTCGATGACATAAGGCACTAAACTCATAATTTCCTCCAATCCCGGGCATAACAGCCCAATGTGTTTATATCTCTCCCATACGCTATTGCGAATATTTTTTCAAAAATTTGATAATAAAAATACTTTTCTTATTATACATTACATGCTATTTTTTTACAATCACAAAACAGAGGATTTCATAAAAAATTAATCAATCCCCTGTTTGTTGGTTTTATCTATCCTTTTCAGTTCCGAGACTACTCCGCGTCGTCCGCCGCCTCCTTGGATTCCTTGGCC
Organism: uncultured Acetatifactor sp.; assembly: GCA_910577235.1. Lineage (GTDB taxonomy): Bacteria > Bacillota > Clostridia > Lachnospirales > Lachnospiraceae > Acetatifactor. The sequence continues at coordinate 36,156 of CAJTMX010000002.1, read as the reverse complement.
TTGGCAGATTTCTTGGATGCCTTGGCCTCCTTGGCATTCTCTACCACAAACTCTGCGGCCTTGTTCACGCAGATATCTTCCATCACCTGTTTCTTGCCGCCTTCGCCCAAGATCTCCTTCACCTTGTCAGGCTCCATCTTGTAGCCCTCTGCCATCTTGGCAACCTCGGCCTCAAATTCCTCCTCGGTGGCAGCCATCTTCTCTGCGGCAGCCACAGCCTCCAGCACCAGACGGGACTGAATGCGTCTTAGGGCCTGGGGTTTGATCTGCTCCAGCAGCATCTGAGGGTCAGCGCCGGTGAACTGCATGTACTGTTCCATGGAAAGTCCCTGCATCTGCAGTCTCTGGGCAAAATCCTCCACCATCTGTCTCTGCTGGGTCTCCAGCATGGCATCGGGAATCTCCATCTGGGCATCCTCTATAATGGCGTTGATAACCGCCTCCTCCTTGGCGCTCTTGGCAGCCTCTGCCTTGCGCTCCGCTATCTTCTTTTTGGTATCCTCTCTGTACTCGGCCAGAGTCTCAAACTCGGATACCTCTGCCGCGAACTCGTCGTCCAGCTCGGGCAGCTCCTTCTCCTTGATCTCCTTAACCGTACATTTGAACACCGCCGCCTTGCCTGCCAGCTCCTCGGCCTGATAATCCTCCGGGAAAGTTACATTGACATCCGTCTCCTTGCCGATCTCTGCGCCGATCAGTTCCTCCTCAAAACCGGGAATGAATGCGCCGGAGCCGATGGTCAGAGGGTAATCCGTACCCTTTCCGCCCTCAAAGGCCACACCGTCCACAAATCCCTCAAAGTCAATGACGGTCATATCGCCGTTTTTGACAGGTCTGTCCTCTACAGGGATGGTTCTGGCGCTGTTCTCACGCTCCTTGTTTATATCCGCGTCGATCTCTTCCTCTGTCACCTCCAGATCGGCGGCATCCACCTTCACACCCTTGTATTTGCCCAGAGTCACCTCAGGCTTTAACGCCACTTCTGCCGTGAAGATAAAAGGCTTGCCCACCTCGATCTGCACCACATTGATCCTGGGCTGGGAAACTACAGCCTCCTGGCAATTCTCCAGCTCCCTCTCATATGCCTCGGGAATCAGCTCGTTGGCGGCATCCTCATAGAACACTTCCTTGCCGCACATCTGCTCGATCAACTTGCGGGGAGCTTTGCCCTTGCGGAAACCCGGAACACTGATGCGTTTCTTCTCCTTCTGATAAACAGACTCGATGGCCCTGTCAAGCTCCTCTGCGGGAACCTCTATGGTCAGCTTAGCCATATTTTTTTCCAACTTTTCAACCTGTAAACTCATTCTATCATTTCCTCCTTCATCGCCTCTGTATCTTCACATGCCCGTTCTCTGACAGACATGACCACAGTCATTTGAAGATTATACCATAAAACAAAGCGTGATGCAAATGTTTTTTGCGTCATTACGCCTATTTGTTCCTATTGCAATGCCATCACTCACAGTTACATCTGGTTTTGGGTCAACGGTTCCCCACATGGGTGGCCACCAGCAGGGCGCTGTTCTTCCCCTGTTCACGTATATACTGCTCTGTCCGGCGGCGGCTCTCGGCATCCAGACCCGAAAACGGCTCGTCCAGCAGCGTCACATCCCCTCCTGCCGCCATAGCTCTGGCCACGGCCACCCGCCTTTTCATGCCGCCGCTGAGTTCCCGGCAGGGCTTTTGCAGATCCCTTTCATCCAGCAGCCAAAGCAGATGCTCCCGGGAACTCTCTCTGTCCCCTGTGACCATATCCACATTGACCAGCGGGCTGTATTCCTCACATAGCCGGTCCTCCTGAAAAACCATGGTCATCCTGCTGCCATACCGGCAGATCTTAGCCTGGGGGTTCGTTTCATCCGGCTCCTCCAATCCGGCGATCAGGCGAAAGAGCGTGGTCTTGCCGCTGCCGGAGGGAGTGCGGAAATAATAGGCGCGCCCTCTCTCATAACGCCCTGACGCATCCCGCAGTACCGCTTGGCCGTGGTAGCTCTTACTCACATGCCCCAGTTCCAACACGGTCTGCGCGCCGGGACGCTCCGCCTGCTCATACTCCTTTTCCGGCAAGAGTCGACCGGTGAGACGGCTCTCCTCATCGCGCCCCGGCTGCAGCACGGCCTGACCGGTTTGATGCCTCTCCTTCCTGCGCATCGGTTTTGGCACGCTTAAGCCGCCTTGTCTTCCCGCTGCCCGGCACCTGGGTTCCCAGCGCTGAAACAGATTCCACAGGGCCAGCACCAACCGCTCGCACAGCACGCTGGCAAGGATCGTCACCGCCGTCCAGGCCAACACCCCCGCCGTATCCAGATAGATCTTGGACAGATACAGCTGTTCCCCCACGGAAAACGCCGGAGTCCCGATGACCTCCGCCGCCACCCCGGATTTCCAGCTCATGCCCACCGATATCCGCACTGCATTGTCCAGATAGGGTTTCAATGCGGGCCTGTAGATATAAAAGAAACGGTTCCACGCCGGGATCTCCAGCACGTCCGCCATCTCCAGCAGCTTTCTGTCCACCCGTCGTATCCCCTCCAATGTATTCACATAGATATTGGGAAGAACAATACAAAAGCTAACGGCGGTAGCCAGCACACCGCTGCGCCACCAGATCAGAAACAACACCACAAAGGATGCCACCGGAATCGCTTTCAATAAGGCCATAAACGGGGCCAGCAATTCCTCCAGCGGCGAAAAACCGTCTGCTGCCGCCGCCAACAGCAGTCCCAGCAACAGTCCGGCGGTGAAACCGGCCCCAATCCGCGCCAGGGAAGACCCCACCGTCAGCCAAAAGCTCCCCCTGAATATCCGCTGCCCCAAAGCTCCCATAGTCTCCAGCGGACCCACCAGCAAGATCCGGTTTCCCACCAAATAAGCCGCCAACTGCCAAAGGGTTATCCAAAATACTGCCGCCACTATCTTTTTACCGTATTTTTCCCGGAATCCCTTTACCGAACCGCTTACCATGTCAAACCCGCTCTCCCGTCTGTCTTATCCGTTCTCGCTCTTGCCTGTCTGCTCACGAATCCCGGCCTCTCTTACTCCGTCATTTTCTCGGCGTCCTTACCCCCAAATGTTCCTTTTCCCAGAATATATCTCACGGAATGTAGTAGAAGTCCTCCCCCGGCAGTGCGCCGCCCACAGCCGACGGTTCCAGTTCATACAGTACTTGCAGATAACCGGAGAGAGCCCGGCGCATATCCTCCCCGTCTATATAGGTAATATTGCACTGCGGGATCGCTTTTCGCGCGACAGGCTCCTTGGCGATAATCCCCGCTGCCACCGCCAGCTGCGCTCCCTTGTCCGGGTCTTCCTGTATCGCCCGGACGCTGGCCTCGTGCTCCGCCAGAAAATTCTTCACCACCTCCGGGTATTCCTGTAAAAAGGCATTTCGCACCACGGTCACTCCCGTGACCATACTGCTGCCTCCCTCTCCCTGCGCCAGATCCCACTGCTGGTTCATATCCAGCACCACTTTCAGGTCTTCGTTCTGCGCACATGCCACCGTGACGAAGGGCTGGGGCAGCAATCCTATCGCCTGGGGCTGCTCCGCCAACAGAGCCGCTACTTCCGTGGCCTCCGAGCGATACTCCAGAGTACAGTCGGTCAAGGAGATACCGTTTGCCGCCAACAGATACTGAAGTACGTAATCCGGGGTGGTACCTTTTCCGGTGAGGTAGATCGTTCTGCCCCGCAGGCTCTCCATGCCGTCAATACTGCCGTCACCGGATACCATGTACAATACGCCCAATGTGTTGATATCAATGACAGAGATCCCGCGCTGGGTCTTGCCGTATAACACGCTGGCCATATTGGCGGGGATCAGCGCGATATCCAGCTCTCCCCTTATCATCAGCGGCAGCAGTTCATCCGCCGCTGCAGCCATGGTAAATGCATACTCCTGCCGTGCCTGCCCGCTGCGGGCCTGTTCCTGCAAAAAAACCAGCCCCATAGAGGTGGGACCTTTCAGGCCGCCGATCCGTACGGCGGCAGGTTCCTCCTGCTGTGCGCATCCGGTGAGCATCCCCAGAAACAATGCGGCCGCAACGGCAATTATCCATATTGTTTTGTTAAAGATTTTTATTCTGTTCATAGCTTTTGTTCCGACTCAAGCTTTTCCCTGATTCCATCTTCTTTCTCCCTTTTCGGAAAAGTGCTCCCATTAACTACTCCACCAACCGGGATTTACCAACGTGTCAAATTCTTTTCAAACTTCGCAGTATATGCCTGTTTTAATTCATCGGCAGATATTCCATAACACATCATGACGTCATTGTAATACATGAGAACATCGGCCATTTCTTCCACAAGGTTTTTTCTTAATTCAACATCATTAGACGCCTTTATGTCTCCGTGTTTTTTGACTATATCAATCACTTCACCAATTTCGCCTATCATCCAAAGCAGCTTGTGCTTACCCGTTTCAGGAGAAATCTTTTCCCATTTACCTTTGTATTTATCCTGAAGCCTTTTTTGCATATCCAACATTTCATTTATACTAAAGTCAGGCATAAATCTTCTCCTTTTTCCTGGTTATTTTTTCTAGGTAATTGCGAAACTCCCTTTTGTGGAGCAGGGAGTGGGCAATATATACAAGATAAGGGCGACTTGCCACCGCATCGGAGCCCGTTTTTGTATATATTGACCAGTCCCGTCACTTGTTTCAAAGAGTTTCGCAATTGTCTAGATTATTTTTTCTCTCTGTCAGCAACAGTCGTCCACATAAAGACTTTGAAATCTGCCGTTTCAGTTCCCGTGCCGACCATCCGGAATTGGCTGCCTCTTCTTCCCTCTATGTGCCTTGTGATGTATCATACTATTTTTATACGTCAATGTCAACAAGTACCCTTTTCTAACTCTACTTTCCCTTTACAGCGGGCCTTTGCGGGCATAGCCCGGCAGATAGACATACAGCGAATAGGAAGTACAGTTTTTACTCCACAACCCGCACCACTTGATTCTCCTTTAACTCCTCCGTGGAGGTCAGAATGATCGCCGTATCCGGGGACAGGCTGGCCGACTGCAGCGCGGCATAGCGTTCGTTCTGGTCCACCACATCCACATACAGCACCGACGCACGCCATTCCACCCCCAAAATACCGTTTTCCTGCCGCAGGATGTAGACAAAGCTGCTGTTGTTTCCATCCTTGTGCAATGCGGACAGGGGCACCACCATATCGTAATTCTCCGATTGCCAGGTACTTTTCAGCGTCACCTGCTGCCCCAGGTCCATACCCATATCTGTAACATCCATCAATATCCTCACGCTGCCGTCAGGCTGGGACTCCAGGTAGCTGACGATTCCCTCCTCACTTTGTTTTCCGCTGCTGACCGTCTCATAATTCAGCTGCATCCGTGTACCCACAGACACATATTTAGCCTGTTCTTTGGTCAGCTGTGCCCAGAGCCGCCGCAGACCGTCATCCGGCGTATAGAGCAGCTGCGCCGTATCGGGAGTCCGCTCTCCCACGCCCACACAGAGCTGTGTGACCTTGCCGCTCTCCCGGGCGTAGATCCATCCGTCTGCCTCTGTCAGTTCCCGCAGTTCCCGGATCTCACTATCCAGATAAGCCTGTTCCAGTTTAGCCAGATCAGAGGACGCCTGATAGTTTCCCTGTGACGCCGCCCAGGCATCCTCCAGGCTGCGCCAGGCCGACTGCAATCTGTCTTCATGGGATAACTGTACATCCTCTGCCGCCTGGGCCGTCTGGATCACCGCCTGATCCTGCTGGCTTGCCTGCGCCTCAAGCTGCGCTATGGTACTCTCCAACTCTTTGCATTGCTGACAGCCGCCGGAGGATGCGGGCTGTTTATTATCCCCACCGCTGACAGAATCCAAAACCTCTTCCGGCTGCCCGTTGTGCCCCGGTTCCTTTTTATGCTGTTCCAGCTCCTTCCGCACCCGGTCCAGCTCCCTTCCCGTCTGGTCCCGGGCTGCCCGAGCCCGTGCATGATCTTCTCTGGCCCGGCTCAAAAGCAATTCCCCGTTTCGCTGCTCCGCCTCCCAGTCCTGCTGGGCACGGGCCAATGTCCTGGCATCGTCCTGGCTGCCCAGCGCGCTCTGGTTCTCCGCCTCCCGCTGCTGATAAACCAGTCGCTGCCGCTCCAACTCCTTTCCCGCAACAATGCGCTCCAGATCTTCCACGTCCAATTGCAGCAGACCGTCCCCCTGGGAAAAGTCATCCCCCTTCTGCACGCCCATCGCCGCCACCCGCAATCCTGCCGGAGCGTAGATACCATATTCCTGCCCTGTTTCCACAGCCCCCACAGCGGACACCTCATGATACAGAGACATCTCCTTGGCAGCAACGGTGGTAACGCGTGGAAGTCTTGCCATATAGATTCCTTTTGTCACCAGACTGCATATGCCCATCACTGCCAAAAACAGGACAAATCCCGCGATCACCGCTTTTCTCTTTCTATCCATTTTCTTTGCTCCTTATACCTTCACAAAACACTAATCAGAAATAAATCCCATGGCAATTTCCCACAATTATGCTTTCAGTCCGGACGTAATGATCCCCTGCTCCAGCGCGTCATGGAATATGGCAAAGACAAACAGGGAAACCGTCAGCGTGATCACACTGGCCCCGCAGGCATAGCCCGCCTGATCCATGGCAATCTCCGGCAGATACAGGGACAGAGGCCACAGAGATTTGTCCTGCAAAAAAGTCAGCGGCTCCTCCATCATGTTCCAGCTCTCCAGAAAACTCAAGATCATGGCCGCCAGTATCCCGCCCTGCGCCACCGGCAGTCCCACCCGCACAAAGCTTTGCAGTTCCCCGGCTCCGTCCACCCGGGCCGCCTCCAGCAGTTCTGCCGGGATTCCGGCAAAACTGCGGTAGATCAAAAACACTGGAAAAGTAGAAAATATGGCGGGCAGCACCACCGCCCACCGGGTGTTTATCATACCCGCGCCCTGCAGCACCAGATATTTGGACAGCATCGTTACCTGAAAGGGTAACAGCATCAGGATCACATACAGGGAAAACAACAGGTTTTTTCCCCGGAACCTGTAAACGGCAAAGGCCCAGGCCGCAGGCACGGCAATGACCAGCTGTCCCAGCAGGATACCTGCCGTCATACCCAGCGAGTTCCAGAACAGCCGGAAAAAAGCCGGGGAGTAAAACAGCAGCCGCCGGTAATGCTCCGCCGTGGGATAGTCCGGTATCCAGTGCCAACGGATATACTCCTGTGTGTCATGCAGATAGCCCGCTGCCCGCTGTTCCCACTCCAGACTGTCCGCCAGGGAACCGCTGACCAGCATCAGCACCGGCAGGCATATGGCGCCGCCCAGGGTCAGGAATATCCCTGCCGCCAGCCAGTTAAACATCCTCCTCTTCATAGATATACCTCCAAATACCGCAAAACGGGCCGTCATAGTTCCTCCGCCGTATTCCAAAGCCTCTGCAGCAGCATGGACAGCGCCCCCAGCGCCAGCGCCATCAGCACCGCTCCCGCCGCCAACTTATCCATGTCCAGTTTTGTGTACCAATTTTGAAATAGATGCTGCAGCAGATATATATCCTGCTGGGGATAGGCACCGCTGACCAGATATGCCTCCCGGAAGGACTTAAAGGCATTGAGCAGGGACAACACCGTGATGGTGTAGGCACTGCCCTTTAGATTGGGCAGAGTGATCTGAAAAAAGCATCGTATCCGCCCCGCTCCGTCCACTCGGGCCGCCTCCGTCTGCTCCGCCGGTATGGCTTTCAGCCCTGCCAGCCACAGCACCATGGTATACCCCAGATTCTTCCATACATAACTGCCCACCAAAATAGCCAGAGCCGTACTCTCCCCCATATAATCCACATAGGTTCCCAGCCGGGCGTTCAGAAAGCCCTGCCGGGAAAAGACCAGCCTCCACACCAGCACTACCGTGGCCGCCGGGATGGCCATGGGCAGCAAATACAGCGCCTTAAAACGTTCCAGCCTTGGGACCCGGCAGATCACCAGCGCCAGCAACAGACCCAGGATCAGCAAAAGCGGCAGACTCAGACTCAGAAAACGCAGAGTATTTCCCAACGCCAGACGAAATGCATCATTGCTCAACACCTTGCGATAGTTATCCAGTCCCACCCACTGTCCGGACAGGGCGGTGGCAAAGGAACGCCGCAGCACATCCGCCGTGGGTGCCAGCACCAGATACACTACCCCCAGCAGACTGGGAGCCAGGAACCACAGTCCCCGGCTCCCGCCCCGCCTTACATATATTAAAAAGCTCTTCATACCAATCTCCTGCCAAATAACAGATCCGCCCTACGCGGGCCGTCTTTAAAAGTTCTTCTTATTCTGCCAGATACAGGGTGACTTTCTTCTCAATCTCCTTCACGGCATCCTCTACCGTTATCTCATCGGTAAGAACCCTGCTTCCAACCTGTATCACCGTATCATATACCCGGCTGTCACACTGGCTGACGCCATGACAGGCCTCCAGGATCTGCTTAAGTACCGCCAATTCCTCCTCGGAAGGATTATCCACCTCTACCATCTGGGCCTCTCCGTTGATATCCTCAAAGCTCATACAGGCGAATACGCCCTCCTCCTTACTCTTACGGATCTGTTCTTCCATCACATCCCAGTTGGTAGAACCCCTATTCATATAGCCCTCGGAGCAGAACTGCTTTGACAGCGCATAAGTCACAAACTCAAGAGCCTGATCCTTTACTTTAGACGCCTCGTTCACCGCCAGTATATTGGCCGCCTGCCCCGCAAATCCCTTCTCACCTGCCAGCGGAACCATCGTCATATCCAGCATTTCCAGGATCTCCGACGTCATACTGTAGTCTCCCATAACAGACATATTACTGTTCAGCATACCCAGGGCAAAGGGCTGGTCGAAATACAGGGCGTTCTGCACCTGATATCCCGCCTGTGTCCAGATCTGGGGTATTCCGTTTATAAAAGATACAAGTTGATCCATGCTCTCCATTTCTTTCACAGTAGATCCTGATATCTGAGCGCTGTAGATACGCTTTGCCAGAGTCAGGAAATTCTTTATGCTTTCGCTGTCGATGCCGCCGCTTTCGTTCATCCAATCGCCCATGGAAACACACGCCAACAGTTTCAGCGCGTCCCCCGGCCTGTTAAAGCCCAGCAGCGTCCCCTCCGGCTGCGACTCTCTGGTCTGTTCTATAAGCTCTGCCAACTGCTCCAGATTAGATACACCCTGTATTTTATCCTCCGCGCCCATGAGCACCGGCAACGTCAGCGACATAGGCATGGCGTACTGTCCCTGCCCCTGGGACGTGTCTCTGCGATAGGACTCACGCACCGCGTCCATGTAATGTTCCCCGGTGCTGTCTAAAGTGGCTGTCAGATCGGCCAGCACGCCCTTCTCCGCATAGGTATCATAAGGCAGATCGTCCAGCAGCAGCACATCCGGCCCATTCCCCGCAGCCAGTTCCGTGCTCAGCACTTTCATGGCGTCCTCCCGGGTCATTCCCGTATCATCGCTCAGAGGATGCTCATAGGTGATATAGAGGTCCGGATGACTCCGGGCAAAAGCGCCCACCACCCTCTGTATATCCTCATCGGCTTGCAGGCCCCACACCCGCAGGATATTGTCAGGCATGGCAGGTATGGCAGGATCATACACATACTTTTTCAGCTGCCCGCCATAGAGTACATAAAACGCCTCCCCCAGCTGCATCATATTGACGAAACTCTGGTTACTATCGCTCATACTGCACAGCGAACCGTCAATAAGCTGTTCCATGGTACTGCCGTAGAGCACATGGCTGTAAAGGCCCTTTCTTGTCAGAACAAACAGGCTGTCGTTCCCCTCACCGGACATCCACAGCAGATAGGGTCTGCTGCCCACATCTCCCCACGTTCCAAGCCAGGGCTTTAAAAACTCCTCCAGCACAGGGTCCTGATCCGCCATCTTATTTTGTTCCAGGTCATAATACTGCAGCGTTTCCCCCTGTATGATCAGATATTTTCCACAGACCGTCAGATAATCGCATCTGTCGGCATTCTCCGTCAGCACCTCCAGGCTGCCATCCTCACCGTTTACACGGTAAATACGCTCGCTGCCCCCCAGATAAAAAGTGCCGTTTGCGTCACAAACCGCCGATGAGATATACTCCTGTTCCGACAGATCCACCGTAAGGCGGGTGCCGTCTTCCAGAAACAAGACATGCACATATGAAAAAACGTCATAGTTGACGTTGCCCTCCTCATCCTGTGGAAATTGAATATATCCCGCAAGGATATCTCCCGCCTGATTGCGCTGATAATAACTCACGGTGTCGACATCCAGAGGATGCTGCAGCTCTTCCGGCGCCTTGCGCACCTCCTGCCAGCTCTGCCCCTGATCCCCCGAACGGTACAGGGTACCGTCCATGGCGGTAAACTCAAGACAATCTTCTCCGAGACTGAGGTCCCTTACATCCTCCACCCCCTCCGGCAGAGCTATGGAGGACTCCACATATCGTCCCATGGCCTTCTCCGTGTTTTCGGCATCCGAAACATCCTGCTCTTCCCCGGTGTTTCCCGCCGCGCCGGGCTGACCGTTCCCATCGTTTTCTCCCGTACCGCTGGGCCCGCAGCCCGACAGCAGCAGCATGGACACAAGACCCAATGCCAATATCCTTCTCATCATTGTCCGCATTTTCTTCATATTCTCCTCTCATTCCTTTCCCGGGCGGTTTCCACATCCGGCAGACATGGCTCCCTTGCCCCGATGTGTCTCATTATAGCAGCGGTTTCTCTAATCCGCCTCTAAGTTTTCTCAAATTTTGCTCCCGTAAGACGCCGTTCGCTCTGACATATATCCATGGATAGTTTACAAAATATTAAAGAATATTTAGAGAAAATTATGTTAATATATCTTAGGAAATAATATAAAATAACGTAAATTTTTAGTGAAAGGAATTGTCCCCGAATGCGTATTTTGCTGATCGAAGACGACAGAAAATTAAATGAAGCTCTCTGTTGCGCGCTGCGCAGGGAAGGATATGAGGTGGATGCCTGCCAAGACGGCGAGGAGGGGCTATACTATATGGAGACAGGTGCCGCGGACCTGGTGCTGCTGGACAGAATGCTGCCCGGCTTAAGCGGAGCGGAGCTGCTGCGGCAGCGGCGCCAGGCTGGGGACACTACACCGGTACTGATGCTGACGGCCATGGGAACTCTGGAAGACCGGATAACAGGACTGGATCTGGGAGCGGACGACTATCTGGTCAAGCCCTTCGCCATGGAAGAGCTGATGGCCAGGATACGCAGCCTCTCCCGCAGGGGTGCGGCCTTTCATGTGACCAGCGACCAGCTGTGCTGGGAGGACCTGACATTGTCGGAATCCTCCTGTCAGCTTACCGGACCGGGGGGGAGAGTGCACTCTGTCCCGCCGTGAGTGCGGGCTGCTGGCCGCCCTGCTGCGCCACCCCCGGCAGACGCTGGGCCGGAGCCAACTGCTGCTCAGCGTGTGGGGGCCGGATACCGAGGTGGAAGACGGCAATCTGGATAACTATATCTTTTTTCTGCGAAGACGCCTTACCGCGCTGTCCTCCTCGGTAAAGATCCGGACGGTCCGGGGGGTGGGCTACCGGCTGGAGGTCTCCGCATGAACGACCGCATCCTGTTTCGCACTGCCCACCGCCGTCTGACTTTTCTGTGCGCCGGAATCACCGCCGCCATCCTCTGCCTGTTCTCCTGCCTCTATCTCTATCTGGCCGAGAGGACGCTGCAGGACAGCCATCAGCTCGCTTTCAGCCAAAACATGGCCAATCTCACCGACAGCCTGAAACAACAGACTGTGATCACACACAGTTATCTGAGTACGCTGGAGCAGAACAACGATTACCAGATCTATCTGTGGGATCATGGGATACCCTATCACTATAACCGGGTATCCCACCACACGCTGCCTGCGGAAACCCAGGAACTGCTGCTGTCTCTGCTGCCCTCTGGCAACGGGCAGACCGCGCAGGCCTCCGCTGTCCCGAACACCGTTTCCGGCATGAGATACACCCTGCTATCCTCGGGACAAAATCTGGCTCTGTTACATCTGAAATCCGAACCGGACAGCGATTATTATATCTACATGGCCCGTCTGAGCATAGGCCAGCGTTCGGGCATCCAGATACTGACCGAGTCCGAAACGCCGGGAGTCACGCTGCTGGTAGTCTCCTCCCGGGAAGGGCTTACGCGGCAGCTCCGGGAACAGCGAACACGTTTTCTGCTGATCGATCTCACCGGCATCCTGCTGCTGACACTTTTTGCCTGGTTTTTTACCGGAAAGATGCTGCGCCCTCTGCGGGAGAGCCACGACCGGCAGATCCGCTTTGTGGCGGACGCCTCCCATGAGCTGCGCACCCCCCTGGCGGTGATCCGGGCCTGTATGCACGCAAAGCCTCCCGCCTACGAACAGACCATAGATCAGGAATGCGCCCAGATGGGACGCCTGATAGAAGATCTGCTGACTCTGAGCAGGCTGGATAAGGGGGACGCGCGGCCCCGGTATCAGGACGTGGATCTGGACACGCTGCTGCTGACCGTATACGAACAAATGGAGCTGCTGGCGGAACAAAATAAGATCCGTCTGCAACTCCGTCTTCCACAGAATATTCTTCCCCATATACAGGGGGATCAGCACCGACTACAGCAGCTCCTCACCATCCTGCTGCAAAATGCGTTAAATTATACCCCCGAAGGGGGCATTGTGATTCTCTGCGCCCGGCTCTCCACAGACAGGCCCTGCGCGGTACAGATTTTGGTATCCGACAATGGCCCCGGTATTCCGGATGCCGACAAAGCACATATCTTTGATCGTTTTTATAGGGCCCAGCAGTCCCACACAGACCGTTCCCACTTCGGTCTGGGACTGTGCATCGCCCGGGAGATCGCTTTGTCCCACGGGGGAACGCTCACCGTATCGGATACGGAGGGCGGAGGAGCCACCTTCTGTTTCTCCTTGAAATGTTGATCATCTCTTCTCAATGATCCGGTCGATCAACCCAAAATCCAGCGCTTCCCCGGCGGACATATAATTGTCTCTCTCGGTGGCAACGGCGATCTCCTCCTCCGTTCTGCCGGTCTGTTCGGCCAGGATACGGTTCACCCGCCTTCTGGTCTGCTGGAGATGGTCCGATACGATCTTAATATCCGTTGCCTGCCCCTTGACACCGCCGCCGATGGCGGGCTGATGTATCATGATCTCCGAGTTGGGCAGAGCATATCTCTTGCCCCTCGCGCCGCCTGCCAGCAAAAAGGAACCCATGCTGGCTGCCATGCCCAGACAGATGGTGGATACGTCACACTTGATATACTGCATGGTGTCATAGATGGCCAATCCTGACGGTATGGAACCACCGGGACTGTTGATATACAGCTTAATGTCCTTCTCCGGGTCCTGAGCCTCCAGAAAAAGCATCTGCGCCACCACCAGACCTGCGGAGGCATCGCTGACTTCCTCCCCTAAAAATACGATCCGATCCGCCAACAGACGGGAATAGATATCGTAACTCCTCTCTCCCCTGCCGGTCTGTTCCACTACATAAGGTATCAGGCTCATGCTGCCATACCTCCCTTCACGGAGCAGTACAGATGCAGGCAGCTGCCGCCCTTACCAAGTCTGACTGCGCCACATTTGGAGAGATACTGTCCTCTGCGCCTGTATTCCTGAGGTGTGCACAGATATTCCACACGAAAAGCCTGGGTGAATGCCTGCTGTGAGCCATAGCCCGCGTCAAAGGCGATCTCGATGATGGGCCGGTCTGTCTGGGCCAGCTTTCTGGCCGCCTCGTCCAGCCGTCTTCCCTGAATATATTTATGCAGCGTGCTGCCTGTACTCTTTCTGAATGCTCTCGCCACATAATATTTGGAATAATGCAGTTCCCGGGCAATCTCCTCCCAGGACAGCTCCTGTTCCAGATGCTCCTCGATATAGGACATCACTTTTTCCGCCACGGATTTTTTTCCCATATATTTCCTCCTGTTCGGAGGTCCTTTGGAACCTCCGTTTCGCATATTCCCTGCCGGCACACGGTACCGGTTGCGGCAATCCCGCCTCCGCGAGACCGCCTCCTCCATATATAGGATAACACAAACCCCAGCGGCATGTTTGCATAAAAATTGCCCTTTTATCCTCTGGCCTCCAGAGCGTTGGCGATATCCTCCCGCATATCAAGCACTGCCGCCCGGGAGGCGTCCGCATAGCCCTGGGCTCCGTATTTGGCGTATTTCTCCTGCTGATAGGCAGTGATGATGCCTCTGGAGGAATTGATGATAGCCCCCAGGCCGTCCTGGTTGAAGAAATGCACCAGATCCGCTCCCTTCCCCCCCTGGGCTCCATAGGCGGGTACCAGGATAAAGGCTTTAGGCATGATCTTGCGCAGGACTCTGCCATGCTCCGGGTAGGTGGCACCCACCACCGCACCTATATAGCTGTAGTTATCGCCCATACATTCCTCTCCCCAGGCCGCCACCTGCTCACCCACCAGCTCATAGATGGGTCTGCCCTCCGCTATGCGGTCCTGCAGCTCGCCACTGCTGGGATTGGATGTTTTCACCAGCACAAAGATTCCCTTCTTTTCCTCCTGGCAGACTTTTATGAAAGGTTTCACACCGTCGGAACCCAGATAGGGATTCACTGTCACAAAGTCCTCGTCAAAGCCACAGCAGGTTTTCTCCCCCACCTGCACCCTGCCCAGATGTCCCACCGCGTAAGCCTCGGAGGTGGAACCGATATCGCCTCTCTTGATGTCGCCGATGACCACCAGCCCTTTCTCCTTGCAGTAGTCCACAGTCTTCTTGAAAGCCACTATGCCGGGAACGCCGAACTGCTCGTACATGGCAATCTGGGGTTTCACTGCGGGAACCAGATCGTATATCGCATCCACGATCCCCTTGTTATACTGCCAGATTGCCTCCGCAGCCCCCTCCAAGCTCTCTCCGTACTCCGCGAAAGCCTTCTCTTGAATCTGCCCCGGGATGTATTTCATCATGGGGTCCAGCCCCACTACGATGGGAGCGCCTGTCTGCCTGATCTTGCTGATTAGTTTGTTGATCATAGTTCTGTTATCCTTTCCTGCTTGGTTTTATTAGGTATTTGCAAAACCCTGTTTCAAGATACTTATTGTTTTTACAATATGACAAGAGCGCTGCACTCTCGCAAGTTCAACGCTCTGTTTGTACGATCATTCCCGCCGCGTTACACCGGTACTGCCAGCCTCTGCTCCGTATACTTCCTGATGTTGGACGCATTCACATACTTGTGGAAATCGTCGCCCTCCACCACCACCAGCGTGGGAGCCTGCATCACGCCGTAACGTCTTGCCAGTTCCATGTTCTCCTCCGCATCGATGGGCAGATATTTTTCACCTTTCAGATATTCCTTGGCCAGCTTACAGTTGGGACAGGTCTTGGTGGTAAACAGATACTTCACATCCTGAGGAGTCTGTACCTCCACCTTTACCTCATCCGCGGAATCGGACATCAGGTTTGACAGAGTCACCACACTGCGCATGGGACGTTTTAACACCGAATTCTCCACAACATACTCTGTCCGGTTGGCATATTCCTGGAGCTTACCGTCGTTCCAGTTCTGTACCGGGCGGTAATAGCCGGTGATACGGCTGTAGATCTCCGTCTTGCTGCCGCAGTGGGGACAGGTAGTCTGCTCCCCTGCCAGATATCCGTGCTGCCTGCAGATGGAATAGGTGGGAGACATGGTATAATAGGGCAGTCTGTAATTCTCCGCGATCTTTCTCACCAGGGATGCCGCCGCCTTCCAGTCAGGCAGCTTTTCTCCCAAGAACCCATGGAACACGGTGCCGGAAGTGTACAGAGTCTGTAGCTCGTCCTGAATATCCAGCGCGTCAAAGATGTCCACCGTATAGTCCACAGGAAGATGGGATGAGTTGGTATAATACGGAGTATCCCCCTGTTTGCCCGCCGTCTTGATGGCAGGCCACTTCTTCCTGTCGTGCTTGGCCAACCGGTAAGTAGTGCTCTCCGCGGGAGTGGCCTCCAGATTGTACAGATCGCCGTACTGCTCCTGATAATCGGACAGGCGGTTTCTCATATGGTTCAGCACTTCCTTGGTAAACTCCTGGGTGCGCCGATCCGACATATCCGCCCGCAGCCAGTTGGCGTTTAATCCCACCTCGTTCATACCGATCAGGCCGATGGTGGAAAAATGGTTGTCAAAGGTGCCCAGATATCTCTTGGTATAAGGATACAGGCCTTCGTCCAGCAGCCTGGTGATCACGCCTCTCTTGATCTTCAGCGACCGGGCCGCGATATCCATCATGTGATTCAGTCTCTTGTAAAAATCGTCCTTATTGGAGGACAGATAGGCGATCCTGGGCATATTGATGGTCACGACGCCCACGCTGCCGGTGCTCTCCCCGGAACCGAAGAAACCGCCCGTCTTTTTGCGCAGCTCCCGCAGGTCCAGCCGCAGGCGGCAGCACATGCTGCGCACATCGCTGGGCTCCATATCGGAATTGATATAATTGGAAAAATACGGCGTGCCGTACTTGGCCGTCATCTCGAACAGCAACCGGTTATTCTCCGTGTCAGACCAGTCAAAATCACGGGTGATGGAGTAGGTGGGGATCGGGTACTGGAACCCCCTTCCGTTGGAGTCCCCCTCGATCATGGTCTCGATAAACGCCTTGTTGACCATGTCCATCTCCCTCTTGCAGTCCTTATATTTGAAATCCATCTCCCGGCCGCCCACGATGGCAGGCAGTTCCGCCAGATCCCCCGGCACGGTCCAGTCCAGCGTGATATTGGAAAACGGCGCCTGGGTGCCCCAGCGGCTGGGAGTATTCACCCCATAGATAAACGCCTCGATACACTTCTTTACTTCCCCGTAGGAGAGATCATCCACCTTGACAAAAGGTGCCAGATAGGTGTCAAAGGAAGAAAATGCCTGGGCTCCTGCCCACTCGTTCTGCATGATGCCAAGGAAATTCACCATCTGATTGCACAGCACGGACAGATGTCTGGCCGGAGCGGAAGTGATCTTGCCGGTGATGCCGCCCAGTCCCTCCTTGATCAGCTGCTTTAAGGACCAGCCTGCGCAGTAACCGGTGAGCATGGACAGATCGTGTATATGGATATCCGCATTGCGATGGGCCTCCGCAATCTCTTCGTCATAGATCTCGGACAGCCAGTAATTGGCCGTCACTGCGCCTGAATTGCTCAGGATCAGTCCGCCCACGGAATACGTCACGGTGGAATTCTCTTTCACGCGCCAGTCCTCCACCTTTACATAGCTGTTCACCACATCCTTGTAGTCCAGAATCGTGGACTTCATGGTGCGCATCTTTTCCCGCTGCTTGCGGTACAGGATATATGCCTTGGCCACTTCCTCATAGCCGGCCTGCCCCAGAACTTTCTCCACACTGTCCTGAATATCCTCCACATAGACGGCACCGTCCTTCACCTTGGACTGGAAGTCCGCAGTCACGCGTAGCGCCAGCAGATCTATGATGTCATTGTTGTATTCTTTCTGCGTAGCCGTGAAAGCCTTCATGATGACGTCATTGATCCTGCTCAGTGTAAAGTCTACTCTGTTGCCATCCCTCTTTAATACCTGAATCATTCGCATTTCTCCCATTCATCGTAGAATATCTCTATTCTACCATTCTATGGTAAATAAGTCAATTGCCATGCCACAATATATTGTATTTTGTCCCATGACGCGCAGAAAATATTGTATACATCCCGTTTATCGGGTGGAGAGAAAGTCATATTCCCTTTTAGCCACCTGATCGTCAGGATAGGTCCTTAAGTAACTCTCCATCAGCACGGCTGCCTGCCGGTAATCGTGCAGGTATTCATAAGTCACCGCCTCGTTGAACAGCAGCGACTGCATCATATCGTTATCCTCGATCTGCATACCCGCCTGAAAAGCGGACAGCGCCGCGAAATAGTCCCCCCGGGCCATCTCGCACAGCCCCAGCTGATTGTATATGCGGGCATCCGAAGTGTCCTTTGCCAAATAATTGTTGTACACGCTGGCAGCATAGTTGTAATCTCCGGTGGCCTCATAAGATTTACCCAGATACAGGGACGCCTCGGCCCCCCCCTGGTCCTTGGCGGTCTCCAGCGCCAGATACGCGGACTGATACTCCTCCAGATAATAATACATCCTACCCTTATCATAGGCGCTCATCTGCTCCCCGTTGGTATCCATGGCCGCCCGCAGATAGGTCTGCCCCACCTCCTTGTACCCATGGCTGTGCAGTACCTCATAGATCTGGATCAGCCGGTCAAAGTTCTTGCCGTCCATGGCTATGACCCTGTCAAAGTCCTCCTTGGCCTCCACATAATTGTCCTGCCCCATGCGGGCATTCCCCCGCAAAAACAGCGCGTCGTCGTTGCCTGGCTGCATATCCAGAATGGCACTGTAAATCTCCTCCGCCTCCTGCAGTCTGCCCTCCTTGGTATAGGCTGCCGCCAGATAGAAGTTGATATCGTAATCCACGTCCTCCACCCAGCCGTCGGAATAGCTGAGCGCCTCCAGAAAACACAGCGCTGCCGCATCGTACTGCGTCATGCCCATATACGCTATGCCCTCCGCTCTGGACAGTTCCTTGCCGCCTTCACCCGCCGCCCTGGCCACGTCAAAATATTCTATGGCGCTCTGATAATCCAAGGCTTTCAATGCCTCCATGCCCAGCGCCGTATTCTCTTCGGTTTTGCCGCAGCCGCCGAGAAACAATAAACATCCCAGCAGTACCGCGCCCCTCATGGCTCTTTTGCCGCCTTTCCCTTCGTATCCTATCATCTCTTCCCAGTTCCTCTTCCCTGCCATTTCCCCGCATACCTGTGGTCTACGGGGCAACTACGGCCTCGCCTGCGGTATTGCGCCTATCTGCATATATAAGTTATGTCATTCCGGTTTTCTGGCATGTTTTTTTCCGCTCTTCTCCCGGTACATATTCGTATCCGCCTGCTGGAGACAGCTCAGCAGCGGCACACACTGATCACAGCGGGCATAACCGATGCTTGCCGAGAGTTCATAGGGTCTGTCTCTGTCTTCGTTATACTGTTGAATCTGCCGTCGTATGGCCGCAATCCTGGATTCCACGATCCCCTGAGACTGCGTGGCCATACAGATCTGGAACTCATCGCCTCCGGTACGGGCCGCCACGCCCATCTCTCCCTGCTCCGCCGCCAGAATCTCCGCCAAAGCCTTGAGCGCCACGTCTCCCTCCAGATGTCCGAAATGGTCGTTAATGTATTTCAGGCCGTCCATATCCACGCTGACCACAAAGAAACTCTCCCCGCTCTGGCGCAAATGGTCGTACTGTTTCTGCAATACCCGTTCCATCTCCCGGCGATTGGGTATCCCGGTCAGTTCGTCTCTGCCATACTGCCTGCGCATCTCATTCAAAGCCTGATTTTCCTCATACATCTGTAACTTAGCCAGAGACATGGACACGCTGGCTATCCAGGTCTGAAACTGATACCTCAGTTCGTCCGGCGAATCTGTGGACAGTACCACATAACCAAAACAGTCATTGCGCTCATGCAGGGTGCTGATAAATAGGATCTCCCCCTCCTGGTGATAAGTGGCAGGCAACAGTTCACTGCGCAAAAAACGCTCCTCATGTGGGATATCCTCATCCATACTCATCACATTGCGCAACACCATATGCTCGGTGTACTGATTCATCATGGCAGCTTTTTCCTCTTGACGCTCCAGCTCATCGCACATACAGATATAGATGCGCCGGAAACGGATGGCGCTGATATATGCCCGTCCAACATTCATCAGGGCTCTAAACGTGTCCGCATTTTCCAGATCCACATGCATGGAACTGCCGTGATAGAGCGCATTCTGTAACTGTTCTTTGCGCTGGAACAGTTTCGTGACCGCCCGGGAATCAATGCTCTGGGCGCACCCGCAGGAACCTCTGAACCTGCTGTCGATCTCCACTCTGCCTATACCTTCAAAAGCGTCCTTTCCCTGCCAAAGATTTTCCAGCATATACACGGCCTTACGTCCCATGTCCCTATAATTCACCTTGATACTGGTCAGCGCCGGTACAGACACGCTGGCCTCCTCCACATCGTCAAATCCCGATACGCACACCTGCTCCGGTACCTGGATTCCTTTTTTCTGTAGCGCATCGCAGATAGATATGGCCATATAGTCATTGGCGCAAACGATGACCTGAGGTAGAGGCTTGCCCTCCTCCAGAAACCAATCCAGCGCCTCCTCGCCTAGATTCTTCCAATAATTTCCATGAAATATCATGTGTTCCGTCACCGGTAAGCCGTATTTTTCCATTGTATCCAGATACGCTTTTAACCGTAGCTGGGCGTCGTTCATCTCCCGCTTTCCGGACATGAAACAGATATGCCTAAAACCGTGTGTCCTGATAAAATGCTCCACCATATTGCAGATCGGATCATAATTCTCTGTCGTAATGGTAGGGAAACGAGGGTCCTCCCTGCGAAGACAGACCACTTTGCAGCCTTGACAATGCTGCAGCAGCTCTGTCAGTTCCTCATACATCCCCTCCACATTAAACGTATCTCCCGCCAAAATCACACCGTCATAGCCGGGCAGGTCCGGTATATGTATAATGCTTTTCTCCCCATAACCGTGAAATACATTCGGACTGTACGCTCCAAAATTGTTGAAAATATGTAGACTATAACCTTGTTTCCGTGCCGCCTCAATGATCCCCCCTGTGACATCAGACTGATACTCCGCCGACACCTCTCCCACAAACAATGCGATTTTTCTCATTTTACCTCCTGCGTCCGTCCCATATATTAAGTCAGATCGTCCGGATATCCCATATCTGTGCATTTACCATATATTTATCATACTCTTTTTGGCACAAAATGTCCATAAAAAAAGAACTCTGATGACAGCATTTCTGTCAAAAGAGTCCCTTCTCATTATATTATCCCTAAACCGATGCCGCGTCCTGCAGCTTGTCCCCTACATAGGCGCAAACCCGGCTGCGCTCTATTCCCAGCGCTACCGCCAGTTCACCGTAGAGACTGTCCTCCGCCATTTTGATATACCGGCCGTCCACCGCGGTCTCCTTCCTGCCGGCCTGCTGGCGTTTCTGCCTGCGTCCGTGGATCGTCTTTATCACCCGTATCCATTCCGTACTGTCATTGCTCCGCATACAGCTGCGGTATTCCTGCTCCACAGTTTTTTCGTTGGTTATTTTCAGTGGCAGGATATCCGGAATCTTCTCAATTAGCCGCTCCGCCTCTTCACGGGTAAGCACCTCCCGCAGAGACGCGGCGTTCTCCACCGGCACATAGACAGTGCTGGCTGAAATATACTGCGGTTTCAAAATATAATACAATTTAGCCTTGTCCACACCGGAAATATCAAGTGTTGTAATATCCTCTATCGTACAAACGCCTTTGTTGCCGCATACCACATATTGCCCTACACTGTACATATTTACCTGCCTTTCCTTAATGATCAATAAGTTATTAATGTTTATCTATATTGTACCTATATTTTAACACTTTTAAACCTGTGATGTCAGCAAAATTTCAGAATTTTCAAAAAGTTTGTGAAACATGTCGGTAAATATCCCGGTGGGAATTGTATATTCTGTCTATGACTTTTTTCCTAAAAATACCCATTTATATGATTTACCCTCTTCAAATGGCCTTTTATTGCAAAAAACCTGCGGAGATATCCCCCGCAGGTTCCTGATCGCTTTATGTTTTGTAGAGAAAACCGTCAGATCTTAAACTTGGATATGGTCTCATGCAACTGATCCGCCACGGTGTTCAAGTTGCGGGCGTTCTCGTCAATGCTCTCCATGATGGCGCTCATCTCCGTAGCCGACGCGGAAGTCTCCTGTGTGCTGGCCGCGTTCTCCTCGGCGATCGCCGTCAGATTTTGCACCACATCCACCACCTTGACTCTGGATTCATCCAGCTCTTTGGTCTGTTTGGCGATGGCCCGGATACCCTCTATAGACAGTGCGATTCCCTGCTCCACATCCCCGAAAGCCTTTTCTGTCAGAGTCACGTTCTCGTCCTGCTTTTCTATAACGGATTTTACATCCGTCATAGTCTGTACGGAACGCTGGGTCTCCTGAATCAGCAGTTCAATGATAGCGGTGATCTGCTGGGCGGATTCGTTGGACTGCTCCGCCAGTTTCTGGATCTGACCCGCCACCACGGCAAAGCCCCTGCCCTGTTCCCCTGCGCGGGCCGCCTCTATGGAGGCGTTCAGGGACAGCAGATTGGTCTCCTCCGCGATATCCGTGATGATATCCACCGCCGTCTTGATCTTCATGGCGGACTCATTGGTTACATCCGTCTGTTTGGCGATCACGGCTATAGCGTCCTTGGTCTGCTGGTTTACCTCACCCAGAGCGCCCAGGATCTCCATGGCCTGCTCTCCGGCGCTGCGCATCTTGCGGGCATTCTCCCGCAGTTCCTCCACTTTAGCGTCTGTCTCCTCGATCATATTGCCCATAACGATGATCTGTTCGGTAGCGGTCTGGGTCTCCTGGGCCTGGCTGGTTGCCCCCTCGGCGATCTCGTTCACCGCTTTTTCCACCTGCTCCACCGTATTCATGGTCTCGTCAACGCTCTGGGCCATGCTGCCAGCGGACTCGTGCAGCCTGCCGCACTGTTCATTGATATTGGCAGCCACGAGAGCCAGCTCCTGTTGCAGCACCGAGATCGCACGGCCCATCACGCCGGTCTCATCTTTGCGGTTTTTGTTGAGCAGTCCCTTTTTCATCTCGTTTTTCGTGAAATCCAGCTCTGCAAGACGGGCCGCCTCCTGAGTGGTCCTCTCGATGGGTTTCACCAGCTTGAGCGCCACCATAAAGCCTACGATATTGCACAGGAATAAGACGATCAGCCCGCCAATACAGCTGTTTACTGTCAATTTCCTCACCGCTGACAGGATCTCCTTCTCATCCGCCGTCACCACAAGAATATATCTCATACCGGGGTCAATATAGAAAGACGCGTACTTGGTCACGCCTTTGAAGTCATAGATAATAACATCCGTCTCGGGCCTGTTGCCCCGGGCGATCTCGCCTGCCAGCTGCTTGACCGCGTCATTCTCCACCGGCTGTCCGATCTTATCCGGCGTGGGATGATACATCATCACGCTGTCGCTGGATACCAGATAGGCATAGCTGCTGTCCATCCCCCTGACTTTCACGCCGCTCAGGTATTGATCCAGCACCTCCGCCGTCATAACCGTGTCATATCCCCGGGCCTCCACGTCTCTGACCAGGCTCTCACCGGCGATGTATACCATATCCTCCATGTAATTCTCCGTAAGTTCGGACAGACTGTTACGAGAGAGCGGAACCGCAGTAGCTATACAGATGACCACACTGGACAATACGGTGCCAAATACCAACAGCAGGATCTTAAATTTAATGGAGTGAAAAAATAAAACTTTGTTCTTCTGTTCTTTCATAATCTGCGATACCCTCTCTGAACTGTTATGTAGTTATAAATGATACAAACATTATATCATATTTCAGTAGTTCATACAAGCTATTTTCATGGGATTTGCCATTTATATTTTAATCTGCGTCCACTTTCCACGTTTGAAACGGATGGACGCGAACAGGAATCTTGCCAGCTGGTCTGCCACCACGCCCATCCATATTCCGGCAATCCCCCAGTTTAACACATAACCGAAGAAATAGGAGCCCGCCGTGCGGATCACGGTGACGCTGACGGTGGAGGCGATGGCCGTATACAGGGTATCCCCCGCTCCCCGCAGACATCCCATGTAGATCACCTGGGCGATCTGCAGCAGTACTACAAAGATAATGATCCGCATGATCTGTACGCCGATGGCGATGATCTCTTTCTCCGTGAAGAACAGACCGTAAAGCCACTCGCCCCCAAAGAAATAGACTGCCGCCAGCGCCACGGAGACGCATCCCCCCAGCATCCGGCAGATGGCCCCGTACTGCCGGGCCTTCTTCTCATCCCGCGCTCCCAGGCTGTATCCGATTAGGGCCACCGCCGTAGCCTGCAGGCCGTCCCCAAAGGAAAAGGACAGACTCATCACATTCATCCCCACCTGATGAGCCGCCATGGACACGGTTCCCTGGCTGGCGGCCATCAGTGAGGTCATCATAAAGCCGATACGCACCAGCAGCTGCTCGGCGAACACGCTGTACCCCACATGGATGATCTGTCCCATGGCCTCTATTCCCGGCCGGATCTTTTGCCGCCATATATAGGTCAGGCTCACAAAATTTTCCTCTTTTCTCACGGACCACAGACTCATAAAACTGGCCACCACCGTGCCCGACACCGTGGCCAGCGCCGCTCCCCGGATTCCCAGGGCGGGAAAGCCCATATGCCCCTGTATAAGCAGATAATTCAGAATGATATTGATGGTGTTGGAAACCAGGTTGGTGCGCATGGTGATCCGGGTATTTCCCGCGCCTCTCTGGGCGGCGTTAACCCCCATCTGCACGCAGTTAAAAACCATTCCTCCCATTATGATCCTAAAGTACAGCACTGCCAGGACATGAGTTTCCGCCTCTGAGCCGCACAGACGGATAATGGGGTCCGCAAAAGTTACCGTCAGACTGCCGATCACCGCCGAGGCCGCCAGAACAAAGAGCAGGAATGTCACAAAGATCCGGTTGGCGTCCTCCTTACGTCCCTCGCCCTTGCGCCGGGCCACCAGAGCCGATATGGATACATTGCCGGCAAAAAACAGAGCCAGCCCCACCATCTTAGGCTGAGTGGTCAGCCCCACCGCCGCCACTGCGTCTGACCCCATAGAGCTTACCATCAGGGAGTCTACCAGTCCGGCAAACGCCGTAAAAAATGACTCCAGCACCGCAGGCCAGGCCATGCCGATCACTTTTTTTACATCTTCTCGCGGATAACGCAGCATCTTCATCTGTACTCACCTCATAAAAAGACCTGACAGGCGCCGGGCCGGTCAGGTCGTCATGTCTATCTATATTCTACAACGCTTTGTGGATTATGCCAAGCCCCAAAGGATAAGGACCTGTGTGAACGGATATGGTAGCGCCGATCTGCAGGATGGGCATATCCTCCTCTTTCACCTTTCCGCCCAGTGCCTCCAGCACTCTGGCCCGGTATTCCACAGCCTCCTCATAGTCATAGCCATATCCTACGGCTATGCTGAAACGGCCCACATCCTCCCCCGACTCTTTCAGATAGGCCGTCAACAGGGATATGGTCTTGTCCAGATTCTTGCGTCTGCTGCGACCGATACCGCTGGGGAAGATCTCCCCCTGTTTCAGCGTGATCACAGGCTTGATGCCCAAAAGGCTCCCCGCCACGCCGCTCACCTTGCCGATGCGCCCGCCGTGCGCCAGATATTCCATATCGCCCACGGTAAAGAATATCCTGCCCGTGCCCTTGATCTCCTCGATCTTTTTCAATGTATCCTCATAGGTCATGCCGCTCTGCTGGCACTTTACCACTTCCAACACCAAAATACCCTGCAGAACCGTGTTCACAATGGAGTCGATAACCTGTATCCGGGCCTGGGGACGCTCTTCCTTGATCATCTGCATGGCATTCATGGCCGACTGCAGAGAACCGCTGAATTTGGATGTGATACATATGCAGAGCACGGGAATATCCTGCTCCACCCAGGGCATGAACGCGTCCACATAATCCTGTGTGGAGGGCATGGAAGACTTGGGATATACCCCCTTACGGTCCACCATCTGCTGATAGAAATCCCGGATGCCGATCTCCTGAATCTCCTTATAGTAATGGGTATCGTCAAAAGACACATAAAAGGGCACTACCGAATACCCCATCCGCTCCGCCCACTCCGGGGGCAGGTCGCAGGAACCGTCTGTTATGATATGAAATAGTTTACTCATAGAAAAAATATCCTTCCTCTGTCTACATACTGCCGGCCTGTCGGCCCTCATTCATAAGTAGTCTAACATGAATATCCATTTTTTGCAATAGATATGTAACATTTTGTGGTATCGATATTTTTTCATGTAGTTTTTAAAACTATTTTGTAAATTGCTCCTTAAACCACCGCCCGGTATCGGACAACTCGTCATCGCTCCAATCGCTGAGTTTACTGCAGTTGCTTGAGATCAGTGCCGCCGTCTCGTTCTTGTTGCTGGCAGCCCATGCCACAAAGCTCACGTCGTACCGGTCCATCAGGTCCACCCATGCCCGGGCGGACTTCTCATCGATGCCGCCGTTGCCGGAGGCGTCGCAGATACTGCACTCGCTGACAAACACCGGCAGGCCGTCTTTCAGTGCCTTCTCCAGATCTCCCCGCAGGCCGTCCTTGTGGGTTGCCGCATAGAAATGCAGGGTGTACATGATATTGTCATAGTCCGTGATGGGGTCCGCCGCCGCGTCCCCGATCAGCTGGCTCCACTGAGGCGTTCCCACCAGGATAATGCCATAGGGATCGTTGGCGCGTATCACGGGAATGACTTCCTCCGCGTATTTCTTTACGTCCTTCCATGACACACCGCCGTTGGGCTCATTGCAGATCTCATAGATCACATTGCCGTAGTCCCCGTATTTTTCCGAGACCTCGTCAAAAAAGGCAATGGCGTCCTCCTTGTGGATATTGGGATCTCCCTCCCCCAGCACATGCCAGTCGATGATCACGTACATTCCCTGTTTGGAGGCGTAGTCCACACCTTTGCCGATCAGTTCTTTCAGTTTTTCCTGATCTCCACCATTACTATATCCGCCATTTTCATGGCTATACATCGCCAGACGCATCACATCCGCGTCCCAGTCATCTCGAAACGTGCGGAAAGTCTCCTCGGATACATATTCCGGAAACCAGGCCAGTCCATGAGTGCTGATGCCGTGCATCTGATACGGCTCGCCATCCTGATCCACCAGACTGCCGTTTTCCACCCGCAGTCTGCCGTGCTCGCCCACCGGCGTATCTTCCCCAAGCACATAGCCGCCCAGATCGTCTCCCGCCTGGACGTCCGGCCCCTTGGCCCCCTGGCTCTGCCCGGGTACGGTGCTCTGGGATGGCTTATCTTCCCGGGGTTCCTCGTTCTGTCCGCCCCGGGCTGCCGGGGCATCGCCCAAGGCTGCTGTGAGCTTACCCTGATCCGTCTTTGCCTCCACCGTAGCCGTCTTAAGCTCCCATTCATCCTTTGTCAGAACGATGATGCCGATGCCCTCCGCCTTGCTGTCCTCCCATATTTCCTCATTGAAATCGGCGGGAGTGATGATCAGGCAATCGTCCTCCACATCCGTTTCGCAGCACCAATAAGAATCCACTTCACAGTCATTAAAGCCGGGAACCTTTATCTCCCAGTCCGTGATCTTTGTGCCGGAAAGATTCTCTATGGACGCCACATACTGATAATAATATCCGCCCTCCGTGCCCCAGCTGCCGCTCAGCTGGAAGTCAATACCGATCTGGGCCGCGCCGCCTTCACCCCGCTGCGTTTCAGAGGACTCTGCAAAGTCCGGTGTCCCCTCCGCGGAAGCCCCGGCGGTAGAGGTGGGTTCCGGCGTCCCCTCTATGGCAGACCCGGCGGTTGGCGCAGGTTCCGGCGTCCCTTCTATGGCAGACCCGGCGGTAGAAGTGGGTTCCGGCGTCCCCTCTATGACAGACCCGGCGGTAGAAGTGGGTTCCGGCGTCCCCTCTATGGCAGACCCGGCGGTTGGCGCAGGGTCCGGCGTCTCCCCATCGGTTCCCGGGGCTGTTTCCCCGGATAGCAGGGCGTCCGCTCCGGTCTGCCTCTGTCCCCCCTTCGGAATATACCCCAAGGCCCAGAGCATCACCAGTACAATGACCGCTCCCAGCACAATGCCCGCCAGCAGACTCAGCGCCATATTCCGGGAGTATTTTTGTTCGCTTATCTCTTTCACAGTGTCTTCTTTTCCCATAAATCTGCCCGTTCTTCCTTTCCTGCATCCGATCCTCAAATACCGGTTTCAATTTTCCTCAGCTAATTGTGTACCTTTATCCTGGCGGCAGCATCCCCCATCTCGTCCCCGGCAAATGCGTGTTATAGAACAATGCCCGGAATACTTCGGACCGGATATCCGGCAGATGCCAGGGAATATCCGGTCTGCCGGAGCCATCGGAGCCGTCCGTCAAGCAATCCCCTTATAATATATTATACTTCACTTTTGTCTTGTGTTCAATCCCTTTCCTCCTCTGGTTAAGCCTGTTCAAACTCCATGTACAGTTTATCCAAAGAATGTGCCGTGTCCTGGTATCTGGAGATATTCAGCTCCGTGCCGCAGATGGGAAAACGTTCTGACACATCCTCGATATCCTCGGGCTTAATGTGGCACAGGCTATCCGTTGGAGTTCTCCGCCTCCCGGATGAATCTTTGCACATACTCCTCAGGCAGAGCGCCCCTGCGCAGATACACTCCCCACTCCGCGCCGTCTCTGTCCCGTATGGTCACATCCGGCACAAAGTCCCGGATCAGCGCTCCCGCATTGTTCATATCTGTATAATGAACCAGCTCCAATACCTCCTCTATCATCTCCGGGTCAGTGATGGTAAAGCTGTAGTCGGCCGGAGAGGTGCCGCTTTCATAAACCGTATGCGGTATATTCTCATCTGCCACGGGCAGGCTGTCCGGATACACGCCAAACCAGCCCCTTATACTCCGCTCCACCGGACTGATAAACTCCGCTCCCCCATACCAATATTGGCTTCCGTTCACTTTAAAGGTGATTTCTTCCACCTTTTCCGCCTCCCTGGGCAGATCGAAGATCTGTATACCGTTTCTTTCCAGAGTTTCCAGCGTATATGCCATCCCCTCAAAGATATCCAGCGTCACGACGCGGGTCATTGGCTGTGTCCTCACAATGATCTGCCCCAGCAAACGGTCCTGTCCCCGGATGACCGCCCCTGGATTATCCAGCAGATCCCGGTTATAACTCTCCGCCACCTCCCGGATGATCCCTTCTTCCTTTGTCTCCATATTCCTGAGTCCGCCGTCGTCATAGCGGCCGCTGGAAAAGCGCATACTGACGCAGGCATCCACCATATCCTCCGGCAGATAATATGCCGCCCGGGCGTATTCCTCACTGCAAAGCAGGGGCTCTACCACATCCTCGTCCCATTCATAATAGTGATATACCCGATCGTAGCTCCGGCCGTCCGCCAGCGTCACTCTGGCATAAAATGTATCCCTGCCGTAACGGTCTCCCTGGTAAGCGTCCGCGATCATCTGTTCCTCCGGTTTATGGGTTCTGCCGTATACATTCTCTATCCCCCTCTCCAAAAACGCGTATATCTGCGCCGTATCCGTCAGCTTTACTCCCGCCAATATCTGATTGGAGGTCAAATAATTGCTGTACGACCGGCAGGCGATGGAAATGTTTTGAATACGCTCCTGGGGCGGCAGATAGCTGTCATACCCCATCCAGTCCCCACGAATTCCAAAGCTCACCAGCAGAACCAGGGCCAAAGAACCCACCATACCGCATTTATGCCGAAAAAAGGCTTTAAAGTCCATAGAGAATACTACATCCAACACACCGTAGACCAATCCTCCGCCCAGCAGCACCCCAAAGATGCTCCAGGCGATGCTGTCTGTCAACAGATACATAAACAGCCAGCCCCACATACCCGCTAAAACGCCGACAGATACCCGCAGTATCCCCGCCGCCCATTTTACGCCCAATCCTTTTCCGGTGCGCTCGGAGGGTCTTTTGATGTAAAAAAGCGGCGCCAACGCCCCCATCGCCAATGTCACCGTTATGCAAAGCGGTATGCAACTCACGGGAAAGCCTGCAGTCAAAAATTCCTCCTCCATACGGCAGGCCAAAAGAAACAGAGACATGGCCAAAGGCGAACTGCTCATGGCTGTATACGCTCCTTCTCCCGTGGCATGGTAGGTCTGAAGATAGGTAGCCATGAACGCCAGCACCGTTCCGTAGGCTGCTATAACGCCACAGCCCAATATGGCGGCCATGACCAGAGTATTCAACATATTGCCTGTGAGCATGGTGCACAGCAGCATCAGATGATAGACCAGCAGGAAAATCAATATCAGCAGCGCCGTATTGATACCCGCCTCCCGGATCAATCTGGGCAAACCATGCAAAGCTCCTACGCGGGCCAACAGAACACCGGAGAAGATCAATGTCAGAAACATGCAGGCCAGATAGGGTACCAGCCATATCAGCACCCCGTTAATATATTTGAAACCAAATAACTGGACCCGGCTCACCGGCAGACTGTGGTAGGTATCCACCATGGGTTTCTGCTGTAGATAGTGAAAACATTCCAGTCCCACGATCATGGCACCGAGGAAGGCGATTACCCCCGTTGTCAGCATCAGCTGCTGCCCGAAGAAATCCGCCATGGAATCGATGGATTCCGATATGGCCTTTGCCGCCTCCCCCGTCACCATCAAGGACAAGCCTGCATTTATGCTGCCCGGACTCACATCTCTGAAACTCAGCAGCCATGTGACCGGCAGTGCCAGAAAACTTCCCAGCGCAGACAGCGCCAGCATCCAGACCTTGTGCCTAAGATCCTCTCTCATACCTCTAAGAAATAAGCGCTTTGACGTCATATCCGTTTACCTCCGTCTCACTGATAAAGATTTCCTCCAAAGAAAGAGGAAGCAGTTCATAAAACACAGGATTAAGAAGCTCCATATATTCCACCAGCTGCTCCCGGGTACCCCGGATCGTAAAAGTATACAGAGTCCCTCTCTGATCCATGGTCACTATCTCCAGATTATTTTTGATATGCTCCAGAGCGGTCTGGGTCTTGACCACGCACTGTACCTTGTGCAGATTCAGTTTCATATCGTCCAGATCTCTGGCAAAGAGAATGCCGCCTTTATGCAGCAGACCCACATATTCGCAGATATCCTCCAGTTCACGGAGATTGTGGGAGGCGATGATAGGGGTCATGTTCCGGTCCTCCATCTCCTTGGCAAACAGCGCCTTGACCGCCTGCCGCATCACCGGGTCCAGCCCGTCAAAAGTCTCGTCGCAGAGCAGGTATCTGGTGCCCGCACAGATACCGCAGATCACCGCCAGCTGTTTTTTCATCCCCTTGGAAAAAGTGTCTATCTTGCGCCTTGGGTCAAGACCGAACTTTTTCAGCATTTTTTCATACCGCTCCCGGTCAAAAGCCGGATAATATGTCTGATAGAGCTGCGCCATATCCCTGGGAGTCCCGTTTTTAAAAAAGAACATTTCGTCGGATATATAGAAAAACTGCCCCTTGACAGCCGGAGCGTCATACACAGGTCTCCCGTCCACCAGCACCTGCCCGCTGTCGGCCTTAAGCACGCCGCAGAGCAGCCTCAAAAAAGTGGACTTCCCCGCACCGTTGGTTCCGATCAGCCCAAATACATGACCGTCCTCGATCCGGGCCGTAATATGGTCTATGGCTCTGATATCCTCAAAGCTTTTCTGTAGATCCCTCACTTCTATCATGATTGCCTCCTGTTTGCATGTCCGCCGGCTGCCGGTTCTCTGCGCTTCCCCCTGCCAGCCTGTGAGGACTGCCGTCCATATTTTCATTCTCCATATCCCCGCGGCAGTATACAAGCGCCGATGCGCATGGAGACTCTTCATTCTCTGCGCCCGCATGGCCGTATACTGCCGCCAGCTGCTCGAGCAGGACTTCTTGGGACAGGCCCGCGTCCCGGGCCTTGTGGGTCATAGCCACCCATTCCGCCAACATCCGGCCAAGCTGTCCGTCCCTCCACTCCCTTTCCGGCGCCACAAAACTTCCCCTGCCGGATACCGTATACAGATATCCCTCCTGTTCCAGCAATGTATAAGCCCTCTGTACCGTATTGGGATTAACCGCCAGTTCCACAGCCATATTGCGGACGCTGGGCATCTTACTGTCCTGCTCCAGCCCTCCGCTGACGATCAGACGCTCCAGTTTTTCCACCATCTGTTCATAGATTGGGCGTTTGTCCCTGTAATCCAGCAGGATCATAAACATACGCTCCTTCCCGATCATATCGATCAACGGTTGTAAAATAGTTTGTTTCCCGAGTGTATTAATCTTCTTAATACACTTAACATATCATACCCCCTTACTTTCCGCAAGACTTTTCTGTATTTTCTTTCCCATATTTCCAATTTTTATCTCCGTAAAAGCCAACTCCCTTTTCCCGGCAATATGAACCGGCAAACGGTGTCGCTCCCATCTGCCCGGCTGCCATGGCGCTGAGCGCGGATCTGTCAAAGCGCCGCGCGGTATCAGGATAGACAAAGAACGGCACGCAGCCAAAAACAACGCGGCGCAGTGCCCAAGGAAAGATGGCTTGTTCTCCTTTCCTCTTTGTGCTATACTACCTTGGGGGTAATAAATAATACTATAACCCACCGGAAAGGAAGAATAAATATGGCATGGTATGACGAAGCAATATTTTATCACATATATCCTCTGGGAATGCTGGATGCTCCCAGGGAAAACCCCTATGGAGAGCCGGTACACAGGCTGCCCGGCCTGATCCCCTGGATCGGGCATCTGCAAAGACTGGGCATAAACGCGCTGTATATCGGCCCTCTGTTTGAGTCTGTGGGACACGGTTATGAGACCACCGATTATAAAAAGCTGGACAGCCGCCTGGGAGATAACGGGGACCTGAAAGACTTTGTGGCAAAATGCCACGAGGCCGGCATCCGGGTAATACTGGACGGTGTGTTCAACCATACCGGACGGGATTTTTTTGCTTTTCAGGATATACGGCAAAACCGGGAGAGTTCTTCCTATAAAGACTGGTACTGCAATGTGAATTTCTGGGGAAACAACGAGTACAACGACGGTTTTTCCTATGACAACTGGGGCGGTTACAATCTGCTGGTCAAGTTAAACCAGAGAAATCCCGCCGTCCGGGACTATATCTGCGATGTGATCCGCTTTTGGGTCGGCGAATTTGACATCGACGGAATCCGCCTGGATGCCGCCGATGTGCTGGATTTTGATTTTATGAAGGCGCTGCGCCAGGTAGCTGACGTGGTAAAGCCGGACTTCTGGCTGATGGGCGAGGTGATCCACGGAGACTACACCCGCTGGGTCAACGAGGGCACTCTGCACTCCGTGACCAACTACCATCTGCACAAAGCGCTGTACTCCGGTCACAACGACCACAACTACTTTGAGGTTGCCCACACGGTAAAACGGCTCTACGGCATGGGAGGCAACCGCCCCGACGGGCTGAAACTGTACAATTTTGTGGACAATCACGATGTGGAACGCATCTACACCAAGCTGGGCAACAAGGCCCATTTTGCTCCGGTTCATGTACTGCTGTACACCCTGCCCGGCGTGCCCTCCGTCTACTACGGCTCGGAATTTGGCATAGAGGGCAAAAAGGAACGTTTCTCGGATGATTCCCTGCGGCCCGCCCTGCGCTATGTAGACTTTGCGGACGCGGTGGAAAATAATCCCCTCACCCGTCTTGTGGCCGCTCTGGGCAAGGTGAGACAACAGACCAAAGCCCTGTCTTACGGAGAGTACCGGGAGCTTACGCTGACCAACAGGCAGTATGCCTTTGCGCGGGGAACCGGAAACGAGACGGTGCTGGTCACAGTCAACAACGATGACGGAGGCACAACCCTGACTCTGCCCGCATTCGATAACGCCGCCTATGTGGGCGCGCTGTCCGGCACCCGGGTGGCAGCAAGCGGCGGGAATATCACCGTTGATCTTCCGGGCTGCTCCGGCGAGATCTGGCTGCCTCTGCGGGATGGGACTGCCCCCGCTGACATTAGCGCATACGGCGCAGCGAACACGGAAACCCCGGAGCGCCGCCGGACGGAGGACGGGACCGCAGCCACCGAAAAAGCTGCGGATGCGGAGACTTGCCAGGCAGCAAATACGGAGACTGCGGATACCTGCAAAACAGCGGACGCAGGAATTTCGGATACTGACTCGTCAGCAGATGTTGGCGCCGTACAGGATAGTGGGGCGATGGATACCAACAGTACGAGAGATGGTGAAACAATAAATGCCGCGGAAGCCTTTGCGGAATCTGCCGACGCGGCGACCCGGGCCGTCATAGACGAGGCCTTTGAAAAAGGCCGCATCGCCGGGCTGCAGGAGGCCATTCTCGCCATTATGAGCAAGAATGGGCCTATTACCGACCAGATGCGCCGGGATGTTGATGCAAATGTGTATCATGATTCCCTGATCAACTGGATCAAGAGCTTCAGATAGGTCGGCATTGCCCGCTATATATAGATGTAGAGATTGAAAATATGGGGCATGGACAATATTTGCACGGACACGGTGATGAATATGCAAGCAAGCTGATTGAGTATCTGCATAGGGATCAAAAATAAAACCCATCGGAGGAAAACACCATGGCAGACCTGGGAATGCCCACCCTGATCGAGATACCGGAGATTGAAGACTGCGCCGCCCTGTGCGCCGGTCTGGGACTTCAGTTCGTGGAACTGAATATGAATATGCCCCAGTACCAGACCCACAGCCTGCATGCCCAGCAACTTGCAGCGCTGTCCGAGCAATACGGAATCTACTACACCATCCATCTGGATGAAAACCTGAACGTCAGCGATTTTAATCCCCATGTGGCAGAGGCTTGGATGGAGACGGTGCGGGAGACGGTCCGCATCGCGAAACAACTCCATATCCCCGTGCTGAACATGCATCTCTCTCAGGGCGTATATTTTACACTGCCGGATGAGCGGGTATATCTGTTTGACGAATACTCCGAACAGTATCTGCAAAGTCTTCTGGATTTTCGGGAGGAGTGCGGACGGCAGATCGGCTCCTCCCCTATCCGAATCTGTGTGGAAAACAGCAGCGGATATACGGCCTTTCAGCGTCAGGCCCTGGCCCTTTTGCTGGAGAGTCCGGTGTTTGCCCTGACCTTTGACATCGGGCATAACCACTGCGTCGGCGGCGGGGACGAAACCGTGATTTTGCAGCATACAGACAGGCTCTGCCACTTTCACTTTCATGACGCGCTGGGCCAAAAAGACCATCTCCCGCTGGGCACAGGGGAGATAGACCTGTCAAAATATCTGCGTCTGGCAGACCAGACCGGTTCCCGCGTCGTCCTGGAGACCAAGACCGTCTCGGGACTTCGGGAATCTGTGGACTGGATGCGGCGCAGAATATGATTATGATGCGATCTCCCGTTGCGCAAGTGAGATCAAGCATTTTTCTCCCTGCTGCATTATAGTAAGTACAGGGTGGTCAAAAAAGTGTAGGAGCAAGCGGATCTATGTACGAGTGGCAGCAACAGATTCAGATCATTATCGATGAGATCGACCGGTGCATCAAGCAGCGCCGGGACGATGCACTGACTCTGTGTTCCCTCTCCCGGCACCTGGGATATTCCGAGTATTACGTCACCAGGAAATTCCGGGAGATATCGGGACTGCAGTTTCGGGATTATCTGCGGCTGCGCAGGCTGGCCTTCGCGCTGTGGGAGGTACGGGACAGTCGCCGGAGCCTGCTGGAGATCGCCGTTGACTACGGATTTTCCTCCCATGAGGCTTTCACCCGGGCTTTCAAGGCCGTCTACGGCGTCACGCCCAGCCAGTACCGCAGGAATCCCATGCCCGTAGTACTCCGCACCAAACTGCACCCTTTTGACCGCTACTTTTTTGGATTGGGAGAAATAGGTATGATAAAATCAACCGACGAGATCAAGATTTATTTTGTAACGATTCCCGCTCACAAATTCCTGCATATCAGGAATTACGAGAGCATCGGATACTGGGACTTTTGGCAGAAACAGAGCCAGATCCCTGGGCAGGACTGCGAGACTATCTGCGGCCTGCTGGACAGTGTCAAGGGGAAACTGGACGATCTGGGCGGCAGTGAATCCAACAGCGGCAGCGGCCAGATCTGTGGGTATCTCATTGACCCGAAAGGCCGTATCTGCAGCTGGGGAATCCCTCTGGCGGAATGTTACGGCGTGCGCCTGCCCATGGATTACTCGGGCGAGATACCGCCGCAGATGCTGCTGACGGACGTGCCGGAAGGCGAATATATCGTGTTTGAGCATGGGCCTTTCAGCTATGATCAGGAGAACCGCAGCGTGGAGGACAAGGTGGAAGAGGCCATGCAGTCCTTCGATTATGAGGCGTCCGGCTATTGTCTGGACACCACCCCCGGCAGAATGATGTACCTGTACCACGATCCCGAGCGTTTCTGGAAGATGGTCAGACCCGTGCGGAAATTATAACTCAAACTTCCCACATCCCAAACCAGATAAAATCCTTTGATTTTCCGG
>CAJTMX010000001.1 GCA_910577235.1 uncultured Acetatifactor sp. | reverse complement strand
TAAATAATCTCCCTGGGCCGGATCAGATCTGTTGCTGCACAGGCTCCCTGTCGTCCCTCTTGTGACCCTGGGCCTGCTTCTTCTCCGAGAGTCTGCGGCGGCGTTTTCGGTCGATGTGGAACGGGCTGCCCCCTGCGGCTCTGTGTACATCCTCACGGAACAGCTTTTCCAGACGGTGCATCAGGCGGGTTGTCGCAAGGAACAGGTCGGGGTCCCGGAATGAGTCCATGTGCTCCAGCAGGAACGCCGCATAGATGTTTCCCTGTTCCGCAGCTGCCTGCAGGTAGGCTGTGGCTTTGTCCCTGTCGCAGGGAACGTCTTTTCCGCAGAGGTACAGTTTCCCCAAGGCATACTGTGCGTATTGGTTCCCCTGCCCTGCCGACTGCTCCAGCCAGTAAATGGCTTTTTCCACGTCCCTGGAAATATCCTCCCCGGAAAGGTACAGCTTTCCCAATGCGTACTGCGCATATTGGTTTCCCTGATTTGCGGACCGCTCCAGCCAGTAAATGCCCTTTTCCACATCCCTGGGGATGTCCTCCCCAGAAAGGTACAGTTTTCCCAATGCGTACTGCGCATATTGGTTTCCCTTTTCTGCGGAAAGCGTCAGCCAGCAGACGGCCTCCGCCGTATCCCCTGGGATTTCTTCCCCGGAAAGGTAAAGCCGCCCCAGACAGTACGCCGCATGATCATTTCCCTGTCCCGCCGATAAGGTGAACAGCTCCACCGCCCTTGCAGCGTCCTTCTCCACAATCTCCCCGGACAGGAAGAGTTTCCCCAGGGTATATTGGGCGGCGGCATTTCCCGCCTCCGCCGCCTTTGTGATCCATCTGACAGCCTGCGCAGGATTGCCGCCCCCGGTTTCCAGCCACAGCTTTCCAAGGGCATACTGCGCATGGACGTTACCCAGCTTCGCCGCACGCTCCCAATAGGCTGCAGCCGCCCCGTCATCCCTTTCGGTTCCCGTACCGGTGTGCAGCATCTGCCCCAGGCGGTACTGCAGCTTATCATCGCCGCCTTTCGCCTCCAGCTTCAGGAAGCCGCCAAACGCATTCTGGAAATGCGCCCCCGCCTGTGTGCCGTCTTTCTGCGTTCCTATGCCGTCCCGGTACATTTTTGCCAGTTCGTAATCCGCATAGGGGTTGCCTTTTCCTGCGGAGCGTCCATACAGGAGGAACGCCTGCACGTTATCCTGCGCCACACCCTGCCCACGGCGGTAAAGCCCCGCAAGGGAATACTGCGCATACTTATACCCTGCCCCCGCCGCCTGTGCCAGCCACCGGGCCGCTGCCCCATAGTCCTGCCCGGTGCCAAGGCCGGCGGCATACATTTTCCCGATGCGGTACTGCAGGTAGGGACGTTTCCGTTCCTTTGCTTTCTTTTCTGCCCCATGGAAAGCCTCCAGCGCTTTGGCATACCATTCCTGCGCCGCATCCTGGTCGGCATCCTGCCCAAGGCCGTCCGCACACATCCTGCCCAGGTCGTGCATCGCCAGGGCGTTCCCGTTCTCCGCTTCCTGCCGGAACAGGGAAAGTGCTTTTGTGAAATCCTGCCCCGTATCTTTTTCCCCATAGAGGTACCGGCGGGCCAGCTTATAGTCTTTGTTCCATTCCGCATAAAAGGCCGGGATGCCCCTGTCACCCTTCGGTGATCCCCTTTCCGCAGCCCCATCTTCAGGTGTCCTGGCTCCGTCCACATCCTCCATGAGCCAGTCAGGGACGTTCCCCGGAAACCAGTCAGGAGCATCCTCCGGGAACTGATCAGTGACGCCTTCCCCATCCGGCAGCTCCGCCCCGTCCAGGAACAGCCTTTCCCCGTCCTCCGGTTCCTCCTGATCAGGTGCTGCCTCATCCTCAAAAATAAAATTTCCACTGCCCAGCTTCAGCGCCTCTGCGATCACCATGTTTTTCAGGCTCTTGAATTGGGGCTGGCCGGACAGCGGCGGCAGGGGCGGCAGGTTGTTCTGGTAAGTGGACAGGATCTCATCCTGCCATTTCCCCCACGCCCGGTACAGCGCATCTATCCTTTCATCTTTTGCCAGCTCGTCCACGATCCGGTCTACCAGGTTCTTCACATCCCGTTTCAGGTAGCCGTACACTTTTTTCCCGCCCGTGTTCCGCAGGCGCCCTGCCAGTTGCACCATCATTTTTTCAATCTCCGCACTCGCCACCGTGCTTTGGCGCAGCGCATCCATCATCCCCTGCACCACATCCGCGGCGCCTTTTTTCAGATCCGCGCGGGCCTGGTTCTGCTTTTCATAGATGTGCGCGAAGTCCTGCCGGAAGATATCGTGCGCCAGTTCCGAGCGCATGGTCTCAATGGATTTTTCCGTCAGGTATCCGTCATTGTCCTTTGCGGAATAGACCATCAGGTGGACATGGGGATGGTGCCCCTCGTTGTGGAATGCGGCATACCAGCGCAGGCTGGCGCTGTCGATCTTCATATATCTGCAGAGCATTGCCCGCTTGGAGCGCAGTAGCGCCATCCACTGTGCGGCGCTGTCATAGCCGAGCCTTGCGGCATCCTCCCGCCGCAGGGAGATGACGTGGGTCCAGACCGGACCCTTATGCCCCGTCACTTCCTCCTGCACCTGTTTCAACACCACCGCTTTTCCTGCGTCCGTAAACAGGCCGTGGTCCCCCAGACGTTCCACCCTGGGACGGTTTGCGATGTAGTCCACATAGTTCTCCCGCTTGCCAATGAGATCCAGGTTCTGCTCCATGGCGCAGGAGATGAATTCCGATGCGTTCCCCATGGTTGGGTGCAGCAAAAAGTCCGCGTACTCCAGCATCCCTTTTGCGGACGGGAAGTCACGGACGATCTGGCGGATCAGGTCTTTCTGCTGTGCCGTGGAGGGGAGGTTTTGCCTGCTCCCCTCCACTTTCTCCACGCCCTCGCGGGTGCTGACGTAACGGACATAATTCTCCAGCTGTGCCGGAGGCGCATCCCGCAGGTAGCGGGAGGTAAAAATTATTTTTGGCATGATGCCACCACTCCTTTGCATTCAGATCCGGCTGTTATTTTTCCGCCGTCAGTTTTCCCGCCTCTGGTACCTGTACGCATCCTCGAACTCTACTGCGCCGTTGATGCGCTTCACTTCCTCCACACACTTTGCATGGAGGCGATTCAGTGATTCCTCATCCACGTCATGGGTGTATGCGATGACCTGGGACAGCTTGGAAAGCTCCACCGCGATCTTAAAGTCCATACGGGCCAGGCGGTTCTCGCTGTCCTGCACCGTTCCGGCCACGGCGGAGGATAAGGACTGGAGCAGGTAATCCTCCGCCTTCCCCGCCATGAGGTAGCCCAGGTAGAACCGCAGCGCATCCCCGATCAGTTCCGTGCGGTTCCTGGCTGTGCCGTCCCTGATGCAGGAGTCGGCCAGTTCCAGAAGCCTGGTATCCACCCGTATGGAAAATTTGGTCTTATCCTCATTTGCGCCCATAGCACCCTCCTTTTTCCCGCCTGCTTTCCCCAAGCCACCCCGGAATTTTCCCCTTTTCCTGCTGATTTTCCTGTCCAGCCACCTGATTTCCGGAAAACCTGCACCTGTGGGTGGCATCCTCCTTTCCCGCACGGCTTTGCCGGGCGGTGTGAACCGGGCGAGGGGGCTTGCAAAAGCCACCCGCCCTTTAACCTGCACACATTTCAACCCTGCCATCCAGCCCCGGTTTTTCTCCCATTTTGGCTGCCCTGCACCCCTTGTCAGCAGGGTTTGGGGGCTGTTTCCGCCAAATCGCCCCAAACAGGGCAGAAAGGACGCCGGGCGGTCTGTTTATCCACTTTTCCCAAACAAGGGCACAAATCGCCACACGGACGGCCACAGGGGGTGACAGGGGCTTTTCTGTCACCCTGCCCGCATTTTGAGTGCCGTCTGTTCCGGATTACAGGAGGTCAGACGCCCCCGCCGCCTGCCTGCGGTCTGGCCGGCCTGCGGGCAGCGAGCGGCGCATCCTCCCTGCTCTCGATGTACTCCCGGACAGCCTGGGGGACATATTTTTCATACATCTTCCCCATCGCCTCCGTCAGCTCCCCCTCGAAGTCCACGTTCTTTTTCCCCATGTACTGCCTGATGGCGTTTAATTTTTCCTCGTCATACTTCACCGTGAATGTTGTCTGTTTCATGCGCTTCTCCTTTCTGGTTCCCGGTTCCGCCCCCTCACATGGACGGGAGCATCCCCTGTGTCCCCGCAGGGACATTTGCCTGGCTGCCGCTTTCCATTTCCTCCTGATAGCCCTGCCATGCCTGCCGCTCCACACCGAACAGGCCGTCATGGGCTGCGATCTCATCCCTGCCTTCCGCTGTGCGTTCCGTGCCGTCCGGCATCAGGAGGAAGACCTCCAGCCCCGCATCAGCCAGCGCAAGCGCCCTCTCCCTGCCCAGCGGGAGCATCCCCTCCCAGCCATACCCATAGTGCTGCATTTCCTCCATGCTGATCTCATCCGGCAGTCCCTCCTGGGCTGTCTCCCTCTGGCAGTTCGGGCAGAAATCAAGGTAATATGCCACGTCAAACTGCCCGTCCTCAATGGCCAGGTCAGCCACCTCCGGGCGGCTGCAGAGCATATCCCCCAGGGTCTCCTGCAGGAACGGTTTCCCCTCCACGCACAGCCCCGTCATGTCCTCCAGTTCCGAAAAAGTAACCGTCCAGTTCCCCTCGGTGGTCCGGCTGGTGCCCTCGGCAATGATGGCGTCCACAACCTCCGCCAGCTCCCGGTTCAGCCTGGAGAGCGTGGGGTACCGCAGGGCCGTGGCCTCCGGCACATAAGAGGCGTACCGGGCGCTGCCGCTGCCTTCGCTCTCCACCAGCAGCCCGTCTGCCCTGCCTTCCCCGGTGACCAACAGGCAGTGGTACACGCCGTCCCCGTCCACTCCCATCACTCCCGCATTTTCCACAATGGCCTCATGGTTACACATTGGGTGGCGCAGCATTTCCTCCAGCTTCCTTGCCGGGATCGTGACGGTTTTCTCCACGGCAAATTCCCGGAAAGTAAAATCCGGCTTGTGTTCAAACACTGTTTTCATATCCTGTTCCCTCCTGATCCGGGGGCCGCTAGGCATCAGAGAAAAACAGCCCCACTCTTTCACATGGATTGGACGGGCGCTTTCCCCTGTCCTGC
Organism: uncultured Acetatifactor sp.; assembly: GCA_910577235.1. Lineage (GTDB taxonomy): Bacteria > Bacillota > Clostridia > Lachnospirales > Lachnospiraceae > Acetatifactor. Next base: position 220,667 of record CAJTMX010000001.1, on the reverse strand, counting down.
ATCCGAAAAATCTTCCAGTACGCCCTCCTTGGACATTTGGGGGATATCATGGACGCCCCCTCCGGCCGCCAGGTGTTCCGCCGCCAGCTTCATCTCCCAGGGAAAGAGGCAGAAAGGGATCTCTGCCAGGGAGATCATCTGTCCGGCAACCTCATCCCCATGCCTCTCCTGGATGGCACGGAAGCGGCCTGCAAACTCATTTAGGAATGCCTCAGCCTTCTTGCCGGTCCTCTCAGGCTCCCCGGCCTTATCGAATTCCTCCAGCTCCTTCGCCCACTCATACCAGACCGCAGCCGCCTCCCTGCTGTCCGGGCGGATGGCAGAAAGCGCCTCCGCAAACGCCTCATATCCCATTTCCCGGCTTTCCGGTATTTCTTCCTCCTGATGGTCATGGCAGAATTCCGGACGGTAGTTCACACTGAAACAATCCCTCCAGATGCACACCTCCGCCACTTCCGGCCTTTCTGTGATCATGTCCGCCATAAGCTCCTGCAGGAACGGGTTTGCTCCAAGCTCCAGGCCGGACTGCTCCCTGATTTTTTCAAAACTGACCTCCCAATATCCCCCTGATGCGGCTGCCGTTCCTTCCGTAACGAACAGATCCACCAAAAACGCCAGCCTGTACCCCATCTCCGACAAGGAGTCATATGCAAGAGCCGCCGCATCCGGAACATAGGAGGCATACCGGGCATAATCATACCCATCCGCCTCCACCAGGACACCATCCCTGTGGTTATCGCCAGTGACCAGCAGGCAGTGGTACACGCCGCTTTCATCCTGGCGCATCAGATCCACATCCTCTTTTATAAAGTCCTGGTATTCCATCGGGCTTTTCAGGAATTGTTCAAATTCCCTTTCCGGAAGACGGATTATCTTTTCCGCCTTTGCCTGACAGAGTTTAAAGTATGGCTTGTGTTCCATGATTACATTTATCGGATTCATGGCATCCCTCCTAATCCAGCAGGCGCCCGAAAGCAAAAAAATGCTCCCTCCAGTACGCCGTTTCAATGCTTGTATAGCCGATGGGCGAGCCGCAGTGCAGCATCCTTCCCCCGCCCACATAGATCCCCACATGGCTCACCGGGCCGCTGCAGGCATAGGTCCCGCTGAAGAACACCAGGTCGCCTGGCTGCGCTTCCTCCCTCGGCACGATGGCGCACTGGTTATAGATCCCCGTGGCCGTGGTGCGGGCCAGGGGGTAAGCCCCGGAATGGGTGTAGACCCAGCAGACAAACCCGGAACAGTCAAAGGACGTCTCAGGCGTCGACCCTCCCCACACATAGGGGCAGCCCAGGTATTTTTCCCCTTCCGCGATCAGGGCCGCAAAGCTGCCGTCCCCCATGGCCTCGCCGGGAGGCAGCCCGCTTCCCGGCCCTGCCTGCCCGTATTTTGCAAGCACATAGATGCGCTGGGCGTTGGCCCTGTCCTCGTCCGTGATCCCCCTCCCAAGCAGGGAGGACAGGTTCCCGTACACGGTCCCCATATCCGTGATGGGGACTGCCGCCGTGTAGGTTTCCCCTTCCTCATCCTCCCGTTCCTCGTATGCCACGAAGCAGTCCGCAAAGCCCCTGTAGTCGTCATCGTTCATCCTGGGCTGCTCCGCGCCGAAAAACAGAGAATAAAAAACTGCCTTGACCCGGTATCCGTCCACCGCGCCGTCCTCCGCCATTCCATTGATCTCGGCCAGGACCGCGTCCAGTTTCTGGAAGCTCTCCTGCATCTTCTCGATGTACATCCGGTAATCTGCCGGGAGTCCCGCCGACAGGTAGCCGCCGCCCCACGCCAGGTTCACGGCGGCGTTGTTATGCCCTGCCGTGCCGGACAGCGCGCACAGGATCATCACAACGATCAGGATAAAGGGTGTCAGGACTGCCGCCACCACGGTGGCTATCGCCGTCCTTCCCCTCTTGTCTGTTGCCGCAGCCAGAACGGCCTTGGCCGCCAGCACAGCTGCCGTTGCCGCCATAGGCTTCCCTCCTTTCTACTCCATCGGTTTCATGCCGCCGGTTCCATATAATCCCTGATATCCCGGTTCAGCCATTCCCTGTTCCTGCTGGAATGCCATGGCATAGGCTTTATTAATGGCATCCTCCAGTGGCTTTGTATCCAGCCCGCACTGCTCGTATCCCTCCCATATGACATCCGCATATCTGTCAGAGGGGATGCCGAATTCATGGCCGGGCGTCATGATATACCCCATGGCGGATACTTCTTTCCCATCCAGCTCCACCTGCAGCATCTGTTTCCCGTAAAAATTGGGATATCCTTCGTAGCGGTCCAGCGCTTCCTCATCGGACTTGCGGATCTTCCACAGAAGCACAGGCACCGTACCGCCCTCTTTCGGCTCCACGGTGGCGACCGCCCCCCTGTTCGCTCCCCTGAACAGCAGCTCGTATCCCTTCAGTTCGCTGGTCCCCACCACCTCGGCTGTGGGGCACCGGTATGCCATCTGTGCCTGGTTCATGTTGCTGCCGTATGCCAGGTACAGCGTTTCCTTTTTCCTTCCCATCTCCTGCTTTGCTCCTTTCTCACTGCCTGCGCATTTATCCGCAGGCGCACACAAAAACACCCTACATGCCCATCACATAAGCCTGCGCTTCTTCTGCCGGGATCTCCTGCTCCGCCCGCTCTTTTTCCCTTTTCTGTCTCAGCCTTTCCTTCTGTGCCTCCGCCTGGGCCGGGTCCCGCCATGCGATGCAGCCCGGAAGCTCCGCAAGCAGGTGCTGCCTTGCGGTGGCGAATTCATCCCCGATCAGCCCAAGCCGCAGCAGCCAGGTGCGGAACGTGTATTTTTCATTGGTGGTCTGGGTCTTCCTCCTGCTGGCGCATGCCTGGTTCAGCGCCTGCGCAGTAATGGCAAGGCTGAACTGGATATACGCCTTGATCTTGCCTGCGTGGAGCGTCCCATTGAACAGCCTGAATTCCACCGTCCCTTTCTGGAATACGGAGTGGAGGTTCAGGCAGTGGTACCGGCTGTCGTCATAGTGTTCATACCTGCGGCTTTCGCCGCCATACCAGATCCGCTCCACGCCATCCAGGGTCCTGGGCTTTTTCTGGTTCAGTTCCTCCAGGAACCGTTCCTCCACCTTCTGGCAGTATTGATGCTCGCGGGCCACGGACACCTTCAACGCCTTGTAGATCAGATCCTCCTTGGATGCCATGATGTTCGTGATGTTGCGCAGCGTCCGGGCGTCAAAAGGGGATGCGTCCACATGCACATGGATGCCGCATTTTGGATTAGTAATCGCCCCATGTTTCTTCAGCTCCCGAATAATCTCCTGGATGGGTATGATATCCTCATAACGGCAGATGGGGCTGACCATCTCCGTCCTGTATTCATCATCTGCACTTATCCTCTGTCCCCCTATCTTCCGCTCCGGGGTGATGCTGGAATCGCGCATGAATTTCCACTGCCGCCCCTGCCCGTCCAGCGCCGCATATGCCTTATACCCCATCCCCACATATCTGCTTTCCGTACCGAAATATGCGGCAGCCACCTCGGCGGCCTCCTGCCGCGTGATCCCGGTCATCTCGATCTCAATGCCGAACCGCTGTTCCTTAAGCTCCAACCCTGTCCCCTCCTTCCGAGCATAAACAATCCATGGGAAGAATCGCCGCACTTGCGATTCTTCCGTGTGTAACTTAGATTTTCTTGGCTGGCGTACTAAAGAGGTGTGCTAGGCACCCTCTTGACAGCTTAGAAAATCTTTACACACTTTTACCGGCCTCCGGCCTTGCCGAACAGCCGCGCCTTGTGCTCCGGGGCGTTGACCATCAGGTTGTACCGCTCGTTGCCGCACTTGTAGAGGCACACGCCCCTCTGGGGGTAGCGGATCAGGCTGTACTCGCTTTCCTCCAGCTGGAGGGTGTCCGTGTAAAACCTGGCGTCAATGCTGCCCGCGTTGAACAGGAACTGGTGCGTGGGGATGGAGAACAGCGGCTTGGTATACTCCCTGACGCCGTCCAGGTTGAAGTCCTCCAGGTTCTGGCTGGCGATGATCACCGCCGAGTCCTTCTTGCGCACACGCTTCATGAAGTTGCGGACGTATTCCACGGCGGTCAGGTTGGATAAAAACAGGTAGAACTCATCCAGGCTGGCCGCCGTGTTGCCCACGGTCAGCAGCTCATCGCTCATAAAGGAAAGCACGTTGAACAGCAGGGCATCCTTTAAGCTCCGGCTGGCCTGCAGCAGACCTTTTACCCCGAAAGTGATAAAACTGGAGTCCGTGATGTTGGTATGGCCGCTAAAGAACTTGCTCTCCGCGCCCACGCACATGGAGTGCAGCCCCAGCAGGATGCCCCGCAGCATCTCCGCCGTATAGAGTTGCCTCTTACCCCCGTCAAACGCCTTGTACTCCGCCTCCATGAATGCATACAGGTCGGAGAGGACGGGGTAGTCCTCCGGCGCCAGGCTGTCAAAATCGCTCTGGTCCGTGATCCCCCACCCGGCGTACAGCTTCTGGAGCATGATCTCTATGACATCGATCTCCCGGTCCGTGAAGTCCTTGTAGCTGCGGAAAAAGTCTTTTAAGAAGCTGATATGCTGGGACAGCCGGGAGCGGATGCGGAAGGTCCGGGGCGCGTCCATGTCCTCCGGGCCTGCGGCGTCATCCCAGGTTTTCGGCTCCAGGGGGTTGATGATGTACCTGCCGCCCATCAGGTCGATAAAGCACCCGCCCAGGTTGTCCGTCAGGTCCTCATACTCCATCTCCGGGTCCAGGGCGCAGACGCGCATCCCTGATTCCCGCAGGTTGGTGAGGAGCAGCTTTAACAGGTAGCTCTTGCCCTGGCCGCTGTTGCCCAGGATCAGGATGTTGGCGTTGGTCTTGTCATCCGCCCTGCGGTTAAAGTCCACCAGCACGTTGCTGCCGAATTTGTCCCGCCCGATATAAAAGCCCTGGGGATCGGTCTTCCCGGAATAGTTGAAAGGGTAAAGGTTCGCCACGCTGCTGGCGGGCAGCACCCGCTCGAACTGGTCCCGGAACAGGTTGAAGCCTGTGGGCATCACGCACTGGAAGCCCTGCTTCTGGCGCAGCATCAGCCGGTCCACGTTCAGCTTGGAGCGGATCAGCTCCGTCAGCACCTCCGTCTGCAGGAGCTTCAGCTGGTCTAAGTCATGGGCGCACAGCTCCAGGTAGACCGCCGTGTGCAGGAGCGGCTCCCTGTTGCGGTGCATCTGCGCCACGATGGCCGCCACGTCCTGCAGGTTGCTCTCCGCCAGCACGGTGGTCTGCAGGTCGCTTGTATTGCCCCGGTCCATGCGGTTCTTGTTGGCTGCGTTGCTGATGATCTTGCGTTCCTCCACCGGCGTCACATGGCGGGTATAGATGCGCAGGGTCACGCCGTCCTTCTCCCCAAGGTGGGAGAGGATCGCCTGCTCATCGGTTGACGTGGGGTATTCCCGCAGCGCCCACACACAGCGGTATGTGTTCCCGCAGATAAAGTGGTCTGTTTCAAACCTGATGACGGAGGGTGCGATCATGTCCAGGAATTCCTGGATATGCACATCCTCCTGTGTCCGTATAGGGACATTTTCTGCTCTTTTCAAATAGGCACCTCCAATCAGATAAGGCGGGGCTGGCCTGCCTCCGCATCCTCCCCGCCCCGGTTTACGGGCATAAAAAAACACCGGACACATTCCTGCATCCGGCGCCCTGCCGTCTCAAAATTTCTTTTTTCTGTTTCTGGCCTTACTGCATTGCGGGGGACTGGCCCCTTTCCTGCTGCGGGCCGGAAAGTTCAATGTAGCGTTCCAGCTGCCTGTCCACAAGCCCTGCCACCAGGTCCGCAAACGGCTGCAGGTTCCCCTCCACCGCATAGGCATCCAGCGTCCTGAAATATTCCAGCCTGTCCTCCTTGGCGATGGATATGGCCGGGAACCCCTCCGCCATAAGCTGGTAATTCATGATGAGCCTTGACGTCCTCCCGTTCCCGTCCGTGAACGGGTGTATCTTCACAAACTCCGCATGGGTCCATGCCGCCAGCTCCACCGGGTTCAGTTCCTTCCCCTTCCAAGACAGATCCGCGTAAAAGTCCTTTACCTGCCGGTACATCAGGGACGGGGGCGGCGGCATGTGCCGTGCGCCCGAAATATACACCTGCACATCCCGGTATACCCCGCCCACCTGGATGTTCTCCATCAGCAGGGCGTGGATGTCCTTGATGATCTTTTCATCCAGCGGCATCCCCTGCCCGATGCATTCCTTCACATAGCGGAACGCCTTGCGGTGGTTGACCGCCTCATAGATCTCCCGCAGCGCCTTGCCCCCGATGGAGATCCCGTCCTCTAAAAGCACCTTGGTCTCGATCAGGGACAGGGTATTCCCCTCTATGGCCGTGGAATTGTGGGTATATTCTATTTCAAATGCCTGCTCAAACGTAAACAGCGTATAATCCGGGATGGACCCCCGGCACTGGCTGTACAGTTCTTTTTTCCGAAACAGCTCCTGATAGTCCACAAAAAGCCCTCCTTCTCTTTCAAAACTTCCTCTTACAGTATAGCACATTTCCCGCCAATAGTAATCCGGATTTTCCCCTTTCAGGGGAAATTATTCACGCTTAATCCTCCGGCATGATCCACCGCTCCCCGTCAAAGTCCTCGAACCGCTCCGTGGTCACGTTCTGCTCATAATACACCGCAAGGATGCGCTTGATGTCCTCCCGGTCCGCCCTCTTTACGGAAAAGCCCTGCTCCTTTAAGGACTTCTCGATGCGGGACAGGTAGGGGAACACCTCCGACTCCTTTTCCTCCCGCAGCCGGACCATGATCAGGAACTCGCGGGCTGTCGCCATCTGCACCTGTATCCGGTCAAGGTGGGCCTGGTCTTTTTCCAGGAGCTTCCTCACCACGGGGTTTTCCTCCTTCTCCATGCGGGCGCGCAGAAACCGCTTGTTGTCCTCGAAGCTCTCCCTGCTGTTTAAGCACAGCATCTCGATCTCAGCCACGCCTTTTAACACCGTCATCAGCGCATAGACCCTCGCCCCCACGCTGGACGGCGACAGCACGGAGATGTTGGAGGGCTTCACGATGAAGTACACGATCTCCCCATGCCCGTATGTCACAAGGCTGTAATCCGTGATCTCCCCCGCCCCGATCAGCTGGCGTGTGGACGCCCTCTGCCTTTCCTCCCTTTTTTCCTTTCTGCTCATCCCGTATACCTCCATTCAAAGAATTGCTGGCCCACGAAAAAAAATGCGCAGGCATACCTGATAAAGTCCAGGATGCTGGTGTCCTCAAAGCGGATCGTCAGAAAGGCATAGACCGCCGTGAACACGATGGGCACAAAAAAGCCTGCCTGTGTCAGCGCAAGGATGGATAATAACGCACACACGCCGATGATCCCGATGTCCTTGAGCTGCCAGAGCCACAGCGTGGCCCTGGCCTTTAAATTGTCAGGGTAAATATACAACTGACCGCCTCCTTTATAAATTCATGAATCATATCCGGCTCCTGCACACCGCTTCCTCCCGCCGCCTGTCCCCCGCGGGCATCCGTCCCGTGCATCGCCCCTGCCACGGAAAAACCGCCGCGCCCTGTGGCGCTGGCGGCATCTCCTGCATCCTTATTTTCCTTTTAGCTGTTCTCCTGCGGCGCCTCTGCCGTCCCCTGTCCCTGTCCTGCCTCCGCTTCCTGCAGGGCCTTTTCGATCAGGCCGATCACGAATTCCTTCTGGTTTAAGCCCGTCGCTTTAAGGTGTGCCTTGACCCTCTCAAAAAGTTCCTCCGGTACCTGGAATGCCAGTGTCCTTGTTGTCCCGTTTGCCATGTTCTTTCCTCCATTCTCAAAGTGTTCCTTCAGCACCATCTCTACATACTGGCTGAGTGTCAGGTTCATCTGTTCCTGCTCTGTCCGGGCCTGCGCATGCAGGGCCTCCGGGATCATCGCGCATAAGTTTTTACGGTTTTCCATGCCCCGTTTCTCCTTTCTCCGTTTTCTGTAAGCCAAGTATAAAGGCAATGCATGGGGAAAGCTATACCAATACCCAACAAGGATTTCCCGGAAAAAGATGCAGGACCACCAATGTCATGCATCCCCAGGGTCCCGCTCCCTTTCCCCACGTTTCCGCAGGAAATACGCGATCCCCCGCAGCACAAAGTCCACACAGGGGATCGCCACGCTGTTGCCAAGCGCCTTGTACCGCGCGCTGTCTGATGCGCCGGGGATGTCCGTCCAGCCGTCCGGGAAGCCCTGCAGGCGCTCACACTCCAGGGGCGTCAGGCGCCGGATCAGGTTCCTTTTCTCCACGATGCATTTGTCCTGGCTGACGTACTGGTTCCCGATTCCCTTCTTATCATCGCTGCACAGGGACCCTACTGTTTCCTGGTAGCTTTCCTCCCTGTCCCCATTCTTTTCTTCTGCCGGTATCGGTTCCCCTGCCCCGTCCGGACTGCCGGCCCGGGGTGAGAACACCGCATGGTGGTCCATGGCCGTCAGCGTATAGGAAATATCCTGCTGGTACCCGAAACCGTTCCCGCCGTTCTGCGGCTGCCGGTCAATGATGTTCCCCGCTATGCAGAATGTTTCCTGCATGATGGCTATGCCTCCCTGGTTCTTGCTGGGGTCTGGGACTGTAGTGTCTATGGTCCTGGCAATGTCCGTTTCCCTGCACCCGGAATACGGGTTGGCCGACTTCATGCTGTTGGATTCCTTGGAGTCTAACGAAAACACAGCCGGGGCAGCAGCAGCCCCAATATCCCTGCCGGGTCTTAAATTGTTCCCCTCCATGCCACGGTTCTCAAACAGTACCGGCTGGTTGTTCCCGCTGGTCCCTGCCGCGCTGGTGATGGTCGGGCATATCCCCTCCCCGATCCCTGCATGGCCCTGCTGGGAGGCCAGCACCAGCGGCTGGTTGTTGCCTCCCATCCCAAAGCCTGCCGAGACTGTCTGGGAGATCCCTACCGGCCCCCTGAACCTGGAGTCCTGCCCGTGGTTGTCGAACACCAGGGGCTGGTGCCCGTGCTCCTGCGCCCGGAGGGTGCCTGCCTTATCTTCTGTCAGGTGCATCTGGCTGCCGCCCTGGTCATTCAGGCACAGGACGCAGGGATATCCCTGCCCTGCCTGGCCGCCACCGCCTGTAAGCGAGGTATGGCATTCCGGCGTCAGGAAACAGTCCCCGTTCCCCTTGCTCACCACGCCAAAGGCGGGCAGCTCCGTCACAAACGTCTGCATCTGCATGTTCCTTGTCGCCATAAGCGCCCCCGAAAGCCCGCCCAGGTCTATGACCTCATCCCGCTGGTTCACATGGAAGCTGCTTATGGCAGGCGGACGCACAGCCCCGTCCCCCGGCTGTGCCACCAGGGGCTGGTGGCTGCCCATCCCCGCCCGCAGCGTTGCAACCACATCTTCGGTAACGTCCATCCTCTCGCCGCCCTGGTCATTGATGCACAGCATCGCTCCCCCGCCTTTTTCCTTTGTCTGGAGATATGTCAGACGATCCCCGCCTGCACCATCAGCGCCTCCTTTAACTGCGGCGGCAGCTCCTTGCCCCTCTCCCCCGCCCGCCGCAGGATCCCCTGGCAGGCTGTCCTGCTTAAATAGTATTTCGGGTGCGGTGAGCCCTCCAAAATCTGCGACAAGGAAGATGCGGCGGCGTCTCTGGGCGACTCCCCAGAATTGAGCGTCCAGCACTCTCCAAGCCAGGCTGAATTTATCTCCCAGTATGGCCGCCCCAGCAGGTCCCCAGCGCCCGGCGTCAGGTCGAGGCACATGACAGGAACTGTCCTTAATTCTGACGATTTCTTCGATGACCGCCCGGAAGTCCTCGCCGCCCGCGGAGCTGAAGGCTCCGGGAACATTTTCCCAAACGAGGTATCGAGGTCGGACAAGGTCATCTGGTATACCCCTTCTCCCATCGGCTTCTCTCATCTCCTTTACGATACGCACCTGCTCCATGAACAGCCCGGAGCGTTCCCCCGCAAGCCCCTGGCGCTTCCCCGCAACGGAAAGGTCCTGGCAGGGCGATCCCCCGCAGATGACCTCCACCGGTGGAAGCGCCGCCCCGGAAAGCTTCGTGATGTCCCCCACATGGAGCATCCGGGGGAACCTTAACTTTGTCACTTCCATGGGGAATGCCTCGATCTCGCTGGCCCAGGCCGGGGTGATCCCGTTATGCACGGCGGCTAACGGGAAACCCCCTATGCCGTCAAACAGGCTGCCCATCGCCGTCATGGGCTTACCCCCATGTATCCCATGGGCTGCATCTGCCCTCCTGCATCCTGCCCCATGAGCTGCGCCACCGCCTCCCAGGGGATGCGCCGGACCGGGATTCCCTGCTTCCATGCCTCTTTCAGTTCCTCCTGCATCCCGTTTGAGATGCGGCCGCCGCACAGCCACAGTTCACTGCATGCCCCAAGGAGCTTAAGCCCCATCCTGATCCCAAGCTCCCTCTGCTCCGGGACGGAATCATCCAGCATCTGCGGGTATAAAAGGTGGGCCGCCACCGGTGTGTTTCCCTGCCCCATCGCCAGGCGGCAGGCTGCTTTTGCAAACTCCACATTGCCCTCCACGTCCCCCGCATAAGGGGATGCGATATATACAATCTTTCCTTCTGCCATAGACGCCTCCTACTTCACTGCCTGCACGATGGTCCTTGTCAGGTTCACGGCGCCCTGCGCCGCATAGACCGCGCCCATCACGTTGGCCCTGGTCCCGGTATCCAGCCCGAACTGCCCTGCGATGCGGGGCACCTCCCCGGAGGACAGCATCAGCCCAAGCCCAAGCAGGGCGTGGTCCTTTACCACCATCAGCCCCGCCACCAGGATGGTCGCCTGCAGGAACGTGGTCAGGCACAGCCCGATGACCTGCTTGCACCAGCCTGTAAAGCCGTCAATATACCCCCTGGGGACGCTGAACATGTAAAGGCTCCCCACCGCGATCTGGATCAGCAGGATGCCGCCCCTTTTCAGGTTGGCAAAGAACACCTTGATGACGGCATAGCCCATCATGATCAGGATAAAGATCATCAGGATCGAGCTGGTGATGCTCCCAAGCCCCCCGAACACCCCCGCGGAGGCGGCATCCTGCCATGTCCCCGCATCCTTTAAGGACTCGATGGTGCTGGCCGCCACTGCCCCGAAGTCCGAGCCGAAGCCGGTGATCCCTGCCGTGAAGCTGCCCTGCAGGGAGACGCACAGCTTGTAAAGCTCCACCGGAACGGTGGAAAACAGCCCCACCGCCAGGAACCCTTTGATGGCGTTAAGGCCCGTTTCCTTAAAGCTCCCCCTCCCGCTCTGGCATTCGATCCCGCACTCAAACACCGCCACCACCAGCCCGGTGGCGTACAGCGCCCATGCCAGATAAGAAAAAAACAGCACGATGGACTGCACCCAGCCCATCTCAAACAGGTCGGCCCCCATGTTTCCCATCTGCATAAAAAAATCGCCCAAGAACCCTACTATCTGCCCATAGATCCAGTCGATGATCTGGCCCAGCACGGTGTCGGCGATGAAATCCCATATGAACACTTCCGCTATTCACTTCCTTCCCTGAATATAGATATTTTCTGCCCCGTTTTTCCTCCCTGCCCTTATCTCAGCACATCTTCTGCCCCATCTGCTGCCCCAGCGCCGGCTCCCGGAACACATCCAGGTAATCCCTGACCGCCCCGGAGAGCTGCCTGTAATCCGCCTCTGTCGGTTTGTATGCATACCACTTTACGTCCCTGCCATCTTTCCAGATATGCGGGCAGACTCCATCGCGGAAATTTGGATTGTTTACCTTCCTGCTCCCCCACAGGTCGGAAAAATGCAGCACCATGCTGTCAACCGGCCCCTCGCGGCGGTTGATTAGGACCACCTTCAGGGCGTCATAGTTATCTGAGGAAAAAGTGTTTGTAAAATGGATCTTCACGCGGACATCCTCCGAAAGCCTGCCATAACAGGCGTTCCCTACAATGCGGACATCGGAGAGCCCCGTTCCCTTCCCAAACAGTTTCTGCAGCTCCTGTTCAAAAAAAGTCATGACAATACCTCCTATATTCCAAGGACGCGCCAGATATAGGCTGGTGCCGTCAGCGTGAACACCAGGCAGGCAAACAGGATCGCAGGGGCTGCCCATTCAAACTGCCCATGTTTCCGGTAATCAAAGTAAGCTGTCCCCAGCTTGGCAAAGAAAAACACGGCCAGGATCAGGTCGATGGCGGGGAACACCACCTTGTTGACCACGGTCTTGATCTGTGCGGAGGCAGTGGTCCATGTCCCCTCGATTGCCCCTGCCACGTCCCCTTTTGCATACACAGGGACGCTGTACATGCCAATGACCAGCAGCGCCATACACAGTAAAAGAGCCATTTTCTTCATTTTCATAGTTATCTCCCTTCTTTTTGCGGAAAGGAAAAGCCGCAGACGGCGGTGTGCCGGCCTGCAGCCTCTTTCCTTTCCCTGATGATATTTTCTTTCCGCCCTGCCGGTCAGTCCGGGTTCTGCGGGGCGATATGCCAGTCGCTCCAGAGGTTCCCGCTTATGGTCACGGAGTCCGTAAGATCCATGGAGAGCATCCCCGCGGGCGTCCAGCAGTCTATGAGCCATGTGTAGGCCGTATAGCCCCCGTCCGGGTACCAGATGGGCGTGAAGTGGGTCCTGCGGCTGTAGGTGCTGTAAGGGTTTTCCTTAAATTCATGGGCCATGTCATAGCCGCCGCCCATGCGCTCCAAAAGCCGCCAATACCTCTGGTAGCCGAACTCCGGGAAATAGGTGACGGCATTCTGCGCCGCCGTGACCGCGGATGCCTGGCTTGTGCCCACATGGGTTTCCACCCTCTCCTGGATGCCGTACCCGGATTTCAGCGTCCTCCCGCTGGCCGTGGGTGATTTCGCATCCGGCGTGACGGCCATGGACGCGGAAAGGCTGGCGGAATATGTGTCAAAACGAAACTCCCACCAGCCGTGGTCGCACCAATACCCCTCGTCCTCCCCGTCCTCATTATAGTCGCTGTGCCATACCCAGTGGGCTTTCCACCAGGGACGCCATATCCCCCAGCTGGCTGACGTCACCTGCCCCTTTGCTGGTACAGGCACACTGGAAAAGCCGTCATTCCTGTCGTCCGCATTGGGGTCCGGGGGCGGGTTCGCGTCCAGATCTACGATATTCGCCCGGATGGTGCCCTTGCTTGCCGAGCCGCCTCCGTGGACGTCCACCGTGATCGCCATGGCCTGCGGCTCCCTGGGCGTCCTCCAGCGCACCCACGCCAGCTGGCTCTCCCCATCCGGGTAATAGACGCCGCCCACCGTATAGCTGTTTCCTGCGATATGGAACGTGACAGAGACCGGATGGTCCGGGTCGCTCTGGCCGCCGCTTATCCATACCGCCGTGATGACCTCCGTGTCCGTGCGGTATTCATAGTCGCAGTCCGTCACTGTCGGGATCTGCGGCGGCATGTCACTGAAACGCACAATGCCAAGCCCAAGGCTGGACCTGATGTCCGCATTGGAGGCCGCCGTGTTCCGGCTCCCGCCCCATGCCGGGAAGCCTAAGTCCGGCGTTTCCAGGAACAGGGCCAGGGGGAGGTTCTTATGGGACAGGGACACCATCTTCCGCCGCAGCCCCCCGCTTAACAGTTCATCGTAAAGGGCCGCCTCCGTGGCCGTGGTGGCGATAAATGCGCCCTGGAACGTATAATAGGCAACCGGCTCAACGAGCAGCCGGTATTCCCCGTTTGTCAGCACGTCAAAGTCCATCCCTGTCAGGTTTGCGATGCTGCGCACCACCTGCTCGTCCGTGAAATAGCTCTTGATGGCGGCGATATTGCCGCCCCCGCTGGAACTGACGATCCGGGGCAGCGCCTGGGAGGGTTTCGTATACGCATAGCCTCCCTGCATTGGGGAAAGCCCTGCACCGCCGCTGTACTGCAGCTTGCTCACCTTCCCGAAATGGCAGACGTTTCCGGGGATGGTTTTGTTCGTCAGGTCTATGGGCGTGGTGACCACCGAATGGTCGTCTGCCCTTACCACGCTCACCCTCACCCCGTCATAGCCCGGCGTCCACTTGTTCTGGCTGGTCCCCTGCCCCATGCCGCCTCCCCCGCCGTCCATGTTCCCCTCCCCCACTGCATAAACGGGGATGCCTGACAGCAGGGAACAGAGCAGGGAAACCACCAGCATGAGGATAAATCCTTTCCTTGTTTTCCTGCCTTGTCTCAGTTTCATGCTTTTCAATCAATTCCTCCTTCCCACAAAAAAAACACCGCACATTAACCTGTACGGTGCTTTCCTGTCATGATCCTTTTTCACCCTGTCCGGCTTAATCCATACTTCCGATCTTGTTCCCGTTCTCATACATGTCACCTGCAAAGGTTTCAATATTTTCTCCCCCGTTGGGCACATAGTCAAAGCCGGGCAGCCCTCCGCCGCCACCTGTTCCCCCGTCATCCGCAGGCGGCACATAGGTGTCATGGTCCACCGGCTCCGGCGTTGTCTCCACCGGGGTCCCGTCCGGCTTTTCCTCCGGGTTTGTCAGGGTTTCCCCATCCGGCTGCTGCGGCTTTTCCACCTCCGGCTGGATGCTCTGCTCCGGCTCCCCGGTCTGGGCGGGCCGGCTGTCTGTGGGCTGGACTGTCTGTGTTTCCCCTGCCCCCTGGCCCGTATCCGGCCGGATGGTCAGTTCTGTGTCTTCCCCTCCGGCGCCGCTTTCTCCCGCGGCATGGGACGGATCGATGATGACCTCCGCCACACCGCTTTCCTTTCCGGGAAGCACATCCGCCCCTGCGGGTGTTTTCGCAAACTGCAGGCTGATCGCCGCAAGCAGCCCTGCGCAGATGGCGATGCCTCCCCCGACTGCCAGGCGCCTTTTTGTCTTTTCTGTCATCTTCATGATAAAATCCCTCCTTTGGCATGGTTGTTATATTTTAGTCCTCTTTTGTCCGGTTTGTACGATACACCATACTACATATTCCACGCAAAGTCTATCGTTATTTCAGAATACTTCAATATATCCTGCCTGCACCTTCACCGTGATGTGCATGGAGGGGAGGAGCCTTCCGCCAAAGCGCACGGGCACCTCCAGCCGGATCACGGCATCCGCCTCAAACCTTGCCGCATTCTGCGGGTCGGACGGGGCAAGGGGCGCGTTCCTGACCGTGACGGAGAGGCTGTCGATGGCAAACTCCATCGCTCCCCCGCCATCCCCCGCATATTTGACGTGCCTGCCCCCGTCCTCCTGCGTTCCCAGGGTAAGGTCGAGGAAGGAATAGATATCCCCCTCATTAACTGCCGCCTCCCATGCCCCGCCGCCGTCCGGCAGGTAATTCCCGGAATAGCCTTCCCGCACCCCATGGTACACACCGTAGTAATTGTCATTGACGGTGGAGATGATGCCATCCTCCGTGGCGTCCCGGACGCCCGCGGCGATCAGGTGCAGGCGGAAATATTCCGAGATGCCGCAGAAGATGATGAGCAGCCCCAGAGTGGCGGCGATGGCAAGGGGGAAAGACGATCCGCCCTTGTCCTTTAATATCCTTACTATCTTTTTGCCCATTCTGCCCACCTCACTTCCAGTACACTTCGGATTTCCCGGTGGCCTGTGCGCGCAGGGTGACGGGGAATGACCCGAAATTCCCAAACAGCCCGATGTCCTTCTGCAGCGTCAGGGTGACCGTGACCTCCTGGTTCAGCTGGATCTGCCCGCTGTCAGACCACGCGATCTGCGGGTCGATCCCCGTCTTTTCCCGCAGGGCGGCGGCCCGCCTGTCCGTCTCCGTGCCTATGCGCCCGGAAATCTCCGCCTCACGCATCAGCTCCGTGGCAAAGGTGTCGAGCTGCTGCTTGGCGATGAACACCGGCAGCACCCGCAGCGAGAGCGCCAGCACCAGCATCAGGCTGAGTACCAGGACTGCCACGTCCACATACCCCTCCGCCCGCCGTCCCTTCATGATACGGCAGAACTTATTTCTCAGCACATGACCACCCCCTGTCCCTGGGCATCTTCCCCTGCCTGCTCCGCCATGGGATAATCCCCGATGCCGATCCCCTTGTCTTTCATGTCCCAGAGCATATGGTCGATTTCCTCATGACGGTCACAATCTTCATAGCCTTGCCAGCTGTCCCGGAGCAGTTCCAGCGGATTTTCAAACTGCAAAAGGTACCCGGCATATTCCCCGAATGCCCCTTCCACGCTCAGTTCCTTATACATGAATTCTGCGGCGGCAATCTCCGGTGCCATCCCAATGAGCTCCCCCGCAGGCTTCTGCCCAAGCTCCCGGATGTATTCCTCATAATTTGCTTTCAGCCGCTCTTTCAGCTTTCTTTCCTTTCCGCCTTCCATGACCTTGTCCGCCTCCTTCCCCATGCTTTCCCTGTCCCCCTTTATGGTTTCCCATGCCGGTCCTATCACTTCATCCAGTTCCAGGTACTGCGGGTTTGCCACCATGTATCCGCACAGCAGCATACGGACGATCAGCTGGAATTCCGCAGCCCAGTACCGCAGGTTCTGCCCTGTGTTCGCATACCAGGTGTCGAATTCACGGATCAGCGCCAGCGTCTGCCCGTCCGATATCCCAAGCGGCAGGAATGCCAGGGGATACCCTGCACCGTCATGGCAGAGCGCATCCTCCGCCACTACCCTCCCTGTCCTGTCTGAACACAGTGTAATCTGACAGCCGTTATCCTCATCCATGGGCGAGATGTCAATGACCTCATATATTTCATTATTATAGATTGTTTTCATATTCCATCCCTTTCCTTAAAACATCCCGCCGAGGCTCTGCAGCGCCACATAACAGATAATGGCAAGGTAGGTCAGCAGGAAGCATACCAGCATGATGAAAGAGAACACCCGGATCTTGGGCGGTATCTTCTGCGCCTGTGCCTTCAGCCTCTGCAGTTCCATCTGCTTGAAGTCATGGGAGAGCATCTGGAAATATACGGCGCTGTCATCGCCCCGCAGCACACCGATCAGTCCCCGCACCACATCCGAGAGCATGGGGGAGTTCAGCCTTGCCTCGAACCGGGTCAGCGCCGCCTCGTAGTTGGACGAGCGCATGTCCGCCAGCAGGACGTCAAGCTCCCCCTTCAGGGCCTCCCCCGCATTCCCCCGGAAACGCTCCAGCATGCCGACCACGTTCCGGCTGGCCTTCAGCTCCTGCTCGATGGTGGCCACCATCCTGGGCAGCTCCCCCTCGATCTGCTCCCGCTTTGCCTTCAGCCGCTCATCCGCTTTCCCGGTCTCCTTAAAATACAAAAGGAGGGCAAGGACCACCACAAAGGGCGATAAGAGCGGCATCAGGAAAAGGCAGGGGATGATGCTCAAGAGTACCGCCCCCGCTTTCACAAGGGCGTATGCCTGGTAGACCTCCGGCTCCATGCCCATGCCGCCAGCCTTCAGCACGTTTGCCATCCGGCTTCTCTTGTATTCATCCATCCGGATGTATTTTGACAGTTTCACCGCCGCTGACATCAGGCAGGTTTCCACGGCCTTTGCCGCCTTCTTCTCCTGTTTTGCCGTCCCAAGCATGGCCCTGGATGCGCCGGTGGTGGGCAGGCGTAGGAATGCGGCTGCCAGGTAGAACAGCCCAAGGGCCAAAAACAGCCCGAATAAGAATAAAAGTCCCGTCATGGCGCTCACCTCCTGTATTCTATGGGACGGGTCAGCTTCACCACGAAGCCTGCGGATAGGAAGATCGCCGCGGCTGTGGCGGACAGGATCACCTGCCCCAGCGGCGTGTGCATCAGCACATGGTACCAGTCCTTGTTCAACAGGTACATCAATGGGATGTTGCCCACCACGAAGATGACCATGATCAGGAATTCCTTGCGGGGTTCCGCGATCAGGTACTCCAGCTCCGCGTTCACGTTGCGCATGTCCGAGAGTTTCGCCACGATGGGCGTCAGGGTGGTCTTCAGGCTCCGGTCATTCTGGCAGTCGCTGACGGCGTCGCACCACTCCCGGAACACCTCGTTGTCGATTTTCCCCCGCATGGCTTTTAATGCCGTTTCCACATCCGGGCTGACCATCTTGATCTGCATCAGGAAGTCCTTAAACACCTTTGAGACCGGCGGGTTTAAATAGCTGATGTTTTCCTCCACGGCGGTCACGATGTCCTCCGTCCGCAGGTAGGCGGTGGTGATTACCGACAGCGCCGTTTCCAGCTCCGCCGATACATCACGCTTGTAATGGCTGGCCGTCAGCTTCACATACCAGAACGGCAGGAACAGAAAGCCCACCGCCAGGACCGGGGCAAGGAAAAAGTTCCCCAAGAGGATGGCGGCGGAGCCTCCCGCGCAGAACAGCGCCAGGGCTGCCGCACATACCAGGGAGAACCGCCGCCCCCTCCCCGTCATTTCCAGCACGCCCTGCGCCTCCAGTATCTCCCGGCGCAGCGGGCCGGGCTTCTTCCGCCCGGAGGTTTCCCGGATATCCTCCCGGATGCTGCCTTTCGGTCTTATCAGAAAGGCAAACAGGCCGTCCGTGAACTCCGTGGGCTTTAATCCCAGGATCAGGAACACGCCGGTAATCAGCCCGGCGCAGGCTAACAGTTCAATTGCCGTCATAGGGCACTCCCCTCCTTCCTTTCTCTGTTTTTATCAGGCGCCGCAAGGAGCCGCAGGAGCATCTCCTGGGGCATCCCGTTCTCCATCAGGCGCCGGGCAAGGCCCTCCGATATGGGGTTGACCTGCTTATGGCTCCCCTTGATGATGAATTTCCCATTTTCCACCCTGTTCTCTGTGATCTGGTACTGGAACAGGGGGCGGAACTTCCTTGTGCCGTCCGGCAGGATCTCGCATTCCATGATCTCCATCAGGCGCCGGTCCTTGTTCTCCAGCTGCTTGCAGAATGCCACGATGGGGTATGCCTCCGTGACAAATCCCATCAGGGTGTCGTCCCCCATGTCGACAGCCCTCTTGCAGAGGGACACCATGCGCCTGTAGGTGGCGTCGCAGCTCATGGAGTGGATGGTGGTGACCACGGCCACGCCGGTGCGGGCGGCCTCCTGCGCCGCATTCGCCTCCGGCCCGCGCATCTCCCCCACCACGATGATGTCCGGGTTAAAACGCAGCGCCATGTCAAGGAGGGCGATCTGGTCCACCCTCTGGCGCTCGTTCTCGCTGTCACGGGTCAGGGTATGGATGACGGAATTGACCACTTTTCCCTCCTTCCTGCGCACCAGGGCCAGCTCCCTGGAGCCGTTCTCTATGCTGTAGATGCGCTTGCCGTCCGGGATGGTGGTGAGCAGCCACCCAAGGAGGGTGGTCTTGCCGGAGCTGGTGGCCCCCGCCACGCACACGGAGATGCCGTAACGGATACATTCTGCTAAAAAGTCCAGCATCTGCCCCGTGGCCGTGCCGCCCTTTATGAAGTCCTGCTTTTTCATGCTCTGGGGGTTGACGATGCGGATGCTGGCCGCCACGCCCACGTCCTCATCCACGATGGGCGTCTTTAATACAGCGATACGGATGTTCTTGGAAAGATGTCCTAGGACGCTGGGACTGGCGTCATCCAGCACCATGCCGGAGACATGCAGCATGCGCCGCACCACGTTGATGGCATGCTCCGGGCTGTCAAAATGCTCCGCCAGCTTCTCCGTCACGCCGCCCGCAAACTGCACCTCCACGTCATCCCATGCATTGATGTCGATTTCCTCAATGCCCTCCCCGTAGATATATTTGGTCAGGAAACCGAATTCCGCCATCTCGGAATAGATGGCGGCGATCAGTGTTTCCGTATCCATGCCGGGCACGGATATCCGGTGGTCCTGGATGTACTTGCCAGCAAAGCGCTGGATCTGCGCCCTTGCATCTTCGCTGCCCTCTGCCGTGACCAGGCTGCTGTACTCCCTGGACAGGTATGCCTGCACCTCCTTAAGCACCGAGGAAAAATCCCGGCCCTCTGCATCCGCCTCAAAGAACAGGCCATGGGTGCGCAGCGTCCTAACGTCCCGCCTGGGTGTATCATAATCTTCTTCCGTTTCAGCGGATTCCTCCCTTTCAGGCACTTCTTTCCTTTCAGCAGATGCCTCTCCGGAAGATCCTGTTTTTGCCACAGGGATATGCCGTATTTCCCCTGCCGCAGGCTTGCAGACGTTTCCCGCCTGTTTCCCGGCATCCGTCCGGGTCTTTCCGCTTTCATCCGTATGTGCGGGAAAGGTTCCCCTGCCATCCCCCATTGCCCTGCTGTCACTGCCAGGGCATCCGGCTGCCTCCCCGCCGAGGCAGCCGTTTAGCAGGCTGTCCAGGTATGCCTCCCCGGCCGATACTGGAACGGGCATTCCCGCCCCCGTGCCCCTCTCCGGCGCGTTTCCTGGTCCAGCCTGCCCGGTTCCCTTTTGTCTTTCCCCTTTGTACCCGGACGGCGCATTTCCCGCCTCCGGTTTCCCTGCATCCGCGGCTCCCCCGTCCCGAACACTTTCCGGGAAATCCCCCTGGAATGCCGCCCTGCTCCGCTTTTCCCCTAACATCCGAACACCTCCTTTGCGATGGACTCCAGTGATTTCCGGAATGCCCTGCTGTCCTTCAGGCCCAGCTCTTTAAACAGGTTCCCCTCCAGGGTCTGTGACGCCACCTCCCCGGAATGGGGGATCTGGAACGCCACACTCCCCAGCACCTGCTCCATATGGCCGCTGGCCTCGTTAGGGTACACGTTGCTTGCCACCCTGTACTGCTTCTCCGCATCCCATCTGCTCTCCTTTAACAGGGGCAGCTGGCTGGACAGGTAGCTGATGGATTTTAAGTCACAGTTTACCATCCGCAGCACCGCATCGGACTTAAGCAGGGCGATGGCGGAGAGGATGTCGTTGGCGATGGAGCTGCCGCAGTCGATGACCACATAGGGGGCGATGTTCCTTAACGCCTCCAGCAGTTCCTCCGCCTGGGTCCGCTCATAGGGCGGATAGGTGTATTCGTTCTCCCCCTTCCGCATCCCGATGATGGCAAGGTGGCGGAACCTCTTATGGGTGATGCAGTTGTGCCGCACCAGGGACTCCGACACATGGCTTGCCGCAAGGATGCTCCCCAGGGAATGTTCTTCCTCCAGGTCCCCCGGAGGGCAGATGCAGGGGAGCATGGGCGTGTTCATGTCGCATAGGAGCAGCGCCACGTCCTTCTTCTGCTGTGCCAGGTAGGCCGCCAGCTTGACGGCCACCGTTGTCTTGCCGCAGCCGGGGCTTCCCCACACCGCCAGCACCTGGTTTCCCTTTTCCGGCTCCATGCGGCCGTCATCCCCGCCGTCCTTCCTGTTGAATATGCTGTTTTTCATGAAATTCAAGGCTTACTCCACCCCGCTTCCCGACAGCGCTTCCTCTGCTTTCCCGATTTCTTCCTCCATGGACCAGCTGTCTTTTTGCTCCCCGTTTCTTTCCTCCGTTTCCTGGGTGCCTTCTGCGGTTCCTTCCCCGCTTTCTTCTTCAGGCGCATACAGTTCCTCCAGCACGGCCTCCTGTGCCGCAATGAATCTGGCGGCATTTCCCGCATCCCCGCGGTATACCAGGGAAAGGTGCAGCCTGCCGTCCGCTTCCAGCTCCGCCAGTATCCTGGACTGCTCCGGCGTGACCAGCAGCGTCACGGTGGCAGGCAGCTCCCTTTCCGAGTCCTCATCCTCCCGCTCCCCTGTGTTGGCGTCATACCCGCTGTCCGCCGTCACGGCGATGACCTCCACATACTTAAGTTCGGGCGGGATCACGGTCACCCCCTGTTTCCTGTAATCCGGGGCTATGACGGATACGATGTCGCCGCTCTGCAGTTTCCCGGACAGCCCGTTGGCAAAGGCTTTCACCGTCACGGACATGGCCTGCTTTTCCCCGTTTAGGCTGTAAAGGTAGGCATTCTCTGCGGCAGGCTCATCCGCGATCTTGGAGGCGATGATATAATCCCCCGGCGCAAAATCGGCGGAGGCGTACCTGCCGATGGCGGTTTCAGGGTTCCTCACCACGTCCTCCGGCAGGTTATAGCCGCCTACTTCCACCACCTTTACCTGTGCCGCCGTGATCTCCTCGCCCTTTTTGATCTCCCTGACCACCCGCACGATCTGTGTCTTTTCGCTGATGCTCCTGTTAAAGAGCGGCGTGACCGCAAAGCATATGACAAGCGACAGGATGATGCAGGCCACTCCTATGACGATCCTGTTCTTAAAAATCTGCATTCTTACACCTCCCTGCCCGCTCCAGCGGGCATCATTTCAATATTTGGATGGGACAGCCAAACTGTTCCCTCCTGAAAATCAAATATTCTGTATTAAGTATCTGGCGGGCCTTCCCTGAAAGCCCGCCCTTTTTCACTACCGCACCGCGTATCTTTTCCTGCGGCTGCGTAAAAACGCCGCCAGCGCCACAACCGGCACAGCGGCACAAAATGTGATGATGATTTTCTTTTTCATATGATCCATCCTCCAATCTCCATGAAATAGGCTGTTGCTGCCCCTGCCGCCAGGAACGGCCCCGCGGGGTAGGCGGCCCTTCCCTTCCTCCCCTTCAGCCTCCTTATGCAGGAACAGATAAGCCCGTAAACGGTAAATGCTGACAGCCCCAGGACGGATGCCGCCAGGCCGGCCGGCAGTCCAAGCACGGTCCCCATGGATGCCGCCAGCTTGATGTCCCCGCCCCCGATCCCGCCTGTCCCCTTTCCTGCCAGGGCCACTAAGAGGTACGGCAGCGCCGTAAGCGCCCCGGCCAGGTTCCACGGGGAAAAATGCAGCAGGGACAGCAGTGCGATGGCCGCCTGCAGCCCGTCCGGGATCTCCCGGTCCTTTATGTCCCAGACGGAAACAATCACCAGCAGAAAGAGAAACAGCACAGCCTGCAGCAGCATCCCTGGCGGCATAGGCGTTCCCTGGCAGGCTGCCGGGTTAACCGGCATAGTTGAACATCTGCTGGATGCGGTTTACCAGCGTGGGCAGAACCGTATCCTTGAACAGGGCATACAGGCCGGCCAGCAGGAGTGCGCCGAGCACCACTGCGATCAGGATCTTGACCGCCGTGTCAACATAGCCCTCGCCGGAACGCTCCGCCAGTTTCTCCTTTGCCTCCATGGCCTTTACCGCCAAAACACCGCACACCCTGTTAAACTGATTTCTGATCTTCTTCATTGATGGTCCCTCCATTTTTTGGTTTTATGGTTTTGATATTGTGGTCCTGCTTCTGTTACATCCCTGCCATCTGCTGGCCTTCCTGGGGTGTCCCGCCTTCGGGCGCCTCCTGCGGGGCAGGCGGCGCCTGCGCCATGGTGAGCGCCTGCTGGTAGGCATCCAGCACGGCATTGTGGAACTCACTGCGGAATTCCGCGGTCACAGGGAAGCACACTTCCTTGTAGCCGTCCACCGTCTTGCGGCTGGGCATGGATACGAACAGGCCGTCCCTGCCGCCCTCCACCACCTTGATCCCCCGCACGGCAAAACAGCCGTCTATGGTCGCAGAGGCATAAGCCCTGATGCCGCCCTGCTGTCCGGGCGGGTACATGGAACTGATCTTGACATCCAGTGTAGACATAAAAATCCTCCTTCTTTTTCTGCCTTCCTAAAGGCATTGATGCTATCTATCCAGCAGACAGGCCGGCGTTGGACGCCTTTTTGCCTGTCAGAGCTGCATTGTCTGGCCCTGGGCCTGCTGCGGGGCGGCAAACTCCATCTCCTGGAAACCGGTACGGTCCACATAGTAGAAGCTGCTCCCCGTACTGTCATAAAGCTCCAGCACATCGCTCATGGAAAGGGAATGCCCCCTGTAGCCTGCAGGCAGGGCACTGCCGTCATTCCCGAACTTCATGTACAGCGCCTCCAGGTCATTGGTTTCCGCCGCGCCGTCATACACCGCGTGGTAGTTTTCCTGATCCGGCGGGCCAAACTTCCTGCAGGTTTCCTCATACCCGATGAATTTCATATACACATCCACATCGGGCTTCAGCTGCCAGACGCGGACATTTTTAAGTCCCTGCGCCGCAGTACCCTCCTGTCCCCCTGCCATGAGGCGGTCAAACATCCCGTCCATCCATCTGACTTCCCGGATATGCCGCTGCCTTTCTAAGAACCTGCTGATTTCCTCCCCTTTGAACATGGGGTCCACCACGGCGCACCCGTCCTCCACCCTGCCGGCCTTGTTTCCGTAAAACATGATGATCCCGTTTTCAATCCGGACCTGGCTCACATTTCTCCCTCCTTCCCGCATGATACAGGCACCGCCTGTGTTATTGCATGGTCATCCCTCCGCCCTGCCCCTGCCGGAATCCGGCAAGTGCCTGTTCATCGGGATATACAAGTTTTCCGTCTATGACTTCCATCACCGCGAAATCATCCCTGTCACAGACCAGCACCCGGTGCTGGTAGGGCTTCTGCATCTCCACATAATCAAGCGCCTCCTGGGGGCTGCACAGCCATACGCCCGCGCTGTAGCGGCCGTCCGGCAGGAAGCTGTACCCGGAATATTCCGGCTCATTTTTATTGATGTCCTTTGCCCCCGGAGGCCGGATCTGGGAGAGCATCAGCTTTTCCCCATCCGGCAGCAGTTCCGGCTTCAGCGTGCCAAGCACATCCTCCCGCCAGAAACGGCAGCTTTCCCCGTTTGAAAGGGAAACAAGGAACACGCCCCGCCCCATGGGGATGGGGTTTGCCCCGTTCCCCCCTGTGCAGAGGAAAAGCTGCCCCGGATGCTCCGGAGGCAGCGCCGCCTTGGATAACACCACGACCTTCCCTTTCAGGGAAAAACCATACCCGGTCTGGCCGCAGTCATTTTTTGTATATTCGCGCATGGTGCTATGCCTCCTTTTTCTGCAGCAGCCCGCTCAGTTCCGCAAGCAGCTGAAGCCTTGTGCTGTCCGGCATGGTCTTTAACGCCGCATGCACATATGCCTCCACCGCCTCCGGCGACTGATCCCCCGGTTCTATCACATCCACCCTGCGGACAGTCACTTTCCCGTCCGCAAGCCCAAGCCCCACGATGCCGCCGTATTCCAGGTTTGCCGCCTCCCGCAGCGCCTTGGGGATCAGCACCCTTCCCTTGCCGTCCACCAGCTTATAGATCGCATTGCCCATAGGTCCCTCCTTCCTTTTCCCTGGCGGCATCCGTGATTTCGTATCCGTCCTCCCCGCCATCGCTGCCGCACATCCCGAACAGGCTCATCTGCATGGGCTGTGCCCTTTCCCGCTCCTTCGGGTCATAGTTGGTGATCAGCACCTCCGGGAACTCACAGCCGCCGTCATAACGCTGTGCCAGGTTGTTGATACGGGTCACCGCCGTGATGGTGTACCCTGCGTACAGGTCCCGGATAAAGCCGCAGTCATTGTAGCTGACCATCCATTTCCCCCCGCACCCGGCCAGGACATCCCGCAGCCTTGCGTGGTCCTCCCTGCGGAACACCACGGCATAATGCCCTTCCGTCTCATAATAGGGCGGGTCACAGTAGAAAAAGGCGCTGTCACGGTCATACTGCCGGATCAGCGCCTCAAAGTCCTTATTCTCCACCACCGTGTCGGCAAGCCTGCGGGATGCCTGCCAGATGGTGTCAAAGCATTTGCGCACGTCAAAGTTCTTGCAGCCATAGGATGTGCAGCCGCTCCCGTAGCTGTAGCGGATCAGCTTGAAGAATGCCGCGGCCCGCTTCACGTCCGTCACTTCCGCGTTCTCCATCAGGATTGCCCGGATTTCCTCGAAGTCAGGCTCCGGCAGGGATACCTGCGCCAGCTTGAGTTCCTCCGCAAGGAACGGGGCGTCAAACTCCTGCTTGTCCAGGAACCTGCGGATGACGGCAAACTCATCCCTTCCATTCACCGGCAGGAAGCCGAGTTCCTTCAGGAACGCCCATGTCCTCTCCTTCACGCAGGTGAACAGGTTGGCAAGGTTGGAGTTATAGTCGTTATAGACCTCCATACACCTGCAGTCGGGCGGCCTGCCAAAGAGCACCCAGCCGCCACCGCCGAACACCTCGATATAGCGGTCGAAATTTACGGGGAACATTGTATAAATCAGCTTGCGGAGGGCTTTCTTCCCGCCCACCCATGAGATAAAGCTGTCTATGCCGCACCACCTCCTTTCCTGCGGCCGCCGTGCTATTGTTCCATCGCCATGCCCTGCCCAGACTCCTGCTCCTGTTCTGTGTACTCATGCACACACTCCTGCCCGCCTCGGGTGACGGCTCCATAGGGTGTAAACACATAGCCTGCCCCTTCAAGCAGCCGCTCCCCGTACCCACGGAAATCAAAACAGGAAAAGGCAGGATCGCCTGTGTCAATGCCGGCGCTCTGCAGGACATACTCCCCGTATGC
Source organism: uncultured Acetatifactor sp. (assembly GCA_910577235.1). GTDB lineage: Bacteria > Bacillota > Clostridia > Lachnospirales > Lachnospiraceae > Acetatifactor. Next base: position 194,498 of record CAJTMX010000001.1, on the reverse strand, counting down.
GTCCGGCGACAGGACATCCGGGCTGAAATCGTAACAGCCCAGGTTTGCGGCAATGTCCAGCGCCATATCCAGGTCAGAATACTGTTCCAGCTCCAGCACGGCCTTGTATTTCATAAGCATCAGATCCCCCGGCATCTCCTGCTGCAGTTTTTGCAGGCGCTTTGCCAGCTTGTTCAGCTTCCCGATGTCCTCGTCCCCTGCCAGCTGGTACTGAAATGCCGGGATGATGCTCTTTGCCTCTGCGATCCGGCAGGTATCAAAGGTTTTCTCACCGACAGACAGGAGTGCCCACCCTAGGGCTTTTTCGTCCGCCGGCAGTTCCAGCCATACGCCGCTGTCCGCGTCAGGGGCATCCAGCTTTTCTATCCGCAGGGAGAGCAGGCCCTTGTGGTGTTCCCCGCAGGCAGGCGGGTGTTCCCCGTCATAGAAATCCTGGCGGGCGGCAGAAACTCCCCGGTACACATACCCCCTGGAGGCAAATGCCCCGTGGTCACTGTGCCGCAGCGCTTTCCCAACCTTTGCGGGGTCAAGCAGCGCAGCCACCTCATCCGGAAGGCTCTCCACCAGGTCAAGCATGCCGCCCTCCATGCAGGCCCTCCCAAGGCTTAAGTCATTGGTCACGCCGGGATGGAATTCATAATCATCCAGGCAGGCGGAAATGTTGATTAATTCTTTTAAAGTGGGGTTCTTCCCTGTTTCCTCCAGGTGCAGCTGTACGGCCCCTTCAAAAGTCCCGGTCTGTATCTCATCCATGCGGCTTACGGCATCCGCCAGCAGGTTCAGTTCCTCCAGGGCATTTTCCCCTGAGAGGGGGCTGACATTGGACAGGGCAGTCCAGAGGAAGTCCGGCCAGTCGCCGGTGCTTTCCAGCGTATACCCGCCGCCCTCCGGCACACGGGCGCGCTGGAGGGCGTCACTGATCTCATAGGGGGTGGCAGGCAGCTCCAGCATCGCCCCCTGGTATCCCCGCAGTTTCTCATGGCAGTCTGCATAGATGTTGGCCTGTATCCGCATCATCCGTTCCCTCCCATCTTCATCCCGAAGTCCTGTGTCTGCCACTGCTTGAGTTCCTGCTCCGTCTTGATAAAGAAATCATCGCCGGAATGCCAGAAGCTGACGCAGAGCTCCCCTTCTTCTGTCTTGATCTCCCGCTGCTCGAAGCCTTCCCCCCAGCCATCGGATTCCTGTCCCAGCCATTCCTCCATCAGCCCGGACATCTCCTGGGGTGACAGGGTGCCATGGCTTTTTACCTCCAGAACGCCCCACAGTTCCCCGTTCCATATCTCCACGGTGGGGTTCATGCTGAATACTTTCCGCTTCAGCAGGCGGTTGCCGAGGTAGACGGCAAGCCCTCTTTCCCCTTCTTCCTCCAGGTGTTCCTGCCCGATCCTTTCCAGTATCTTGTCCTCATACTGGCACAGATCCCCAGGGCCAATTTCCATGGGCTGGTCCGAGATGCCGCCATAATCCTCATCATAGGGGTACAGGAGTCCGCTCAAAGGGCTGAACAGCCTGAATTCCTCCAGTTCCTCCGTAGGCTGCGCCATCGGGATGTCCTCCCGCCTCACCAGCCCATGCTCCGTCTGCACCACCCCGTCCCTTCTCATCCGGAATTCCCCATAGGCTTTATAATCAATGAACAGCTGGAGGTCTGCGTCTATATCTATATCCATCTGCTCGGCCTTCATATAGTAAACCGCATAATCCTCTGCTGTCTTTACTTCTTCCGGCAGCATGGTGTACCGATCCAGCCCTGCGGCAATCTCCATGGCCTCCGCCATATTTTCAGGTGCCTCCGCCTCCAGCGCCGCAAACAGCTTTTCCTTTGTCCCTGCATCCCCCAGGATGTTCCTTTCCGCCAGCAGCCCTGCAAATGCGTTCATCTCCATGATATCCCTGGAAAACGGCAGGCAGGATTCCAGTTCTGAAACAGGGCAGCTGATATATGCCACCTCATGCTCATCCAGCTTTCTCCAGCCCAGCTTTTCCTCTGCCAGCGCAAGCCTGTCATCTGAGGCGGGAAGGGAAACAGGGTAATTCCGGTAATGTCCTGCGGCATAATAGGGGGAATACAGCCAAGCCTGGATGACGCAGGACTTATCATATCCGGGCTGCGGCAGAAATTTGCCGTCATAGAGCGGCTCCAGGGCTTCCCCCGTCCGCACCACATACCCAAGGTTCATAAAGCACCCGGCATGGCTGCCTGCGTACTTTTCACCGGCTGCCCCATAATCCAGGTAAAGGGCAACCTTCTCTGGCATTTCCTCGTTTCCCAGCACACGCCTCCCAAGTTCCTCATGGCTGGAAACGCCTTCATAAAGCGCAAACTTATCCAGGTTGCAGGACAGGTTTACGATCTCCATTACACTGCGCGGCTTCTCGATCTCCAGCGCCGCCTGGAATATGCCCTTTTCCCTTTCCGTCATGCAGTCCGTATGCCGGTCTAAAAACTCCAGTTCCCGTATGCCCTGTCCGGGCTGCAGCGTCATCCCCTCCAGATGCGTCTTTAACCCCTCCAGCGGGCTTGTGGCCGCACCGATCTCATTTGTACCCCCTGCGCCGAACTTCATGGCCTCCTGCCTTTCCTGGCTCCCCATGGGGAATGCCAGCCACAGCCCTTCTGATGTGGCGATATTGCTCAGATATACCTTTAACATCCGCTGCTCCTTTCTTCCTCCAATGCCTCCGCCCCATACCTGCGGATCAGGAATGCCGTGATCACCGTCCGGAACGTCCCGTCACTGACCAGTTCCGGGTCGGTAAGCTCCGACAGGCTCAGCCGGTTGGTCCCCTTATACAGATCCTTTGCGGAATTGAACAGCACATAGCCGTCCAGTCCGATGCCCCTGATGCAGACGGATGCAAAGTCGATCAGCTCCGGCCGGACCGCCTGGGCTGCCATCCCCCACAGCATCCCGTCTGCCGTCAGCAGGTACAGGGCGGCACACATGGCATCCCTGTCGGGGATGTCCGCCTGTGCCTTCCACTGGATCTGGAACCGTTCCCTGTGCCCCTCATCCCAGAACGCGCTCCCTGCGCTGCCCTCCAGGCGCGACACCCGGTCTGTAAACGGGCCAAACCCTACTTCATCGGTAAAACGTCCGAGGAGGCAGGAAAAGCGCCCACAGCCGCCTCCAGGGCTGCCACAGGGCCTGCTCCCGCCTGGCGGCCCGCAGTTCCCCTGCCCTTCCGCCTTCCCGCTGCAGCCTCCCCGTGCCTGCGTCAGTTCCAGCCTGCTGACGGACATCCCGCACTTCCTCGGCTTAAATCCCGGAACCTGCTGCATCTGTGCCTCCATCCCTGCAAGCGGTATGTCACTCATAAATTTAGATGCCATGTCTTCCCATCCTTTCTATCTATTAATCCAGCCGCCGCAGGGCGTCAAAAAACGGCCAGACCTCCGCCATAACGGAAAATCTGGCCGCTCCCTGCGGCAACAGCCTGGTGCCAATTTTTTTATTTCATCCCGCCCATGCACATAGCCTCCTGCATACACTGCTGTCCTGCATCCTCTTTCAATGCCGCGCTGACAATTTCTGCGAATTTTTCCCCATCCATACAGACAGCCCTGAAACGTGTGCCAAAGTCCTCCAGCAGAGGCAGGCTGTCCGCATAGCAGAAGAACCCGCCCGCCTCACAGTCATACCGTATCCTGCCGCTGTTCGGGTCGCCCTCAAACGCTTTTTCAAAGACAGCCTGCCATTCGTATCCGCTTCCATGCGTAAACATCCCCCTCCCATCCACCACCGGTTCATTGATCTCCAGTGCATAACGGTTAAATGCATCCTGCCCAAACTCCTTATATTCCCCGTCAAGGAAGGAAAAGGCAAGGCATAAGCTGTATTCGCCGCTGTCATGGTCCACAATGTAAAAAGGGCGGTTCTCTGTGTTGAATCTGTTGATCCTCTGTCTGATATCCATTCCCATCCCCTCCATGTATCTACATCCCCATAGTGAACGTGGGGCCGCCGGCATCTTCCTGCGCAATGCTGTTTTCCCCTGCATCATTGATCCGGTGCGCTGACTGGATGCCGTCGTATTTCTCTTTATGGATGACAGAGGAATGGACATAGACGGTCTTTCCATCGCTGTATGTCCTGTAATGCCCCCGCCTGGTATGGGGCGTCATTTCATACCCGGTCCTCCGTGCGGTCCCTACTGTCCCATGCTTCTTTTTGAAATAGTCCACTTCCAGTTCATAGCCTTCCCTGCCGCTGCTCCGGGATATGTCAAATATCTTGATGCTGTTCTGGTCTACATATTTGGATACCCGGCGCCGTCCGGCATCACCGGCCCCGGCCTCCCTGGGGCTGTCTGCCTGCTGTGCCGCAATGCTTTTCATCTCCAGCAGGTAGTCTGTGAGGCATAATGCGACCGACAGGATTTCAGGATCTTCCATTCCCCCACAGCGCAGCTGTATCTTCGGGGTCAGCTTATATCTGCCCAGCCGCTGTATATAAAGGCTTTCTTCCCTGGCGATCAGGTAGGCGGATTCACTCTGCGCCTCATGCTGGACATTCAGGATATAGTGTACATCCCTGGGCATCATGGATTCCAAACGCTCCAGATCTTCCTCCGCCGCATCCCGCTCCAGGTGCTGTGCAAACAGGTCCCTGTTAACAAGCACCAGCTTGGGCACGCTAAAAAAGGAAGAATAGTATTTCCCATCCTCCCTTTTAAACTCAAATTTTTGTCTTTTCTCTCTATCCGAAAGTCCCTCCAGCATCCCCGGACTGGCTTCCACGCTCCGCCTTATCTGCGCCCCCTGAAAAAAGCTGATGCAAAGCAGTATATCAATATATCTGTTGGCATTCTGTCTTGCCTGTTTCGTGCTGCCGTAAAAGATTTCCTTATGGCATCGTTCCTGGTCTTCCTTCCTGGAATAGAGGGCTGCCGGCAGATCCTGTTTGGCCTTGTTCAGCATCCGCAGGCTCTCGCGGTACTCTCTGGGGTTGCTTTGTGCAGTGCGGTTTGACAGCTGCTGTTCCCCCGCCATATAATTGCTGACGATCTCCCTGACAATGTCATAATTTCCGACCAGGTTGTTAAAATATTTATACTGTAGCAGGTTTTGCTTATCCACAAACTTTGCCATCCGTACCTCCCTGTTGCATGCAGCCCGCGCCGGCTTTTGGATGCCTTTAAAGCTGCATTCCCATAGCCTGCGGTGATGCCTTGAGTGTTTCTGCGATATCTTCGATTTTGCGGCAGGCATTTTCAATGTCGCCCTGGCACATTTCCAAAGCCTCCCCCATGCGCCTGATGACATCCGGGATCTCCTGGATTCTCCCTATTTCCTCCATGCCCTGGGCCTCGGCCATTTCCTCCGCATACCGGCACAGCCCCATGACTGCCTTGATCCGGGTTATGCCGGAGCATTGCCGCAGCGTGTCCCTTTTCTGCCTGGCCTGCCGGACTTTGTGATCAAATTCCCCCGTCCAGTCTTTCTTTCCATCCACTCCCCAATACAGGCTCAATGCGTCAACCAGGCTCCTTACCTGCCCTATTTCTTCATCCTTCCCCTGATGCGCGATCTGCTCTGCATAAGAAGTCAGTCCTTTGATCGCCGCCCTTGCCAGTTCCCTGTCCTGGCGGATGCTTTCCTCATCCATGCCCATCCCTCCAATCCTCAAGATCATGCAGCCTTAGCCTGCTCCGCGGCTTTTTCCAACAAAAAGGCCATGCACCCTTTAAGCGAAAGTGCATGGCTATGCTTTAAGTAAAATTCACCATATTGACTGTCCGGCATATTTTCCGGTAGCCTTTCCCCCTGGGGACGGTGTCTGCGCTGCGGCGTACTTTCCGGTTCAGGTATTTCTTGTTCAGCGCAATCCCCCGTTTCAGTTCCCCTCGGTAACTGTAGGAGCCGTTTCCCCGCCTCCAGCAGTTGCGTTTCTCTCTTGCCGCACCGGGCATCCTTTCCTGCTGTGCCATACTGCTTAAGCCTCCCTTGCTCTTTTTCAGGACAACACTATACCATCTCCACCGAAAAAAGCTATCCGGAATAGTTCACAAACATCCTGCACCACTTTGTCTAATTTAGGCAATAAAAAACGGCTTCAGGGATATGCCCTTCCACCTGCTTCTGTTATCTTATATGTTGATGACGTTATACACAAATTTAGGTTCTGTTTGTGTATAGCGTTCCCTTTTTCCTCTTTTTCTGAACGCTATGCACACAATACACAATTAAAACCATACTCCATTTTACGTCCGCCAGCACCAGCTTGGGGCCGGTGATCAGCGCTCTCGCCACCGCTGCCCGCTGTTTCTGGCCGCCGGAAACCTCATAGGGATATTTTTTCAGCAATTCCGTGATTCCCAGCTCCTGTGCAATGGGCTGTATCCGCGCATGCATCTCGTCATAGCGTCTACCCGCCAGCACCAGCGGCAGATAGATGTTATCCTCCAGAGTGAAGGTGTCCAACAGGTTGAAATCCTGAAATACAAACCCCAAATTATCCCGCCGGAATGCTGCCACAGCGGACTCCTTGATCCGCCCCAGCTCCTGACCTCCCAGAATCACACTGCCTCCGGTGGGCTTATCCAGCGCCGCCAGTATATTGAGCAGAGTGGTCTTGCCGGAGCCCGACTCACCCATGATCGCCACATATTCTCCCTGTTCCACACTGAAAGACACGTTTTTGAGTGCCTCCACCCGGTTGCCGCCCAAGCGTGTGGTATAGATTTTCTTCACTTCTCTCACTTCCAAGATACTCATATCCTACCTCCATATTCCTTACCGCCATTATTTCCGGCGGACTTTGATTATGGATACATTATAGAAAATCGAGGAAATGATCGCCATAGAATCGGCTTACATTTCCCCCTGCAAATCTTACATTGCTGTCACAAGTTCCGTCACATTACTCTGTTTCCAGCACTTCACGTCCCAGACCAATGCAGACAACGGTTCCCTCATCCGGTACAGAACGGGCAGTAATGGTATGTTTCAGACGGTCACAGATCTGTTTGCACAGATATAACCCCAGACCGGTGGCCTTTTTATCGCTGCGTCCGTTGTACCCGGTATAGCCCTTGTCAAAGATCCTGGGCAGATCCTCGGGAGCAATGCCTATGCCGGTATCACGGATACACAGTGTGCAGGGCGGTTCCATATAGATGCTCACGCTCCCCGACCTGGTATATTTCAGAGCGTTGGACAGAATCTGCTCCACCACAAAAGCCAGCCATTTTTCATCTGTCAATACCTGACAGTCCATTGTGTGATAATCCAATGTGAGATGCCTGCGTATGAACTGCCCGGCATATTTTTTGATGCACTCGCGCATAAGCTTATCCAGATCCACCCGGGCAAATACATAGTCCGTTTCCCCGCTGCCCAGACGCAGATAGGTCAGTACCATTTCCACATACTGCTCTATCCGTTGCAACTCCGCGCTTAGTTTTCGGGAATCCTCCGTATCCTCCTGCAGCATCAACCTCATGGCGGCGATGGGAGTCTTAATCTGATGTACCCAGGTGGTGTAATAATCTACCGTGTCCTGATTCCACATCTTTATGGCGTCCAACTGCTCTCTCCGCTCACTCAGCAGCCGTGACACCGCATTTCGGTAAAAGGCGCACTCCCAGTCCACACTGTCCTCCTGTTTCTCCAGCAGTTCCTGAAACATGTCCCAGTCGGGATTCTCCACAACCCTGTCCGGCTCCCGGTCCGCACTCATATCCCCAGAGAGTTCCAGCCCACACTTCTTTGATGTACTCAGAAAAAAAGTATAGCGCCCATAGCTTTTGTACATATCTATCCCCGTAAACACTGCCCAGACCAACATCAGCAGCAGGATCGGGTATACAACCGCCACCGCCGGCAGCTGGTACAGCCAAAAAACTACGCTGAAGATAACCCCAAATAACAAAAGCAGCAGATTCTGTTTTTTCCGCTGCCTGAAATATATAAGTATAAATTGTCTCATAGACACCTCATTCCCGCGTATCGCAGATCAAATACCCTACTCCGAATTTTGTGGTGACAAAATCTTTCAGCCCTGCTCCCTCCAACTTTTTACGCAGCCGGTTCACATTGACAGTCAACGTGTTATCGTCCACAAAGCTGTCGGTCTCCCACAGCTTTTCCATCAATCGCTCTCTGCTCACCACCTGCCCTTTATTTTCCATCAAAGTCAGCAGAATCCGATACTCGTTTTTGCTTAAGGGGATCTGTTCACCCCGGTAGGTCAGAGTATTATCCCCCGTATTCAGCAACGCTTCCCTGTGCTCCAGCACCGGCATTGTCCCTCCGAAATCGTAGGTACGGCGCAGAACAGCCTGCATTTTTGAGATCAGCACCGCCATGTCGAAGGGCTTGGCAATAAAATCATCCCCGCCCATATTCATAGCCATAACAATATTCATGTTGTCGGAGGCGGAGGACAGAAAAATGATGGGGACTCTGGACACACGGCGAATCTCGCTGCACCAATAATAGCCATTATAGAAAGGGAGCATGATATCCAGCAGCACCAGCTGCGGATCAAATGCCGCAAACTCCCGCATTACCTTGTGAAAATCCGTCACGCAGCAGGGCTCCATATCCCAGCTCGCAATCTGCCGGGACAGGGACTGCGCGATCCCCTCGTCATCTTCCACGATCAATATCCTGTACATATACGCCTCCCCGGCGGCGGCCCGCTCTTTAACTCCGGCTCTTTCCCCTACGCAGAGCACCTCGTGAGCCAGCTCACTCGGTCGCTTTGCTCACCAGATCAAATATCACGCGGATTCCCGTGCAAGCACGGCAGCTGCGTGATATTTGATCTGGCTCTGCTCATCCCGCAAATTGGCTGTTATACAGCTCTCTGTAAAAGCCGCCCTGGGCCAGCAGGCTTTCGTGGCTGCCCTGCTCGATGATATTGCCGTCCTTCATGACCAGAATGATATCCGCCTCCCGGATCGTGGACAGCCGGTGGGCCACGATAAAGCTGGTCCTGCCCTCCATCATGCGGGCGAAAGCCTTCTGTATCCGAATCTCGGTGCGGGTGTCAATGGAGGAGGTAGCCTCATCCAGAATCAGCATGGGCGGCAGGCACAGCATAACCCTGGCAATACACAACAGCTGTTTCTGTCCCTGGGACAGACTGCCGCCGTCCTCAGTGATCACCGTGTGATACCCCTCAGGCAAACGCTTGATAAAGCTGTGGGCATGAGCAGCCTTTGCCGCCTCCACCACCTCTTCCTCCGTAGCATGAGGATTACCCATACGAATATTGTCCAGAATCGTCCCGGCCCGCAGCCAGGTCTCCTGAAGCACCATGCCGTAGCTGGTACGCAGACTCCCCCTGGTCAGATCACGGATGTCTCTTCCGTCCACGCTGATACTCCCGCTGTCCACGTCATAGAAACGCATCAGCAGATTGATAATCGTGGTCTTGCCACAGCCGGTGGGTCCCACGATGGCAACTCTCTGACCGGGTTTCACAGATAAATTAAAGTCCTGAATCAGTTTTTTATCCGGCACATACTGGAAGTAAACATGCTCCAGCTCCACATTGCCTCTGGCGTCCGTAAGCGTTCCCGCGTTCGCCGCGTCCGGGATCTGAGCCTCCTCTTCGATCAATTCAAAGATCCGGGCGGCGCAGGCAAGGGCATTCTGCAACTCCGTGATCACACCGGATATTTCGTTAAAGGGCTTAGTGTACTGATTGGCATAGCTCAAAAAGCAGGACAGTCTGCCCACGCTGATGCCACCCTTTATAGCTACCAGCGCTCCAAAGATACCCACCCCCGCATATACCAGACTGTTTACAAAACGGGTGCAGGGATTGGTCAGGGAGGAGTAAAAAATTGCTTTCAAAGAACATTTCTCCAGTCTCCCGTTGATCTCCCGAAACTGCTCCGTGACAGCCTCCTCCCGGGAAAATGTCTTTACGATCTTCTGGTTGCCCACCATCTCCTCCACCAGCGCAGTCTGTTCCCCTCTGGTCTCGGACTGCTCCTTAAACATGGTGTAAGTCTTGGTTGCGATAAACTTCGCCACCAGAAAAGATACCGGCGTGATGCAGATGACCACCAGAGCGATGGGCACATTGGTAACCAGCATGAAAAACAAGGTGCCAAATATGGTTAAAACACCAGTAAACAACTGGGTGAAACCCATGAGCAGACCGTCCGCAAAGGTATCCACATCCGCAATGACCCTGCTGACGATATCGCCATAAGACTGGGCATCCAGATATTTCAGCGGCAGATTCTCCAGCTTGTGAAAGGCATCCTGCCGTATGTCCTGGATCACATGATAGGTAATATAGTTGTTGGCGGTATTCATAACCCATTGGGCCACGGCAGTCAAGACCATGGCAATGGCTATCTTTTTCAATATGACAAAGATCCCGGGCATATCCACCAGACCTTTATCTACGATCAGATCCACGGCATCTCCTGTCAGTATGGGAACATAAAGTGTCAGCGCCACGATCACAGCCGCCAACACCAGAGATAGTCCCACCAGCAGCCAGTATCTTTTGATATAGTGCAGTACTTTTTTTATGGTTTCCATCTGCCCTGCGCGTTTTTGCTTACTATCCGCCATATTATAAATCCTCTTTTCCTGTAAAATACTGTATGATATAGGAAGAACGATACATTACAGATTCATCCTCAAATATAATGCCACATTTGCGGAAAGTGTGCAAGCCCTTTTTCTGAGGGTACGCGCCGCCCCTGCCGCGAAATCGCTAAACTGTTACATTTCCGCTGCGCCGCGTCTGTCAGACGGTCTCGCTGTGTTCCATCTGCTCCAACACCTTCTCATAGTACTGCCGCTGGTAGAGCAGCCGCTGGGCGATCATCTGCCTGGCCGTCTCCGTGCCCGACCTCTGTTCCAGACGCCAGTTGACCCAATCTATTTTCTCCCTAAGCCATTTACGTTTGTACGCTATTTTCAGATTGCGGAAATCCGCGTACTCCATGGCGTCATAGATCCTATAGGCATCAAACCTGTCCACATCGTCCGCGTCTCCGATACTTAGGGCAAAAGCCGTATCTTCCCCCGGAAAGTCCGACTTTCCGTCCGCATGGATCGCTATGCCGTAACAGATCTCCTGTACCCGCTCCGGACTCAGATTAAGCTGCTCCAGAAAAGGCCGGGCAAGCCGGGCCGACATACGCCCATGCTCTATCCAGCCGCACTCCGACTCAAAGATCAGGCTGTAGCCTACATCGTGCAGCAGGCCCCCGATCACCAGCCCTTCCTCGTCCAGCCCCTCTCTGCGGGCGATCTCCCTGGCCGCATGAGCCACTCGGTAGGAATGCTGCAGACGGTATTCCCCATCTGCGGGATGCTCCTTATAATAGGCGCAGTTCTGAAACTGCTCCAGCAGGAAGATTTCTGTTTTTTGAATGTTTGTCATGGTATATTCCTCCCGGATGATACAAAGCTTCCAATCTCGGTCGTATTAATTCAAACTGGGAACTTCAATAAGTCCTTCCTCTGCTAATTTTGTCAGCTCATCCATCCTCTTAATCGTCTCTTCATCGGGCTGTGCTCCAGGATCAATCCCCGCATTGATCAAGGCGTCATAACTACGCTTGTCAATGTAGGCATTTTCACTGATCTGTACCATGTTGTCAGGATTGAACTGCTCCAACAACTCCTCTGTGGTAAGAGGATTTCCCCTAAAGTTACAGATCACATAGTAGTTGCGCCCGTCAAAGTACAAAGCCGCCGCTCCTCTTCCGATATTGGGATTCATCATTGTCTCCCTATGAGCCTGGGAGTTGTAAAAGCTGTTGTACCAATCCTTATAGGTGCTGTTCAAGTCATTGGTGGTATGGATGTTCTCGTTGTATCGCTCCGTATTCCCGTTGTGGGAGAAATCGCTTGCAAGCTCCTTTGCTCTCCTCTGTGCTACTGCCGCCATATCACTGTCCCAGGTGAGGGTGCAAAGCCCCGCCGCGCTCCTCTGTTGGTTCAGATAATCAAAGAACTCCGTGGCGTTTGCTACATAGGGATCTATGCCCAGCAAATTCGGCAGGGTTATAACTCCGTTCTCATCAACGGTGGGGAACATTGCCGTATCGGCAGGAACCACTGCCGCGCCGGGGGCTGCCGCCGGGATCGTTGCTGCTGGAGCGTCACTAGACAGATACTTATTGGAAACAAAAGCCCCTGTTTCCAGCTGATACCAGCCGTTGTCCGCCTGCCCGGTCACTGTTACTTGGTCCCCCTTATTCAGAGAACCGACCCTGGTGTATTCCGTTCCCGGTCCCTGGCGCAGGTTTACACTGTTCTTTACATACATGGTAGCAGTCATCTCGGTGACGTTGTAGGCCGGGGCCTGGGGCTGCTCTGCCGCGTTCTGTCCCTCCGGGGAAATAACGTCGGCTACCGGAGTAGTCTCAGGGGTGACCGGCTCTATCACAGGTTCTGATCCTGCCGCAGGCTTTTCCTCCGGCTTGGGTGTCGTCTGGGAAGCATCCATATCAGTATCCGTTTCAGGTGTGGACTCTTCGGAAGGCTCCTCTGGGGTTGCCTCCACAAAGTTCTCCTCCTGCGTCTCCGGCTGGCTGCCAGATTCTGTCTCCGGCTCAGACTCAGCAGACTCTTCCTGTGTCTCTTCGGTAGTCTCTACTGTGGACTCCATAATCTGGTTCCCGTCAGGCTTATTTCCACAGCCGGTGATCATCGTCGCCGTCACCGTCAGGGCCAATAATGTGATCATTACTCTTCTCTTCATAATTCATTTCCTCCTTTGTATTGTGTAATCTATTGTATTTGCTTTTCCTGTTTCAGATATATGTTACTACATTTTCTCTGGCTATGCAAATATATTACCTCACTTGATAATCTATATGTTTTTCCGTCCAAACAAGTTAGTAAAAAAATATTCTTTACCCTGTAGAGCCGGTTTTTTTATAGTTTATAAGGTTTCTCTTGCACTTCTCTTCCACTCTGCTAAAATGATCTTATCGAGTATTAAATCTTTATTAATCGGAAGGGACTTAACCGCCATGAAGATCTTGCTGGTTGCCATCAACGCCAAATACATCCACTCCAACCCTGCTGTCCACTCCCTGCGATCCTGCGCGGGAAAATTCAAATCCTGCATAGAGATCGCGGAATTTACCATTAACCAGACACCTTCGTTTATTTTACAGGAAATCTATAAAAAGCACCCCGATGTGATCGCTTTTTCCTGCTATATCTGGAATCGGGATATGATAGACGCATTTATTCCCGACCTACATCGAGTCCTGCCTCATGCGGACATCTGGGCCGGCGGACCGGAAGTCTCCTATGACGCTGCCGAAACCGCCGCCAGGTGGGGGCTGCGGGGCGTGATGACAGGGCCCGGGGAGGCAGCCTTTGCCCGGCTGACCACCGCCTACGGAACAGGCACATCCCGGGAACTGCCCGCCGTTTTGGACGGGAACAGCATCCCCAGACTTAAGCTGGATGAAATCCCTTTCTGGTACGAGGACATGCAGGATTTTGAGAATCGCATCATCTATTATGAGAGCAGCCGGGGATGCCCGTTCTCCTGTAGTTACTGTCTCTCCTCCATCGACCGCGCCATGGATTTTCGCGGAACTGAACGAGTGTGCCTGGAGCTGGATTACTTTCTGGAGAAAAGAGTCCCTCAGGTTAAATTCATCGACCGCACTTTCAACTGTAAAAAGGAGCATGCCCTGCCGATCCTGCGGCATATTCTGGAGCATGACAACGGTGTGACCAACTTCCACTTCGAGATAGCCGCCGACCTTTTGGACGAGGATTACTTTGCCATACTGGAAAAGCTGCGCCCCGGTGCCGTACAGCTGGAGATCGGAGTACAGTCAACCTGCCGGGAAACCATTGCCGAGATCCGCCGCAAAACGGACTTTGACAAAGTTGCCGCCGTGGTCCGGCGCGTCTCCTCCCGGAAAAACATCCATATCCATCTGGATCTCATCGCCGGGCTGCCCTTTGAGGATCTGCAACGTTTCCGGTGCTCCTTTAACGATGTGTATGCTCTTCGTCCCCAGCAGCTGCAGCTGGGCTTTCTCAAGGTGCTGAAAGGCTCTGAGATGGAGAGGCAGGCTCCCGTGTATGATCTGGCATACACCAGCCGCCCCCCTTATGAGGTATTGTCTACCAGATGGCTTTCCTATGAAGATATCTGCCGTCTGAAACAGATTGAAGAGATGGTGGAGATTTATTACAACAGCGGGCAGTTCGACCATACGCTGGAATTTATGAATACACTGTTTGAGAGCGCTTTTTCCATGTATGAGAGTTTGGCTGCATGGTACGAGAAACATGAGCTGTTCGGAGTGCAGTCCTCACGCATACGCAAGTATGAGATACTGCTGGAGTGGGGAACTGCCTGTATTGCCGATATCTCGCGGACGCAGGCTCTGAGAGAGTATCTTCTCTATGACCTGTACCTGCGGGAAAACATGAAAAACCGCCCTGTCTTTGCTCCCTCTCTTGCCCCTTGGAAAGACGCCGTCCACCACGTATTACACAGGGAATCCCGGGAACATACGCTGTTTCCCGAATTGGCAGACCGCGATTACCGGGAACTGACCAAGGCGCTGCATACGGAGGTATTTACATACATTTATGACGAGCCGACGTTGGTGCTGTTTGGGTATGAACACCGCAACCCTCTGACCAACAACGGTATTGCGATAGGGGTATCTCTTAAATAGACTATCAGATGTAATCCGGCAGAATATGAGACTCCTCCGCGCCTTCAAATACGGAAGAGATGGCCGTTCCCCATATTTCCACCAGCTTTTCCAGCGAAAAAGCGGCATTGGCCGGGCTGGTGGAGGGCAGCTCTATCAGCATTTGCCGATAAGAGGCAGGCTGATAGGTTTTAAAATATTTCGCCGCAGTCCTGCCGTTTGCCAATATTCTTTCAATCCGGCACTTCTCCATGATAGTCCGTATATCCGCCGCTTTCACGTTGCGGATACTGCTGTCGCTGGAGCCTTTTATCTCGCAGCTTTCGATCACATCGTATACCGCCAGGCCGTGGCGCAGCAGCAGGGCCTTTTTTTCCGGGATACTCTCGGGGACCGGCTCCCGATAAACTGCCGCCAGCATGGGCCAGAAACGGTTTCGGGCATGTCCGTAATAAAAACCCTGCTCTCTGGATTTTACAGAGGGCAAGCTGCCCAAGATCAATATTCGCGAATCTCTGTCGTATACCGGAGCAAAAGGTTGCGTCACCCGTTCATATTCCGCCATATCGGTTCCCCTCCCCAACATTTTTACCAGCCCCTTTACCGCAACAGACTCAGATAATTTTCAACATCTGGACCAATTTATACCGTTCTCGTTTCGAGCTGGTCGTTTCTCTAACACCAAATTGCCTAAAGCCATTCTCTTCCTGGTAGAATCTCCGTAAACTCTCTTTATCCTCAGACTCCAAAAGCGCAACTGTACCACCGGCTTGAAATTGCAGCTCTCTCACTTGATCCAACGCTAAATCCAGTAACTCTCTGCCCGAAATAGATTTATTTGCATTGTGTGTATAATTCTTTCCCAACTGCGCTACTAAATATGCCGCCAGACTATATGTCTGATTTATCTCGTCATACTCTCCTGTACGCGATATTTTTCTTTTCATATGATTACTGAAATTTTTAGCGCTGATGGTGATCGGTTTGACAGCTATTGTGAAATAGCCCAGCAATTCTGCACTTATATTAGAAAATACCAGATATGTAACAGACTGATTCTTTACCGTAAATTCTAACGCCCGCTCTCTCAAAAATATTTCCACATCCCTATTTGCGGGACAGGAATACCCGGAGAGAATCATCTGCAAACCGTTCTCCCCCTGTATACCCCATCCCTGTGAAAGATACAGGCGAATATTGACCGTAGAAAACCTATCCCCCATTCACCCTGTTCCTTTTCATCATTAGTTTATACAATTCCTCCCTGCTCCGTATCTTGTTAACGCTGACTTTAGCAGGCTGTTTCCGCTCTTGAAAGGACAGTTCAACCGCATTGACAAATGCTTCTGCCTCTTTTCCGCTGAAATAAAAATTTTTAGTGATACTCGAAGTAGCCATACGCACCTCCCTGGCATTCATCATCACATATAATTCTATATATTCCCCTCTTTCAGAATATTCGCTTTTTATTGATTTTGCAATCCCTTTTATACAAAATTTATTAAAATTTCACAGTATCCCACGCCTCCGGGCCTCCTCTAAAAGCTTGGGCTGTATCTCGGGATAGGTCCACTGGCCGGGCAGTTTCTCCGTCAGGATGATCTTCTCGATCTCGCTGTGCAGTTCCGATTCAAAAGACTCGATCCGCGCAAAATACAGCATACCGAAACTCTCCTCACTGCTGCCTGTATCCGGCTGACCCGTGCTATTGTTCTGCACATCCGTATCGTCCGAATCCGCCACAGAGTACACGCATACAGGCTGCAGGGTATATATCAGCGCTCCCGTCTCCTCGTACAGTTCACGCCGGGCAGTGGTATCAATATCCTCTCCCGGTTCCCGATGCCCGCCGGGCACCTCATAGGTATCCCGTTCCCGGTGTTTGCAGAATACCCATTTATCCCCGGATCTTGCCAGGATCACCGCGAACCGCAGCAGACTGTCTTCCACGCTGTCGTAAAACCGTACCTTTTTCATGTTTTTCTCCCTCCCCGCACTATAGAACTGTCTCAGAACCGGAACACAATTCCCACCACTGCCGCCGCCAGCAGCCATACCGCCGGATGCAGTTTCTTCAAAGGCTTTAATTGCATCAATACAAATACTACCGCACATAATATCAACGGTTTTACCGCCAAAGCGCCTTCTTCCGTCACCAGGACCACCCGGAAAAGTCCCCATATGGCTACGGCGATCAGCGCCGTAACCGCCGGGCGTACTCCCGAAAACACGGCTTTCACCATGGGACGCTCACTGAAATTGGTCAGAAATTTCGCTATGAGAATAATGATAATGACGCTTGGCAATACCAGCGCCAGTGTGGCGGTCAGGCCACCCGCTATCCCCGCCGCCTGAAACCCCGCATAGGTAGCCATATTGACGCCCAGCGGACCCGGCGTGCTCTCGGACACCGCCACCATATCCGTCAAGTCGTCCAGCGCATACCAGTCATATTTGTCTGCCAAATCCATCAGAAAAGGAAGCGTTGCCGGTCCTCCTCCCATGGCGAACAGTCCAATTTTGAAAAATTCCCAAAAGAGCTGTAGGAAAGTCATAGCTTATGCCCTCCCCCTTTCGGACATCTTCTTCGCCACAATTCTATAACTGCACCGCACAATCCCGCCAGCACCACGATGGCAACGGTAGGGACAGGAGTAAACAACGCCAGTACCACAGCCGCCGCGCAGACCAACACGCTCATCAGATTAACCAGACTTTTCCTTGCCAGCGTAATGACCGTGTTCAGCATCAACGCACAGACCACGCCCTTAATGCCCATAATAGCATGCCGAAAATACAAGTTCTCCACAAATGCCTGAAAAAAGGAGGCGATCAGTGTGATCAGCGCCAGCGACGGCGAAATCATTCCCAGCGTGGCGGCGATCCCACCTGGAATTCCTTTCCTCTTGTATCCCACAAAGGTAGCTGTATTGACGGCTATAACCCCGGGAGTACACTGTCCGATAGCATAACAGTCCAGCAGTTCGTCCTCGCTGACCCAGCCTTTTTTCGTGACCAGCTCATGCTTTAACATGGGCAGCATGGTCAGGCCTCCGCCAAAAGTCAGACCGCCTATACGAAAAAAAGTCAGATACAGTTCCCCTAACCCATGTATTGCCATCTGCTACCTCCATCCGCCATTATTGGGGCCTGCCCATCCCGTCGCCCGACGTCTCCGGCTTTGCCACGGTATGCATCGTCTGCTGCGCGTATTCCCTGCTGTATTGCGCCGCCTGGAACCCATTGTCATTCCCGTCCCCTACAGGGATAGAAAAATCGTCATCCATCTGCCCCTGATCGTCATAATTACCTGTAGATTGTACGGTTTCACCGCCTCCAACCCCAGGAATATAACTGTCCCTATCATCGGCGGTCCCGGGGGCGGCTCCAATGTCCGTTTTCTTTTCGGGAATCGTTGCATGCATCAGTGAAGCATATATCTTTCTGATCTCGTCTATTCTCATATTTTTTCACCTTTCCGGCATATGTTTTATATAAAAAATAAGGTGTTTTCTTGGGTAGCCCCCAAATTTTCTGCTATCTTATAATAGCAAAGGCCACATCCAGAATATATACACCGACCATCACGATCCCCTCCCAACGTCTCAGCGCTTTTCCCCTTCTCAGGAAAAACAGAGTCAATAGACTGGCAAGGAACAGGATTCCCATGTCGCACACAGACGCCACATTGACCCCTACAGGATGTATGACCGCCGAAATACCCAATATAAACAGCATATTGAAAATATTGGAACCCACCACATTGCCCACCGCCAATCCTGTCTCCCCTTTTCGGGCGGCGACCACCGATGTCACCAATTCCGGAAGAGACGTGCCTACCGCCACAACCGTAAGCCCGATCAGCGTCTCCGTCATTCCCATGGTCCTCGCGATCTCCTTGGCGCCGTATACCACCGCCTGCCCGCCTCCCACGATCAACAGCAGTCCGGCCACGATAAGTATAAAGCATTTCCACAGAGGTTTCTTTTTGGTGTGGTCTTCCTGCCCCGGATGCCTTTTCGCGTCCAGTATCAGATATACGATATATATCACAAACAATACGATGAGAAGTCCTCCGGCGGCTCTTCCCACCTCTCCCGCAAAAGTCTCCATCTTTAGCCGAAATATCCGCCCCGAAAAGACGCAGCCTGCACAGGACAGTAAAAACACCAGCGCCGTTGCCGCGACGGAAACGGGAAAATCCCTCTTCAATACCCCCGGCTCGGCACGGACCGGATAAATAATGGCGCATAGTCCAAGCACTGACAGCAGATTAAAGATATTGGACCCCACCACATTGCTCAGCGCTATCTCATTCGCCCCCTGCAAGGCCGCCACCGTGCTGACCGCAAGTTCCGGGGCGCTGGTTCCCGCCGCTACGATGGTCAGTCCGATGATCAGCCCCGGCACTCTGAAACTTTTTGCCAGAGCCGCGCTCCCCTCCACAAAAAGGTCGGCGCCTTTAACCAGAGCCACAAAACCAAAAATCAACAACAGTACGCAACACATCAGTAACATATCCTTTTCCTCCCCGCGTATATTTTTTTATAAAAAAAGCGACACTGATACCGTAAAAAATCTACAGTAAAAGTCTCGCTTTTTATAAACATATCCCGAGGAATCATCTTCCTGTGCTGACGTAAATATGTTACATACCAAGGTGCAAGCTACTCCCTAATACATAATCGGATTATAGCAAACGCCGGGATGTAAGTCAACAGGTACTTCCCTATAATCGTCTGGTTTTACATAATTTTTACCTGCTCTTTACATTATCGCATTGTCTCTGGGCATCTCTGCAAAGTATTTCCCCGCCCTGAGGTAACTCATTTTCAACATATATCCCACCGCAACGACCGCCGGCAAAACCCGGCGCTGCCTTGATATCATCCCCCTATCTCATACGCGTCATAAGCGTGGTCAAAGTGATACCCCAGCTTTTCGGCCAGCGCCACCGACCAGGGGTTGTGGGCATCCCAGCTGGGATACAGCCCGCGGGCACAGCATTCCAGGATCAGACGCGCCCCGCAGACGTAGGCCAGACCTTTTCTGCGATGATCCTCCCTGGTATCTATCTCAATCTCAATACCGCCCCGGTAAGCGGAATAGGAGGAAGCGCCGGATACGATCTCATGTCCCCGGAGTATGGCGGCTCCCAGCCCCCACTCCCGATATTGCCCGTAATCGCTGAACTGGGCCACCAGATCCCTGCTCCATTCCTTTTCCCTGCATTTATAATAGAGTTCCTCATCTATCAGGCGCAGCTCGTACTCGGGTGTCAGTGCCGCTACCGCAGCGCGCAGCCCGTTCAGATCCCATACCCCCGGCTCCTTTTTGATGGCATAACGGGTCACCTTGCGTACTTTTTCGCCGTATATCTGCCGGATCGTGTTCTCCCAGATTCGTCCGGGAGTGTCCGTTTGGTTCACCGTTTCTCCCTGCGGATTCCGAAAAGAATCCCGGGGAACCATGATCCTGAACTCTCTATTCCTGCCCTCCGGTACAAAGGCAGCCAATTCAGCATCCGGCTCCCCTGCCAGAAAGCTGAAATCCCCCAGCATGGCCATTGCAGAGAGCGGCTGGGCAGCAGAGGTATATATTTCCCCCATGATACCCTGCAAACAGGACTCGATCATAGTTTCCTGCCAACCCGCGAACAGATGAGCCACGGCCTGCGGATCGTCCAATTTATAGATTCTTCCCATAGTACTTCTCCCAACCCTCATCATTTCATTCTTGTCATACCGCCCTCCTCCAAAGCCAGGGCAAGAGCATAACCGTCCGTCTCAAAAAAGAGAAAGGCGCGCGCCATATCTCCTGGAACTTCTCCTCTTCAATGCCTGCGTCCAATGCCATCTGTGATCCAAAATACAGTGGACTTTCATGAAGAGTTATAAGAGTTTCATACATATCAAATATTACTGCTTTTACCATTTACATCACCTCAACAATCCCCCATAGCAACTGTGACTACCGGCTACGCATGGTTGCCGGTAGCCCAACACCACTTTGCAATCTTCTCAATCAGCGCATCGTCAATCCCGCCATAAGGGATACGGATAGTCCCCTTATCGGTTTTGTAGCCCCGAAGTTCTTTGGCAAAATGCATTACAGCTGCAGGCCCCGGATACAATCCGATGTGCTCCTTTGAAGCAGCAAAGTGAAGAATATTATGGTTTTTCCAATAGGTGGGCATACTCCATGAGATGCGTTCTTCCGCTTCCGGTAACGCACGGCGGAGAATCTGACGGATATGCCGCAAGTCTTCCTGCTTGTCCACATCCTGATTCAGAATATATTCTTCTATCGTCTTGGGCTTATCGCCGCAGTAATGGCTCTGCCCCTCTTTCTTAAATTCTCTTCCGCATTTGGGACATTTCCACATGGATGTTTTCTCACTTTCTCTTTCTTGAAAAACCACTTCAACAATGTCGCCAAAGCTCTTGCCAATCTGTTTGCGTATCTCCTTGGTAACGCCGATGATATAGCAGGGCGTACCCATTTTTACCACCTGTCCCCGGTATGGTACGCCGTCAAAAGTAGCATCCACCGGCAGACGGCCTTTGCCAAAAAGCTCTTTGATATCGTAAGGAACCTCTACATAGGCAGCATCCATATTTCCGTTTTGAAGTATCGTCGCGCTAAATCTTATCTCCACAGTATTCACCCCTGCATATTTTTCATTGCTTTTCCCTTAGACAGTTCATCCGTCAGCTTATCGAGATCTCTGATTACTTATATCCTACAACTGCCACAACCTCACCATCTCTAATTCTAATGAGGTAACATACTTTCTTGCCTTCGGATATTAACTCGTTTTTAGTGCTGGTCACATTTTCGCTTGCCCTTTCCGGTATCTGACTTTGAAGTCGGTATCCGTCATAGCCGGAATTGCCTTCACAGCAGTTAATAACTATATTTTCAATTTTCTCCAAACTTAATTCATTTGCCGATATCCATGAAAAAATATCCAGTATTTTCACTATTCTCATTCCCTTCTTCAGCCAGAAAACATCTGCCCAATGATTCCGCGGGCCTTGGCTCACGCCCTCCGCTTTGCCGGAAAGCAGATCCGCGTTCCTGTTTTACAGACGAGAGGATGCCCACATTCACCGTGACGGACAATGGCCAACGTAAAAAGGCTGTCGCTTTAAGAAACACTTTTCTCTCCGCAACAGCCTTTCCCCGCGGCTTGTAACCGGATACCTCCGCCGCATGGCGGAATGTCCGAACGGACACCCGCCACAGGTTTTCACCGCCATCATTATATTATTTGCGTCAGTCAACCATAAACCTATACCTATAACGGATAACATAAAAATAACGCATACCCTTGACTTTATACCATAACGTCTCATTTAAAGGAGTTCCCCAAGGGATGTCAGGCGGCGGAAATACCTTTATGGATTTCCTTTTTTCATGTATTCATTCTGGAATACTAATAAGCGGGAATTTCCAGTTGCGCCGTGGTATTGACCAAGTCCAGCGCAGTTTGTGCCCGGGCCAGTTCCTCGGACACCCTTTCGTAGTCCGCCTTTACCATTTCCAGATCGTAATTGGCGTAACTGTATTCTATGATCTGGCTGCCCCCGCCGTAGCTGACCCTCTCCCGCTGCCTGGGCAAACGCTGCTGCATAAGGGAAAGCTTGGACTTGCGGCGGCTTAACTGGGGAATATACACCAGCATCTGGTCTATGGTCATCCCCGCAAACCCCGGCACCTCCTGCACTAGATTAAAGGAATTGAGAGCATGTTTCACCTGCCGTATCCGGGTCTCCAGACTCTCGATCTGCTCCTGAATCTTTCCATAGTCATAAGCCGGACGAACAGAGTCCACATCCTCCCCAAGAGCCGCCGAAAATTCCCTGCTCTGTTGTTCCATCAGCAACACGTTATCCAGTTGCTCATTCAATTTGCGCAGCAGCTTTGCCGCCTCCGCAGAAGTCATGCGAATTGTTTCGCTCATGTCATCCATCCTCCCCTGCTCTGCAATTATTTCTCCGCAATCTCCCACAATATCCGCTATTGAAGTTTGCATTCTAAACAGAGATAAGCTCATACTCCCTGGTCCCATATCCCAGCTCCGCGGCCGCGTCGATGGTGTGGGTGCCGTGCCGGGACTCCACCCTCTGCAGGAAATGATCTCTTCCCCTGTCCTCGGACTTATAGATCAGATCCATACAAGCCTGGTCCAGCGCCACCGGATCTAAGGAGGACAGGATACCTATATCTTTCATACAGGGGTCCTCCGCAATGGCGCAGCAGTCGCAGTCCACGGACAGATTGCACATCATATTGACAAACGCGGTATTTCCTTTGAAATAATCCATAACGCTACCCGCTGCATCCGCCATGGCCTCGCAGAAAGCGTCCTGCTCCGCCACCTGGTTCCACACCGCATTCTGATCGGCTGTGGTGCCGCCGGAATGGATCAAACATTTTCCCGCAGTGGAGGCACAACCTATGGAAAGCTGTTTTAGCGCCCCTCCAAAGCCGCCCATGGGATGCCCTTTAAAATGGGAGAGCACCAGCATGGAATCGTAATTAACGATATTTTTACCCACGTAGTTTTCTTTAAGCACCTTGCCTCCGGGTATGGGCAGCACCAGGTCCGGCCCCTCCCCGTCCAGCAGGTCTACCTGAAAATATCTGCTCCATCCGTGTTCCGCCATCAGCATCTTATGTTTTTCCGTGGAATTCCTGGCCCCATCGTAGGCCGTATTGCACTCCACCACGGTACCGTTCACCGCCTCCACCATGGGGCGCATAAACTGCGGGCGCAGATAGTTCTGGTTGCCCTTCTCGCCGGAATGAACCTTTACCGCCACCTTTCCCGGCAATTCCTTTCCCAGCTGCCTGTACATCCTGATCACAGCCTCGGGCGTGATCTCTCTTGTGAAATAAACCTTCGCCTTTTCCATATGCTTCTCCTCTCTGAATACCGGTTCCCAGGTAATTGTGAAACCCTGTTCAAGATACAGGGGATGGGCGAAATAGACAAAATAAGAGCGACTTGCCATCCCTCTTTGAAGTATCTACAATGGCTTTGAGCTTAGTATACAACTTAGAGTACACTTTAAGTCAAGACATTTTTATAGATTTATAAAAATTATTTAAATATGATGGTTCTCATCCTGCTGCGGAATGGCTGACAATACACTCAAAAGTACCGTCTCCTCCCGCCTCTCCAACTCCAGACTCCCCTGGTATTTCTCCGTTACCGCCCGGATGTTGGCAAGACCTCTGCCTTCTGCGATGCTGTGATGCCTTAACATCACTCTCCAACATCCTCTTTATCTTGTCCTTCATGGTTTCCTTTGTATCCTCAATGAAATGCACTCTCACACAATACATTGTGCTACCTATCATCTTCCTGAGTGCGACCGGTGTGTTTGCTTTTCTATTCTCCATTCGTTTGCTCTCCTTTTGTGTTAATGCCCGATAAGGAAGTGCCTCCTGAAACGAAATGTCAAGGACTTTTTAGTACCTCCTATCATTTCATTGCATGAAAAAAGCCACTGTAGATTATCGTCCACAATGGCTCTTAGGTCATTTGTATTTAATTCTCTTCACATAAACTCAGGTACAACCTGAAAGTTTCGTGTGTTCGACAAATTGAGATTCGTTGTTCTCTATATAACAATTCTATTTTCTTTCTAATGTATACCAAACATCTATTTCATCTTTAGAAGGTGCTTCCCACATGGACAATAATTTTCCCATAAGACCTTCATCCAGATAATAATCTGAACCACCTTCGCCATTTAATACCCTACAGTTTCGTTCTTCAATGTTTTTATTCCATGTTTGGTCATTAACATCAATGTAATGCCATTCACAATGAACATTCTGAGAGTGACAAAACTCGGTTAAGCTTCTTCTGTTTTCTAAGCTCCAAAAACCCCAATCCAAAATCACAGTACAACCTATATTTACCAATTCCACCGATTTCCTCTTAAAATAGTTCCAAATTCTTAACGCCATTTCGTCGTGTTTCTCACCCAAATCATTATCAAACAAATCCTTTGTTAATTCATCGCATGATAAAATAACTGCGTTCTCTTTTTCTTTTATTTGATTGGCGTAATAGGTTTTTCCGCAACATATTTTCCCACAGATTGCTATTATCTTTGCCATAAACATTTCTCCTTGTCTTATATAAATTCTAGTTTTTTTGAGCTATTCTTCATATTGGAAGTTATTATATTCTTTTTAAATTATCAATTCTTTCCGGATTCTCAGAAGAAACCCATTCCTTTAATTTATCACAAGGAAATTCCTCACATAATCCGCAGAACTGAACTTTATGTTCTCTTGCACATTTATGTATTGGACAGCCATTGGATTGCGTCCATTCCATACAATGTCCATCTGACTCTATGCAACCTTGACAAATGCCATCTTCTTTTTTCTTACATCCTACACAACATTCTCCGCATGCAGTAATTGTTGCAAAATCTATATTAAATTCTACTAAAAATTCTCTCTGTTGCGTTTTTCTCTGTTCTTTTTTCTCTGTTGCGCCTAAACTAAACCCTGCTCATGTTTGTATTATACACCATTTTTGCCTTAATAGGACAAGCCCCACACCCTCCTCGGCGATTGAGAAAATCAGTTCCACAACAGGGGCGGTCACTTCATCAATGACAAGGTGGTTATGGTCTTTCTCGTCTTTCTGATAACCGAATGGGGCGGTAGTAGCCATATACTTGCCCTGCATTCTCCTTGCGTGGAGTGCGCTCTTGATTTTCCTTGACGTGTCCTTTGCGTACATTTCATTGATGATGTTGCGGAACGGTGTAATATCCATTTGTGCGTTGTCTATGGAGTCCACGCCGTCATTGATTGCAATGTAACGT
The DNA here is from genome assembly GCA_910577235.1 of uncultured Acetatifactor sp. Taxonomy (GTDB): domain Bacteria; phylum Bacillota; class Clostridia; order Lachnospirales; family Lachnospiraceae; genus Acetatifactor. The sequence goes on along the minus strand of CAJTMX010000001.1, from coordinate 169,011 downwards.
ACATTATGGTTGGGGAAAAACACCTCGATATAAGTACCCGTTTCAAGATAATTCCTCCCCAAACGTGACAGGTCTTTTGTGATGAGCGTTGACACTTCCCCGTCCTGTATGTCCTCGATAAGCTGTCGGAAAGCGGGGCGGTCGTAGTTCGTACCGCTGTAACCGTCATCAACGTAGAACTGGCAGTTCAGAAAACCGTTGCGCTTTGCGTAATCTTTCAGCATGGTTTTCTGTGTGCTGATGCTCATGCTCTCGTTGTTCGTGCCGTCGTCTTTGGAAAGCCTGCAATATAAAGCAGTGATTTTGTCGTTATTCAGTTTTGCCCTTTTCATGTCGTCCTCCTTAATGAAAAGGGACTTCCTCAACTCCTATTATACTATATTCCCTTTTCCGTTTCCAGTGCTAATTTACGTTGTTTTCCGCTATCTCCTTAACCTTTTTTGTTATCTGTTCCCCGGCTATCCGCTTGAATACCGTTTCCATTTTTTCAGTGCCTACATAGTGCCTTTGCACGATAATTTTTGTGGGTGGGTGCTGTCGGGTGGCTCTATGCTGTACCTTGCTGTCTTTGCTCATAAATCTGCTCCTTTACAATAAAATAGAGCGCATAGATTTTTCTATACGCTCTGACGCTGTGTTACTTATTTTGTTGTGATTGTGGTAATACCTGATAAGCTGAATATTATTTCTTTTGTAATAACAATCTAATCCCTAAAGCAAATGAAAAAGCACCTAATAATACAAAAGAAATCCATAGTATATTCCAATACGGTGCAGATACATCAAACATTTTTAATAAAAGTCTTTCCCAAAATTTCAATCCCGTAGCAATGGCAAATAAATCAAACAATAAATAACTACCACCAAAAAGATAAATCCAACGCCACCAATAATTATTTTTCCAATTTTTAAGAAAAGTAACTATGCCACATATGCAAAGAATAGTTAAAACTCCCATTAAAAAATAGTAAAACATACCCTTGTTTTTCATTACACCAATCCAAAATTTTGAATAAGTTTCCCTGTCAATCAGTCCCCATATTCTGTGTAAATGAAATATTCCAAAAAATATAAAAAAGATTGGTTCATAAACTTTAATTTCCTTAGTCATCTCATTGTTACTCCATACCTTAAATTTGTTTAATCAAAATCATACCACAATTATGCTCATATTTCTATCAAATTTCTTCCTCCCTCCGCTTAGTCCTGCTTTGTTGTTTATTGTGCTGTCGGCTCTCGTTCTGAAGCGCTCTTTCAAGATTTTTCTTGTTATAGCTGATAACTTCCGCATACGCTAATTCTGTGGCAGTCTTGGTCTGCTCTTTGCCGATACTGTCATACTCGGACTGCAAAGACTGTATCTCGGCTTTCCACTGTTTCGGCGTTATCTTCTCGCCATTCTGTAAAAGGCTCTGCATACGCTCCTTTAATTCGGGGTACTTCGATAAGCTGTCCTTATGCTCCTTATCGTATTTCATTTTCGCAAATCCTTTGAGTGACTGGCTCTCCTTATAGGTGGCTTGGATTGGCGCAAAAAGGGCATACATTTTTGACAGTTCCTTTAATCGGCTTAGTTTCTGCCCCTTTGAAAGATGTACCGTTTCCAACTCTTGGTATCTCTGTTCCTTATCCGCTGTTTGGGAAGTGACGCTTTTAACATTCTCGCAAGCTGTGATTTCTGCCCTTTCTCTGACAGTTCAACAGCGTTCCATAAAGTGGCTCGGTCTGCATATTCTTTAGGCGCATTGGGTGGGAGAGTGATTTCGCTGTGGACTAAATCTTCAAGATATTTCGGGCGGTAGGTCTGCCCGTCATATTCGCTCACAAGAACGCTCCTGCTAATATAGGACGCTTTCTCAACTGACGACTGCCCCTTGCTCCGCTTGACTATGGAGAAACGTGTGCTTGCCTGTTTTGTGACATTACCCATATGCAGCACCTACATTCTGCCGATAGGGTAGAGGGGCGCACCCATAGACTTTGTGGGCAGATAAAAGCCGCACTTTGGCTTTTGTCTGAACGCAAAGTTCACTAAAGGGTAGCAAGCGCAGCTTGCGAAGGGGAATTGTCGTTTCCCCTTTTGTCTGTCGCAAGACAGACAATGCCCTCCGCAGGAGTCCATGCAAGTGAAACTTGCCCCTCGGAGAGCGCACAGATATACCACCTCTGGTGGTATATCTGTGCGCACCCTGTAAACAGGGTGAATACGTTACCTCGGCTTTCCAGTTCCGTTGCCCTCGTCATTCTGTACCGCCCTCGCTTTCATTTTCGGCATTGGGGAGAGTAGATTGTGGGGGAGTGGTTTCTCGGCTTTGCGTTTCTTCTCGTTCTGCTTTTTCTTTTCGTTGGCTACACGCTGTTGCGCCTGTTTCAATGCCTGCAATGCCTTTTCTAAGTTTTTGCTTGTGTCATTCTTGCTCTCAATCATTTCTGATACCTCATTCTTTCTGTGCTGTGTTGATAGTTTCTGAAAATAAAAAAGGTAGCGGATTGTCTGTTAAGATAATCGCTACCTAATGGTAAACAATATTCAGTTTTTATATTTCTGCTCTGTCAAATAATTTTTTCATTTTAATGCTTGTAAATAGGGCAGAAGTTATCATTATTTTTGTGGATAATATAAATGCCGTATATTCCTAATAACAAATACATTATTAAACAGAAAACTAATCCTATTGTTGGATATTGATTACTTTTAGAAAAACAAAATGGTATACCGCACAAATCCACTACAAAATGTAAAATAATTGGTATCCATAAATTTCGGGTTTTGACATAAACTGCCCCAAAGTAAACTCCTAATGCAGTAGCCCAAACAGCTTTGCAAATAATTGTTAAAATTGGTTGCCCAAGTGCACCAAAAATATGCCCAAAACCAAATAGTGCAGATGAAATAATAACGGCATATAATGTAGCATTATCTCGTTTGCCAAACCATTTTTCAATGATATTCTGTAACAACCCTCTCAGATAAATTTCCTCCATTATTGCAACGCCTATATAATACACAACGCCCTCTACAATAACTCTATATATTGTTGGTTTATTATCAAACGGTGAAAGCCCTATACAGAAAGCAACTGCCACTATAAGTGTAGCAACAAGGGATGGAATACCATATCTTTTCAAACCAATCAGTATATTTTGAAATTGCAATCCAAATTTCCACTCTTTTATAATGGTTTTCCTGCATACATAACATAAAGCAAAAGCAAATATAAAATTTATCATCAAAGAAAAATAAATTGGTTCTATATCCTTTATTTGTATATTACAGAATAAAGCCGCAGGTAATGCGGTCATTTCCATAAAGGTCATTATTATTGTCAGTATAGTAACTCCGATTGATGTGCGTTTGTCTATCATGATTAATCTCCTTAGCCGTTAATTTATTGAATTATTCAACGCTGTTATTTTACCACAACAGCACACACAATTCTATTAAATTTTGCTTAATCTCCCTTTGCTTTATTCTTTGCAATCATCATCTGCCTTGCTCGTTCCCTCTGCTCGGTACTGACTGCCCTCGGTTTGCGGTAACTGACGTATGATTTCGGAAAGGAATAGGTCTTAGATACCTCGTCCTGCTCTATCAGCTTGTATGTATCGGGGAAGTCGGCAACAAGCGTATCAAGTTTCCGCATGACTGCCTTATCCCTTGTGTAGACAGTGGCGGTCTGTTCTCCTGCATTGTAATTGACTATGCTTTCTTGTTCGTATCGGGAAAGTTTCATAGTGTCATATCCCCCTTTCCCTTACTGTGGGTTCTGTGCTTTTTTCCCTCGGCAACTGTCGGCTGTTTTGCCTGCTCCTTTGCTCTGGCTAACCTTGCCATTACGGAATGGTCACGCTCGGTCATTTTCCGTCTTTTGGTGGTTGCGGTCAGTTCCGCACACGTTTCTTCTGACAGGGCATTTAATTTCTTCAAAGTGTCGCTTACTGTCTGCTTGGTGTCGCTGTCATTTATCTGCGGAAGGATAGCGGACAGACTGGCGCACGTTTCCGTTTTGCTCTGCTCCCCAAACTGATAGATTAAGTTGATTTCATCAGCATTAAAAGGTATCTGAAAATTTGCACCCTCACATAAACGCTCCACGCCCACGCACTTAGGGAGATTTCTTGTCAGTTCGTAATTATCCCTCGCTGTGATTGTTCCATGATTGTCGGTCTGCCTTACCTCTACTTCGCATTGGCTTTTCTGTTCCAACACAAGCCACTGGTATTTATCGTTTTCTTTTGTAAATACGCTCTGATGCGCATTGGAGTGTGTCCTACTACGGATATATTTGTCGGCGGTACTGTAATAGTTCAAAATCTGTTGTTCCTGCTTTTTATTCATGGTCTTTGCCCTCCTGTGATATGGATTGATATGATTGATTGGTTTCAGTGCTTATATATGATTTTTTCTCGTTAATTGTCGGGAGTTTGGATTGCGGAATATCATTGTTGGGTATTTCTCCGCTTGGGGGAATAGGAGTTCATTTCATACGGTAATTACCGCATGAAAAAAGACTATAACCGTTGCTGTCATAGCCTTTTAAGGATTGAGGAAGTCCCTTTTTTATTTGTATTTGTTTGTCGTCCCTACGCACTATCCAACATCACTGTGCAGGATCATCATGGCACAATACTCATGAGCGGTCTCCTCCGGCCCGTCAGGATGATGTCCGCCCGGAGCGTATCCGATATATCTTCTGGCCTGATAATCTCTGAGATTTTTCACCGCCCATTCCCGCATGAGATTCCATGCCTCAGTCTCCGGTTCCTGACAATTTACCGTAAATACCACGCCCCTGCGGCCGCTTAACTCCTCCATGCGCACCAGAGACTTGTCTCCCAGCATCGTGCTGCCCTCCTGAACTGTGACCTTAAGAGATATCGGCGGATATTCCTTTACGCTCCCGCCTTTTCTCACCGCGGAGGGCGCTATACCGTGAAACGCCCGGAAAGCCCTTGTAAATGCCTCCGGGGAATCATACCCGTATTTTGCCGCCAAATCAATGATCTTAATATCCGTATCCTTCAGCTCCCTGGCCTCCAGATTCTCCTCAATATAGGCCAAAGCCTCATTCATTTTGGTCAACCATTCCACAACCTGACACCTCCTACTTTTTTTACAAGCATACCATATTTCCCTGCCCCAATCCTGGCAAAAAAAGTAAAATGCTGCAAGCTGCCGGCCCGCTCCTGTGCGCCCCGCTCTCAGGACAGATAATTCACCGCGAGGATCGCCGCACCCAGCACCGCCAGCACCACGCCGGTAGCCCTGTTTAAAGTGACCGCGCTGGCTTTGTTGGCAAACTTGGCTGCTATTCTGGCCCATAACAGCGTGGCCCCCACGCAGAAGAGCAGACACCATATATCCGGCATCCCTCCGATGGCAAAATGGCTCACCGATCCGGTCAGTGCAGTGAATGCCATAATAAACACGCTGGTTCCCACCGCCGTTTTCAGTTCATACCCCAGTACGCTGGTAAGGATCAGCAACATCATCATGCCCCCGCCCGCGCCGATAAAACCGCAGATAAAGCCCACCACGGTTCCGCAGATTATGGACTGTATAACCCGTTTTTTCCCGCTGACCCGGTTCATGGATTCCCTGGTGGTCATAACGGGTTTTACGATAAACTTAATACCCAGCAGCAGTGTCATAAAAACGGAAAAATTCCCCATGGCAGTATTCGGGACCTTACTGGCCATCCAGCTCCCACCCAGAGTAAACAGCAGCACCGTGGCCATCATCACCAGGCCATTGCGAATGTCCAGATTCTTGTTTTTTCCGTAAGTATAGGCGCTGACGGCACTGGCCAGAACATCGCTTGCCAGTGCGATTCCCACCGCCTCATAAGCCGGAAGTCCCAGAAAAGTGATGAGCATGGGGCTGATCACGGCGGCAGCGCTCATGCCCGCGAATCCGGTGCCCAGCCCGGCCCCTATCCCCGCCAGAAAGCAAATGATAAACTTAAAAAGCATCCTTGTGTCCTCCCCAAAAAGTCTTTGTTTTTCTCCCTCTATTACTTTTTGTTACAGCAAGTAATTCCGCGCTTATTGTTATTCGGCGGCTTTCAAGTAACAGTCGATATTCTCCCACATACACTCAAAACAATGTTTCAAACACGCGCATTCTTCTTCGCTCAGCCCCTGTAGCATGACGGAAACAAACCTCTCCTGCGCCTCCCTTCCGTCCTCAATAACAGACTTCGCCGGACCGCATATCCGCAGATGCGCCGTCTTTTTATTGTTCCCTGTATATTCCCTGCGGATATATCCGCGCTCCTCCAGTGATCCGACGGAGGATGATACTTGGGACTTGGACAGATACCGGGTCTCCACGATATCCGTAGCGGTGTCAAAGCAGGGATTATTCGCCAGAAAGAGCAGAATGTCCAACTCCATCCGGGTGATCTCATGCCGGATGCATACATCTTCTACACATTTGGAATACAGCGTCTTGATCACGTTATGATGTTCCCATGGGTTCAATGGAATCATATGGCCCCCTTAATACTTTTGTTCTTTTTAGAACTATTTTAGTACAAATTTATATATTGTCAAGAAAAAACTTAATCGGCCATATTATCTCAATTAAATCAGAAAACTGCTGCAAATGTACGCCCCGGAACCGGAACGTCTGGACGGAATCACGGCAGGGTTGCCGCCTGTAGTATTTTCTCCGTATCCTCCCATAGCTGCGCCGGTCTGCGAATGTAATCGTAGATCTGCTGCGGCGACATATGTTCCAGCATATATTTTCCCAACAGGTAGGACACAGCGTACGCGTTCGGCAATTCCTGATAATGAAACATCAATTCCTCCCTGTTACAGAGAATTTCCACCGGGGCATGCTCCTGCCCCGCCAGATTGGTGGCCAGCGCCTCCCAAAACCAGATGCAGCCGTAGCAGTTGGGTTCCACCTGCTGCTGACAGATATGTACGAACTCATGGACGATCAGGCGGGTATATTCTTCTTCATCCATTCCGGCATGGGAAGAGCGGCTCCGGCAAGCCTCAAGGGACAGTATGTGAATCCTACCGTCAAAAGTATCCGCTATCATCCAATCATAATACCTCTGCCCGCACTCCTCAATATGGGCAACATAGGCGTCCGTATCCGAATAAAGGACCACAGGTATCTTCCTGTCCAGCTTGTCAAGCCGGAAAAAGCCCATGATCCGCTGCATGTTTCCCCGGAGCGCTCCGGCAATCCTTTCCACCAGATTCGCGCATTCCCGGCAGTAATGGACTGTAAAATGCTCCGAATCAAATGTCATTTCATTTTCCATGCCTTCAATGCTCAATCGCATTCCCATCTTTGTTTCCTCCTTGATTCCCCCCACATGTCTATATCGTTCAAATAATTCCAGATACTTTCCCTCCACCTGTTCAAAAGGCAATACCTCATAGGAAAAGACCGTTGCCATCACAGGAGGTTCCTGGTCGAAACGTTCGTTCAGAAGATTCAGCATGTCATAATACAACATGTCGTTGTCCACCTGCTTTACCAGCCGTTCCTCCTGTTCTGTCAGCGCGGAGCCCAGATATTTGATATAGACCTGCTCCAGTAGCCGCTCCTCCACCGCCTTGTACCCGGGCATCCCGCTCTTTACCGGCCGGGGTACATCCGACAGATAGCACTCGCTGGCGTCGTGCAGCAGGCAGGCCAGGATCAGACGCCGAGAGTACCCCCTTGCCTCCGCCTCCAGGGCGCAGTGTATGCAGTGCTGCCCCACGGAGAAAAAGGTTTTCACATGCCCGTTGCCGCGACAGATCATCGGCAGGGCATGGGCGATGTCGCGAATATCTATTTTCTCCCGGTCCGGCTGCGCCGGATTGAAATGTTTTCCTGTATAAGTAGTAATATAGCTCATCTTTACTTCCTCAATTCCTACGCTCTGTTCTTACAAGTCAAAAAGCCTTTACAAGTCAAAATGCTCCCTGATCAATTCCGCCACCGTCTCCGGAGACAGCCTGGAATTGTCAATCCGCAGAAAATTGGCAAAAGGAATCTCCCCCTCCCGGCTCACCAGGCGGTGGTTGGCGTCCTCATTCAGTATGAGGCCGGACGAAAACTCCAGATCTCGTTTGGATGCTTTATTGTTCAATCTGTTCTCCGTGCGGTTGCGCTGCAGCCGGATCTCTTGGGACGCCACCAGCTCCACGCAGTAAATCTCAGCGCCTTTTTCCTCAAACATCCGCGCCACGCCCAGTATATACTCCCGGTCCGAGGGCATGTCAAAAGCCCACATATAGGTAAATATCATGCCCTTGTGGTCGGTTTTCACAAATTCTTCCAGTATGACCCTGCGCAGTCTGCTCACCACATCCCCGCGAAATCCGCCGAATACCTCGATCACCGGTTCGATCATCATGTGGTTGTGAAACAGTCTGAGTCCCGTCCTTTTCATTAACTCCTGCCCCACCGTCATCTTGCCCACGGCGCCGCTGCCTATGATAAATACCAGTTTCATAGCCACTCCCTTCCCTGTTATACCTTTGTCCTTATATCCTGCCGGATTATACCTTTTTCCAGCAATCTCCTAAATTCTAAGTATGGTACCCGTGGACAGATACTCAATCTGTTCCTTCATCTCCTCCCGCAGCAGGGCATAATTATCCTGTCCGGTACAATGGCAGGTGTAATACAGGATATCCCTCACTTTCAGTCGCTGTGCCAAGTCCCGCACCGTTTCCGGGGACTTATCCTTCCAAATATGAAATCCACCGATCACATGGGTCACGTCTCCGCCCAGATCACGCTTTGCCCTGTTCAGTATATTGACGATGCCGCAGTGCGCGCAGCCCGCCAGCAGTACTTTATGTTCATCTTCATGGATCAGCAGACTCTGTTCATGGGAAAAGTCGTCCCTAACCTTTTTTCTGCCGTCCAGCATGTACAAATTGTTGTTGGATAGAGGATACAGCTCCCTCTCCTTCACATCCGTAATGATCGTCAGTTCATCATCCAGTTTCAGATTGCCCTCAGTGAAGACGATCCGCTCATTCCCGGCCAGAGAACTATCCAGACCGATATTTATGTACAGACAAAACGCTTTGGAAAAATGTCTGTCAAAAGCCTTTTTGTGGAGGTATACCTTCGCCTTGCGGTTGCGCTGTAAAAACAGGCCCAGCGCTCCTCCGTGGTCATAATGGCCGTGGGAGATCACCACCGTATCCACATCCCCGATGCTCACTCCCATCTTCTCCGCGTTTTCCAGAAACAGCTTATCCGGCCCCAGATCAAACAAGATCTTATGTTTCCCTGTCTCTATATACATACACAGGCCATGCACTTTTCCGTATTCCCCCGAGACCGCCGTATTTTCCACCAGAACTTTCACGATCATTACTCTATCCCCCTTATCCTTTATTGTATTCGCAAACATTAGTTCTATTCTACCCGGCACTTGATGCCCGATAATGCCACATGTTCTCAGTTCATATGCATCCCCATGGCAGTCACCACCGCCACCAGATTGCCCTGCCCGTCCGTAATCTGTGTCTCATAATAGCATGCTCTCCGTCCGTCCTTGATCTGCCTGCACTCCGCCACCAGTCTATCGTCCTTGGGCATACTGATATAGCTGATATTGCTGGTGGCTGTCACAGTGGTCTGTCCGGGAGGATTGGCGGCCACGGCAAACGCGAAATCTGCCATCGTAAACAGCGCTCCTCCCATCACATGATGATGAGCCGCCAGATGTCTGTCCTCCACCTGAAGGCTGCAGCGGGAGTACCCATCCGCCACTTCCTCGATCACGATCCCCGTGGTCCGGGTGGCAAATATATCCGCCTCAAAAAACTCTCTCGCCTCTTCCAGTCTTGACATTTCTTCACCTTTCCCGCATCCCTGTAGTTGACAAGTCAACTACTTTGACAAGTCAACTACTTTGACAAGTCAACTACTTTGACAAGTCAACTACTGCGCTGTTGCTCGTTTTCAACTCTGTTACGAATCTATTTATCAACAGACATCACATCGGCGCTTCTACCACCGGCGTGAAATCCTCCGTATCCCCGCAGAAAAATCCCCCGATCCTGCCGCAGATATGCTCCATCACAGCCTTTACGTTCTCGTATTCCTCCGGCTGAAATGTGACATAGCAGAGGAACCTTACCCGATGACTGTCCAGAAAAGCATCCGCCTCTTCCTCTCCCAGACGGGGGGCTAGGACTTCCACATCCATGGAACTGCGCTCTCCCAGAACGATCTCCAGCACCTGGGCCTCTTCCCAGTACTCCACGCCGTATTCCGCATCATCAAGCGCCTCCTTGACCGCAGCTGCCGTCAACTCTTTATCGGACATATAGAACCAGCCGTCCGGCATATTCACTCCGGGCATCCTGTTTTTCTTCATATTATTGTTCTTTGCTCTCTTTTTCATACGCTTACACCTCCACATGCATACCGCTGACCTAATCCGCAATATTCTGCCTTGTCATAACTTCTTCGTCATAAATGCCAGATTGGAGCGGGCTAATATCCGAGCTCCGCGTAAAAATCTATGGAATACGCTACTTCGCATGTTCTTATTTTAACATGAAATTCCCAAATCGCAACAAAAATAAATATGAGATGACAAAAAAGCAGCCGGATTTAAAGTTCCGGCTGCCTCTCGTTCTATAGTCTCCATTATGTGCTTCCACGTTTCGTTGTAAGAATCCCTGCTTACGGGCTCAGCCCAGATCTTTTCCCACATATTTCACACAGGCAGTCCCCAGCCCCAGGATCAGCACCGCCGCTCCCAGCGCGGCCGCGCCCGCAGCTATCTCTCCGCCGCTTAAGATTTCGGAGGCGTTGGCATAGGCAAAAGGGCTGAGGAATGCTATCTTCTCCATCTCCGGCGTCACTCTGCTCACCAGATTAAAAGCGTAAAACAGCAGCACTATGCCCATGCCCACTCCCAGCCGGTTCTGCCTGAAAAAGGCGGAGACGGCAAAACAGATCCCGGCCAGTTCCAAACCCATCATAAACTGCATACCGTGAAACAGCCAGAATTCCTTTCCGGGAATGCCCTCCCCCAGCAGCGCAAAACCCATGCCGTAAAAGCCCATGCAGAGCAGGTGGAACAGCGCCAGACAGGAACAGACCACGGACCATTTCATCCACACCACCCTGCCCCTGGAGACAGGCAGGGAGAATAGATATTCACTGGTATGTCCGTCCTCCTCCTTGGAGAGCATGGTCATACTCAGCATCGCCGCAAACAGGGCGCCACCAAGCTCATGGATCGTTCCTATCTCTGTGGCATAAAATCCTGTCAGAGTCGCGATGCTCAGGCGGTCCATGCCAAAAGCCTGTGAAAATGTGCCCATGGCAGCAAAACTCTCCGCCATGCCAGCCATCTCCTCCTGCATACTGGAGAACAGGAGAATGCAGGCCATCCCCATGCCCCCCACACAGACAGACCACAGCAACAGGGTTTTCCAATATTGTTTCATTTCATGTCTGTAAATATACCGCATATGACGTTCTCCTTTCAGCCGCACAAACATTAGGTTTGCGAAACAAGCGTACACTTCAATATATTTAGGTCCTGTAATACTCAATAAACACTTCCTCCAAAGACGGCTCTTCGATCAGCAGCTCCCGGATGTCATGTCCTTCAAGCTCCCGGTACAGTTCGTTCAGATCCTTCTCATACAGAAACTCCTCCCAAATACCGTCCCGCACCCATTTGATACGCTTGGCCCCGGCTCTTGTCAGCGCCGCCACCGGCTCCACGCTCTGTAGCCGCCCCTCCTTCATGATAGCCACCCGGTCGCAGTAGCGCTTTACCTCCGGCAATACATGGGTGGACAGCATACAGGTAGCGCCCCGGTCCACATACTCCCGGATCAGCAGGAAAAACTCCTTCTGCATCAGCGGGTCAAGACCGCTGGTGGGTTCGTCGAACACGAACAGCCCGGGCCTGTGCTGCATGGCACATATGATGCTCACTTTCTTGCGGTTTCCCAGAGACAGCTCCCTTATCCTCTTTTCCGTATCCACCTGTAGCCGCTCACAGAGCATCGCCGCCTCCTCACCGCAGTCCAGCCCCCGTACCCCGGCTGCCAGGCGGATCACTTCTTTCACTTTCATGCCCGGATAGAACATGGTTTCCGAGGGCATATATCCCACCTGGGCCAGAATCTCCTCCCTGTGCTGACGAATGTCCTTGCCAAACAGCCGGATCTTTCCGGCATTGGGGCGGATAAACCCCAGCATGGCCCGGATGGTAGTGGACTTTCCGGCTCCGTTGGGACCTAAAAAGCCGAATATTTCCCCCTGTTCCACCGACAGGCTAAGCTCTGTCACGCCTCTGTGTTTTCCATAATTTTTGGTCAACTGCTCAATATCAATGATTCTCTCCGTCCCGCTCATCTCTGCTCCCTCTCTTTCCTGTCTTTCTCCGCAGCCACATCTTCATCCCTCTCGCCGTTGCCCACATTCCCCAGGCTGCCGGATCTTTCCTGAAACGCCCGCAGATCTTCATTCAACTGTTTGGCGTCCAGTACCCTCTTTATCTTATAGACCAAAAAACCGCAGAGATATGCCAGTACCATAAACAGGGCATACAGGAATGTTACAAAAACGCCTCTGTCAAACCAATTTCCCAGCCAGGATACCGCAGTGTGTATACCGGCGCAGAGCAGCAGATACGCCGTCTCCCGGATGCCCAGCCGTTCGCCCTCGTCAAATCTGTCAAGCACATACCATTGCAGATATCCCATCCCGTATGTCAGCAGGATCATCTCTCCCATATGCAGGATATTGGCCTCCATACTCCCGCCGAGCAACCGGTACACGGAATAAAAGAACAGAATGCAGAAAAAGTATATACATGCCTTAAACTCAATGGCAATCTCCACTACCAGATAGCGCTCCAACAGAGACATTCTTTTCCCATTACGTCCACTGCGGCCCATAATTTTTTTACCCATGCTCATGTCCTCCTTCCGGTTATCTATTCACCCTTCAGCCTTCTGCGAAAATCCGACGCGTAAGTGCGGGAGATCATGATATGCTCTCCGTTGCACATCGTAGCGTCAATGCGATTGGAGGCCCTGCTCCTAAGCTCCCGGACCTTGTCGATGTTCAGGATCGCAGACTTGCTGCACCGGAAAAAATTCACGGTACCCAAGAGCTGTTCCAACTGTAACAGAGAGTGCTCCATCTGCAAAACGCTGGTTTCCGTATAGGCGAAAGTTCTGCCCTCCACGCTCTCCAGATACAGGATTTCCGATGGCTCAATAACGACCTGCACACCGTCCCGGGTCCCCAGCAGCCTGCGGTTTTGAAACTCCAGAAAACGTATCAGCTGTTCCGTCTCGGGCGACGGGGCAGCGCAGCGCAGGATCACTTCATTCTCTCCCTGAGAGATATTCTCTATGGTGTATTTCATTCGGCTCCCTTCCGCCCGTTTCACAAGCACTGAAGCCATTGTAACAACTCCTCTCATAAAGAGCAATAGCCCCGGGAGCAAGTGACACTATTTACCGGTCAAGCAGCACTTCTATCCGGCAAACCCACTTCTTGCCGCGTCCATGGCGCGCAAACAAAAGAACTGCCCCCACGGGGCAGTCCCTGTTTATCTACTTCAAGTATTCTTTGAGACAGGACAGCGCCGCCTCGTCCTGGGCTTTGGCCTTAAGGATCAGCTGCGCCAGCTGTTCCCGCACTTTTCTGTCCGTCAGATGACGGAGCATGGCGTCCATATCCGACCAGTCGCCGATCAGACCGCTCATCTCCCCTGCGGCAGCGCTCACATTGCGAAAATGCCGGGCTGCCTGCTCCAGTTTCGCGTTGTCCTCCCCTGCCCGCTGCGCCGCCAACTCCAGCAGATATCTGGCTCCCTGCTCTCTGCCGTCCGCCAGACACTGGGCAGCGTCATTCTGCACCAGCAGCTTGGAAAACAGGCTATCATAAGCCTCGCTGGCAAAGTGGCTGTCATCCAGCAGCATTTCCTGCCATGCGTCATAGGCCAGTATACCCTTGGCGTATGCATGCTCTTTTCTCCCTTCCAGAGCTTTAACCGCCTGATTCAATATCTCTGTGGGAGTCAAGCCCTCCCCGTTTATGGGACCCAGGCACATCACCGCCTGGGTGTCTGTGTTTTCCCACCAGCTTTTGCTGATAAAATAGCCGTTCTCAGCGGTACTGACATTACCTGCGTATTCCTGATCGTCCTGAAAAAAGTTCCAGCCCAGCAGACTGCCTCCGTCCTCATCATACCCCGCCACTATACAGGGCTCCGGCGGCCCTATAATTCCCAGCGCGATACAGGGATACCCTTCTGCCAGATGCTCCTTGATATATGCCAAAAACTCTTCCCTGGTGGTAGTCTCCTCCCTTCCCAGAAAAGAAAACTCCCTGCCCAGAGCCCTGGCTCCCAGCCCATACACCTGATTGGACTCGGTGAAAGCATGATAGATATCCACATTGCTCAAATCCCAATGCAGTGTGTTCCATACCAGGCGAAACGCCGCTCCGGTAGCCGCCATGATATAAGGGTAAGACACATCGTCCCCCAGATATTCCGACACTGCCTTGATACAGATGGGAAAAGGCGTGGAGCTGCCATAGCTGCCGAATTTCACCTGCTGAATATCATATAATACTATGCTGTCCTGTTTATCCTGTCTCATATTGCCCATATCACTCCTCTTTTCTTTCTCCTGGAGCAATTCAAGACCATAAACGCCGGGCCGTAGCGATGTCTTGCCCAAGATGGGTCTGACGCCGCGAAACGCGCTGGGAGACATGCCCATGACTTTGGAGAAAGCCCGGGTATAAGCCTCATGGGAACCGAACCCCCACTCCAGCGCAATATCCAGTATATTTCTGTCCGTGCGCAGTAGCTGCGCCGCAGACAGAATGATTCTCCGCCTTTTATGGAAACGCATGACAGACATGCCCACCTGGTCCGCAAACAGTTCCCGAATATAATTCTCCGAAAAGCCAAACTTCATCCCCATCCGCTTAACATCCAGGCGTGGATCGCCCACATGGCTCTCCACATAGCTGACCATGGCCCTTGTTATGGTTGAATAGCTCATTTACCAGTTCCTCTCTCACTGCAGTGTAGGTTTATTGTAACAGGGATCTCAGAAAGATTCTTGATCTTTCTGAGGATTATCGTCTGATTCCGGGACTTCTTTCATAGACTGCAGAAATGCGGATGCTGATAAAATCATGCACCCGCACCAATGTTTCATACATTTATTGTTCCCCGCTGCTCATGCGCAACTGCGCATTCACCAGGCCGTAATAGATCCCCTGCTTTTCCAGCAGTTCGTTATGGGTGCCGATTTCGGCCACACCGTGCTTGTCGATGACCACCAGACGGTGGGCGTCCCGCAGCGTGGACAGGCGATGGGCGATGGCAAAGGTAGTCCTGCCCTTTATCAGGCGGTTCAATGCCTGCTGGATCAAGAATTCGCTCTCCGTATCCAGCGCCGAGGTAGCCTCGTCCAGAATCAGAATCCGGGGATTGTTCAAGATTGCCCGGGCAATGGCGATACGCTGTCTCTCGCCGCCGGACAGATTGTAACCGTGCTCGCCCACATAAGTGTTGTAGCCGTCCGGAGTCTTGCAGATAAAGTCATGGGCATTGGCAGCTCTGGCCGCCATGATAACCTCCTCCAGAGTGGCGTCCTGTTTGGCAAAACGGATATTCGCCAGTATCGTGCCTGAAAACAGGAATGTCTCCTGCAGCACCACGCCGATCTGGGAGTGCAGGCTTTCCTTCCGCACGTCCCGCAGGTCGTACCCGTCCAAAGTGATCCTCCCCTGATCCACGTCGTAGAGCCGCATGATCAGATTGATCAACGTGGACTTTCCTGTACCGGAAGCGCCCACCAGGCCGATCATCTCTCCCGGCTTTACATCAAAGGTGATATGCTCCAACACCGGCTCATAGGTCTGATAACCAAAAGATACATCCTCAAAGGTGAACGCGCCCTCTATGGGAAACGCCTTGCTCTCCGCCTTATCCGCCAGCATAGGCTCCTCGTCCAACACATCATAGATACGGTTTAAGCTGGTCAGCATCTGCATCACGGCTCTGGGCAGGTGGGTCATCCAGCTCAAAGGGCCGAACAGATAGCCGCTGTAGGTCACGAACTGTACCAGCTCTCCTATGGTCATACTGCCGTCCAGCACCTGTATACCACCAAAGTAAATGGCGATATACGTGCCCACTCCCAGCAGAAAAGTCATGATGGGAAAAAACACCGCCCAGAATGTCTCGTTCTTTTTCTGGATCGCGGCGAAAGCCTCCGTCTTCTCCGTAAATTTAGCGCTCTCGCTGGCCTCCTTGCCAAAGGACTTTACTATGCGCATACCGGAGAGAATATCCTGCAGATTGCTGCTCAGGTCGTCCGAACGCAGCCACTGCTTATGGAATATGGTATGGATATGGTGCCAGAATATACGAATGAACACCACCACGGCCGACACAAAGAGCAGGGACAGCAATGTCATCTTCCAGCTGATGATCAACATCATGACCAGAGACACGATCATTGTTACCAGCGTGGAAAACATGTCTCCAAATACATCCTGCATAAACGCCCGGATCTCCCGGGTATCCCGAGACACGCGATTCATTAACTCACCGGGTTTCCGGTTGTTGATAAAGGACAGAGACAGCACTTGAATCTTATAGTACAGCTTGGCCCGCAGGCTCATGCTCAAGGACGCTCCCAGTTTCACGCACAGCCAGTAACGGTATATCCAGCAGACCATGCCTCCCACAGTGAGCACAAAAGTCAGGCCGATAAACAGCCACAGATCAGACAAGGTTCCCTGTCCGTTAGCCAGGGCATTGTCTATAAAATACCGCTGTACCATGGGATTGAACATATTGATCCCCGCCAGCAGTACCAGCAGCAGAGAGATCACCACCAGGCTGCCGATAAAATCCCCGCACAGGGCCATGAACTTTTTCAGTACCTCCGATTTGCCGTCGCAGTACATGCATTTGCTGGTTCCCGGCAGAGCGCGGCCGCATTTCTCACAGTACTTTTCGTATTCCCGGCTCTCCACCCGGCTGACCATCTTCAGCTCTTTTTTTTCCTGCGTGGCCTGCACCAGCGTCTGCGCTCCCCTGACGGCATAAGCCACCCGTATGATATGGCGCATGGAGAAACGGGCAACGCACTCCGGCCCTCCCTCCTTTGGGAACACGGTCACAATGCCGCAGCCCACCTGGTGCTCACATTTTATTTTCTCACAGTCCGCCAGCAGATATTCGGAGGTCTTTTCCTCCCCCTTAAGGGTCATCAGGCGTTCCTCGGTGACTACGATCCAGGTCTGATCAGCGTAACTGATCCTGGCGCTGCGCTCCCCATTGTCAAAATCCAGATCCACCGGAACGCAGTACCATATCGACTCCCCGTCCCGTAAGGACAGAGCCTGCTGCTGGGACTCCTTTAGTGTGTATAATAGTTTCATGAATATTTGCTCCTTATTAGTATAAAATGCGCTCTGATCTCATATCCGATAGATAGCATGTTATACGTCTTTAACGGAATATGCCTTCAGCTCTTCTAAAAACTCTCGATATTCCTCCTCAGACCAATAAAACGTCAATTCCTCTTCCGAGAACTCTGCCGGATCATACCGCATAAAGTTTTTCCCAAAATCATACTCAAATCTCTTTAATACGGCCTCCGCAAATTCTCTGAAAAACATTCCTATTCCGGTAATTATATTTCCGTCCTCGACGACTCCCCTGTGTATAAAATTCTCCTTTTCTATAAAGGGAAAAACATCTGCCATTTGCATAAAATAACCCGCTGTAAATTTTTTCCCATCAAGCACTCCTGCTTTGGATAGCAGTATCGGAGAAGACGATATCGCCGCAATGACAACATCGGAATCAGCCACACCTTTTAAAAAGTCAATCAATTTCTCATCAAATAAAGCGGGCAGCGGATTGATCGTTCCCGGTAAGATCACACAGTCATAGTCTGTTATCTTTACATCGTCCATTGTCTTTGTGGGCAAGATCCTTAACCCTTCTTCACTCCGATATTCTCTGTCCTCACTGGCGAGGAAATCGATCTGCTCTCCAAACCAGACTGTAAGTGCGGATGTAAGACAGGTTATCTCCTGCAATGAAAAATCAGGATACAGTATAACAGCATATTTTCTCATAAAGTTCGCCTCCGTAAATTCTATTGACGGCAACAACTGCCGTCCGTCTCCAAGATAACGAAACCGCGACAGATTCAGATAAACAAGTCCAGTTTTTTGCGCTCCATAACGGTCAGGGCATACAGGTCAGGCAGTTCGTAGCGGTTGCCGTCTATGTCGGTGATCTGGTATCGGGCATCGCCCAGGGACACCACGGCATCCCCTCCCATATGGGTGGTAAAGCGGCAGCTGCCAAAGTCTGTCTGCACATGCCAGTAGGCATAGCCGTACTCGTCCTTAACTTCCATGACCCTGCGGATCACGGGCATAAAATACCGCAGGCGCACCTGTTCCTGAATCATGTCCTGCACGTCCTTTGGCATATCCGACAGGGCGCGGATCATCCCGATCTCCTTGGCCTTCTCATCCGCCTCCCGAATGGAGATGAACTCCTGCGGGTTGGTCAGAGGAAAAGTCAGGTACACGCCCACTCTGTCATGTTTCTTCCCGTTAAACTCCAGCGCCAGAAACCCTCCCTCCGTGCGGGTGAACACCGCGTTCTCCGCAGTCAGTATCCGCATCTGCAGCACTTCCTCCGACTCTTTCTTCAAAGCCTCCTCATCAAACTCCTCTAAGTCCAATAAGTCGGGCATACCGTTTTCTCTATTGTCTTCCATTTGATTTATGATCCTTTCTGTTGTTATTGCGAGGTGTTGTATAGGTAGTTGCCTGCGAGTCACGCTCTGGGCGGGGGATTGTTCCTGTACAGGGACGCTCTCGCTCGATTGAACAGCGTAGCAGATGCTAAGCTCGATAAACCAGTTCAACCCGGTTCAATCCTTATCCCGTGAAGAATATCCCCCCAAAGGGGATATTCTTCAGGAGTTGGCTAGTACTTCTTAGACGGTGTACTTTACCGCCTTAGAAGTACTCCAACTCCACTGCTCCACTATTCCAGGCCACGCATGGCCAAAGCCTTAGTCTGCAATTCGCTCAGTTTGTAGAAGGTTCCTTTTAGAGCCATCAGTTCTTCATGGGTTCCGGACTCCGTCACTTTGCCCTCGTCCAATACGATCAGGTGCGTGGCGTTGCGCAGCGTGGACAGGCGGTGGGCGATGGACAGCACGGTTCTGCCCTTTTCCAGCTGTTCCAGGGATTTCTGGATCGCCAGTTCCGTCTCTGTGTCCACCGCCGACGTGGCCTCGTCCAGGATCAGGATCTTGGGATCTGCCAGGATAGCTCTGGCAATGGAGATCCGCTGTTTTTCTCCCCCGGACAGGGATCTGTTGGAATGACCCAGGATCGTGTCATAGCCCTGGGGCATCTTGCAGATAAAATCGTGGGCGCTGGCCTGTATGGCCGCTTTTATGATCTCCTCTCTGGTGGCGTCGGGCCGGGCATAGGCTATATTCTCCGCCACTGTGCCCATGAAAATATATGTCTCCTGAGACACCATGGACACATTCTTGCGCAGCTCGTTGAATCCGTACCGCTTTACATTGATGCCGTCCACCAATACCTGTCCCTCCTCCGTGTCATAGAGACGGGAGATCAGGTTGACAAGCGTGGACTTTCCGGCGCCGGAACGGCCGACTATACCCAATACCTCTCCGGCATTTACATGGAAACTCACGTCCTTCAAAATCGGTTTATTGGGCTCGTAGCCAAAAGTCACATGCTCCAGCGTGATCTCTCCCCGCAGCCGCTGGGGGCGCACAGGATCGGCAGCCTCCCTTACTTCGGGCACCGCGTCTATGATCTCGAAAAGCCTTTGGGCCGAGTTCATGGCATTGGTATACCAGCGGATGATCCTGGACATAAAGTCCAGAGGCCCCTTGAGCTGTCCCACATAACCGCTGAAAGTGATCAGCAGTCCAAGCTCTATATTGGAACCGCTGATGATCAGCGCTCCGCCCAGTGCCCATACCAAAAATGTCAGCATATCCTCCACAAAAACATATAGCGCGGTAAATCTGCAGTCGTATCTGGACAGATCCAGCTCGGCATCCCGGACTTTATTATTGTTCTTGCCAAAGCGGGTCATCTCCTGTTCTTCCTGGCCGAAAGCCTTGACCACCCTGGCCCCGGTGAAATTCTCGTTCATCTGGCTGTTCAGCCTGCGGTTGGCCCGGTGGCGCTTACCATAATAATGCCACAGTCTGGGCATCAACAGATAGCTGATAAAGAACAGAATGGGCATCAGCACCACCGATGCCAGAGCCAGTACAGGACTTAATATAAACATGATGATACAGGTGGCAACGATGGTCCCCACATTGATAAAGAAGTATGGGATTCCGTCGATGAAAAAGCTGGAAATCTCTTCCGCATCATCGGATACACGGGTCATCAGGCCGCCGGTCTGTCTTCTGGTAAAGAAACTGATGGACAGCTTTCCCATGGAGTCAAAGACCTGACTCTTGAGTTTTGCCACCACTTCCGGAGCGATATGGGCCGTCAGAACGCCCTGCAATATGCCCAGCCCCTGCAGCAATATCTTGGTACCGATCATAACCAGCACCAATATCCCCAGTGCCAGCACAAACCGCCCTGCTGGCAGATGCGCCAAAGCCAAAAACCCTTCGTCTTTTGCCAGCACCTTATCGTACAGCACCGTACCGCTGAGATAGGGCCATATCAGATTCAGTCCCGCCGTGGCCAGATAACAGAACATCATAACCACCAGCCGAAACTTGTAGGGCTTAAAATAGGATACCACCCGCAGCAGTATAGAACCTTTGTCCATACATTTGGGGCAAACCTTGCGCTCCTGATCGGGATAGATCATACCGCATTTGGGGCAGCATTCCTTACCCCGTTTTACATCCAGATCTTCCGGGGTGATCTCCTCCTCTTTTTTTATCTTCTCCAGCAGACGGCCGACCCGCATAAAGGCCTCCATCCTGGTGTTGGAGAACTGGCATAGGTATCTGTCCTCACCGCCGATCCGCCCCATTAGGATACCGGTGCTGACCTGTCGGATCACCTCCAGCTTTTCCACCCCGGTCAGGTCGTACAACAGCACCGCCGGTTCCTCCATGCTTTTTTCCTGCTCCAGAGACCAGCTGTTGTAGCCGCCCAGACGATACTCCTGTTTTTCCTTATAGGGATATCTGGCAACGATCAGTTTTTCTCTGGTCAGCGCCACAATGGAATCCGCGAAACGCTGGTCCTCGTCCAGATCTCCCGTGGCGGCAAATATTACATCCTTTTTGTCAATGCCATGTTTGCGTATAACTTCCGTAAAACTTCCCGGTAAATTCATTTCTTCCTCATTTCCGCGTATCCCTATGTCTCAAGGGATAACGCAATATTTCCTCTCCCGTGCGCATTATCAGACAAAGAAAGAGCATAACCTACAAATGTATGTCATGCCCTCAGTCCATCTATATATGCAAATATGCATACTGCCAATACCATCAGATCGGCAGTACCACATTCCTTCGGGAGACAATACCGTTTAAACTTGCGTTGATTCTCTTTCCATGCAATAATAGTTTTAACATCTTGCTTGCCTCCTTTCTTAGTTTATGATTGATTTTACGCTACATTAAGTACTATATATGCTTTTCCATCGTCTGTCAACTATTTTTTGGCAAAAAATCTTTCACTCATTATTTGTATCTCCTGGACTGCATTTCAAACATTTTAGCATATGTACCATTGTTCTTCAATAGCTGGTCATGTGAACCGTCTTCGGCTACCCTTCCATTATGAATCAGAATAATCCTGTCCGCCATTTTAGTTGTGGACAACCTATGTGAAATAATAACAATAGTCCTCTCCGGCAACATATTGAACACAAGTTCATTAAATTCACTTTCTGCTTTAGGATCTAACGCACTCGATGGCTCATCCAGAATCACCATTCTTTTATCACTTAGCAACACTCTCGCCAGTGCCAGTTTTTGTTTTTGTCCCCCTGAGAATACCACACCGTCGCCATTGAATTCTCTTGAATAATCGCTGTCTCCCTGATTGGGCAAGCGCTCTACCACATCATTCAGTCCCACCATATGAAGTGCCTTATCCAAGTCAGCACCTTCCGCTTTTTTGTCAACGATATCCATTTTGACGTTCTCATACAGCGTTAACGCAAACATCTGGAAGTTCTGAACCAATACACTGCATATGTTCTTTCGATAGAACTCCACATCATAGTCCCGAATATCAATTCCATTTACCAGGATTTTACCGTTGTCCGGATCATAGAGTCTCAGCAAAAGTTTAACAAGTGTACTTTTTCCGGCACCATTGTTGCCGACAATCGCCACTTTTTCATCCGTCTTGATTTTTAAATTCAATCCGTCTAATATTTTGTGTTCCCCGTCATAGGAGAAAGACACATCCACAAACTCAATTGTGATGGGTGTACCAGCATTGTTTTTCAGGCCCTTATTCAATACTATCCTGTTTTCTATTTCCATAAAATGAATGAATTTATCAATATAAATACTGTTATTATGCAGCTCCTTTATCGAGTTAACAAGATTATTCATGTTTCCCTTTATTGTACCGTAAGCATTCCACAAAGCAGTCATTACGTCAAAGGTATATGCGCATTTTACAAGCACCATGTAGGCAAGATAAAACAATGTCACAAAATCTCCAAGGATTTTCTTCATCAGATTATCGCCGGAGCATAACACAGCCTTTTTTGCTCCGTAAGCAGCGTGAATATGGCTTAGCTCTTTTGAAGAAGAGGTCAGTTTATCAAACAGAACACTGCTTATATTTGTCATCTGAATGTCTTTCGCATTTTGTTTTAAGAAAAACATGCGATTTGTATAGTCGATTTCCTTATTATAGGGAATTGTTTTGTTATAGATTTCACCGTTAATCTTATTAAGTTTAATCTGATACAAAAAGGATAAAACGTTAATCACAACCGCCAGAACAAAAACGACAAAGTCAAAAGAACTGATAATATATAACAGTGAGAGCAATACCAAAAAGTTTTCAATCAAATTCACTATACTCTTGTAAGTATTCCAGGCCCTGCTATCTGATTCCTTGATGGCAGCAACCAGATCGTTATAATACTTCGGGTCGTCATAGCAGCCCAGGTCGATGGAACCGGACTTTTCAAACAACATTTTTGTAAAAACACGATTGACCTTTATTTCAGCATTTTTGGTCAAACTATTATAAAGGATTCCCTCTATGACCGTATTAAACAGAAGCACCAACCCATAATATGCGCAAGTCACAGCAATCAGCTGCGTCAAAGTTTTCTGTATTTCTTGCGGATGAGCAATGACATATTCTACCGACTTAACAATATACTGTATGAACAGAACGTTTCCCACGGTATTGAACAGTACACTTCTGGCTACGATCAGCAGTGCATAGCCTATAGAGTACAACGGAACTGCTCTAAAAAATATTTTCAAAATATACAGATTGTTATGTATTATTTTTTTCACAATGACCTCCATGATTCCGCTTTGCGTAATCCTATATTTTTTCATTAAATGCAGCCTATATGGCGATTCTTCTCACACAATTCCCTATGTTTCATTTATACATCCGTCATTCCATGCAAGCTTGCGCACCGTCCCTATAGTATTTCGCCTGCAAATTGAACATATTTGCATATTTTCCGCTTTGAAGAATCAATTCATCATGCGTCCCCTGCTCGACGATTTGTCCCTTCTCCATGAAATAAATTTTGTCGGCTATCTTAGAGGCTGAAAATCTGTGAGAAATATATATAACGGTCTTATCTGCCAAAAAACTGTTAATCGTCTCATAAATTTCTTCTTCCGCAATGGGATCAAGCGCGCTGGTGGGCTCGTCCAAAATGTAGAGCTGCTTGTCAGGATCGATAAAAATTCTTGCAATGGCCAGACACTGGCACTGACCAACGGAAAGCATCTCACCCCTGTCAGATAATTCGCGGGTCAGCTGTGTATTAAATCCTCCTTCATAATTGTTTATCTTTTCTTTCAGGTGAAGTGAATTCATAACCTTTTGCATCTCTTCATCCGAATAAACCTTGGTATCCATCGCGATATTTTGGCCGATGGTGGCCGCATACACATTTATGTCCTGAAAAACAATGCCATATTTGCTGCGATAGTTTTTTACATTGTAATCACAGATATTCTTATCATTGTATGTGATGCTGCCCCGATTCGGATCATACAGCCGCAAAATCAGATTGATCAGTGTGGATTTTCCGGCTCCATTATATCCAACCAATGCAATCTTTTGTTTCGGTCGGATCTCCATGCAGATATCTTTCAAGGTATAATTATCATTTTCATTGTATCTGAAATATAGATGATCTATTTTCATTCCGCTGAAAGATGCATCCACCATTTCCTCTTTGCGGGATACAACCTTCGACTCATACCGGTAAAATTCATTGAACTTATTTAAATAGATATTATCATTCAAAATATTGGTAAAACAATCTATCACCGAAGATGCCCTCCAGGTAAACTGCGCTATTGCCCCCATCAAAGGAAGGAACATTGCAATTGTTACCGTTTTTTCAACCACTATTCTATATATTGAGATGAGCGTTGTAACACAGGATACAATTCCAAATCCGAAAAAGACTTGAACACTGTCAAGCACTGTTATTTTTCTGTAATACTTTTTAAGAAGCGTCCTTAATTCTCCAAATGCATCGTCAAGCATTTTATTCAAAACGTTTTTCACATTGGTTGTTCTTAACTCCTGAGCGCATTCTGCCTGAATGGAAATTCTTTTCACATAATCATATTTTCGATGATATTTTACACTTTCATCCGTATAACGATATCTGTACTTATTTATAACAGGTTCAAAAAACAATCCTGTCAATACAGAGATCAGTGATATCACTACAATGGCAAAGTCAATCTGCGCAAAATATCCGATCAGGACCATAACACAGCAAGTATGGGAAATAAATTGTGCTAAATTATTTAAGATACCGTTCACTCTGTTAAATAAATCATTTAACACAAAAGTTACGTTATCGTAATATTCCGGATTATCAAAGCATTCCAGGTCAACCGCCAGGATTTTTTTGTATATCATATCCTTTAAAAACAGGGAGAGCTTAACATCATTTTGGGGAATATACACCTGGTTGTAATAGGAATTCAATATTTCAAATACAATATTGGCCATAATAAAAGCAATTAATACCATACTGATCGTGGCCATGCTTTTTCCTTTCTCCACCGCATCCATAAAATATGCAAAAAAGAGCACATTGTACAATATGGAAAATAAATCACTTATTACTGTAAAGAAAATTTTCAGCCATATCCGTGATGCGGAAACCTTACATATTGTCTTTAAAACAAATTTGTAATTCTTGAAAACGTTATTTTTCATAATCTCTCCTTATAGCCTTATATTTTTCTTACGGCCCGCTCCCAGTATTGCGCTGTCGCTCTACGGGCACAACAGTCACAATGGATTTTGACTGTTCCCGTTTCTTATGGATTCCAGCGCATTTCATTAAACCCCCGCAAAGGGAGCTGCCGTTTTCTCAAGCATATCAAATTTAAAAAAGGTGGTGTATAAATAGAAGGTTTATAAATTTTATATGGGGAGCTACATAGCTCCCCATTGTCCCGAAAAAAGAATTTATCTAAAATATGATTTGTCTGACGTCATCCCGCATAATTGCAGCGTTTTCTCCCGCAGCTGCTGCAACGCTTCCAAATACCGATCCGAGCGGTAGAGAAGTTCTTCGTTTTCTCTAGGATTCAGCAGCAGCATTTCTGCCTTCCCTGCCCGGCCGCTAGTGTATTCCTGCATAAAGCTCCGGATGGCCATCATACTGTAACCGGTATCCAAAAGCAGCCGTATCACATACATGCGGTTAATAAGTTCCTGTCCGTAAAACCGCTTTTGGTATGGCTCAAACTGTCCCAACAGGCCGTTCCGCTCCCAGTTGCGGATTGCCTCCGGCGTTGTGCCCAATATGGCTGCAGCCTGTTTTTTGGTATATCGGACATCTTTTTCTGTATCCTGCCCCATCTGCTCCATACAGATCGCTATGGCCTTTTCGGTTCTGACTATGTCCTCCTCCACAGCCCTCCGGTAGTTTGCCGTCTCTTTCGCATAGGCCGCCATATCCCATCGCGCCGCCGCGTCGAGGACCTTCAGACTTTCCCTGCGCAGTCTGCGGTTTACAAATCCGCCGAATACCAGACTACAGACACGGACCTGAAAGATATGCCGCTCTTCATAGATTCGATAGTTGTTTGCACTCCTGCCCACCGGTCCCACATAGCCGCATTTCTCATAGAACCGGATGGTTCCTGCCTTCACTCCCGTGATCCGGGAAAGCTCGCCGATCCGATAGGACGAGCCTGTTTTTCCGTCTTTCTCCGGCATGGCGACTCCTTCCGGCCGTATAATATCTTCTGACATATGGGGTTTATATTCAAGCTTCCTTCTCAAACTGAGAATAGTATATCTCCTGATATACCTCGCAGCTCTCAAGCAGCTGTTCATGAGTGCCTATACCGGCAATCGCGCCGTCGTCCAGCACGATAATCTGGTCCGCGTGACGGATCGTGGACGCCCGCTGGGACACGATAAAGGTGGTGGTATCCTTCTCCACCTGTTTCAGCGCCAGCCGGAGTTTGGCGTCCGTGGCGTAGTCCAGTGCCGAGGCGCTGTCATCCAGTATCAATATCTCCGGCTTTCTGACCAGCGCCCGGGCAATGGTCAGGCGTTGCCGCTGACCGCCGGAGAGGTTCTTGCCGTTCTGGGCAATCTCAGCGTCCAGCCGGCCCTCCTTGCCCTCCACCACTTCTCTGGCCTGGGCCGTATCGATGGCCTGCCACATCTCTTCGTCCGTGGCATCGGGCTTTCCCCATTGCAGATTGCTGCGGATAGTTCCTTTAAACAGCACCGCTTTCTGAGGCACCACACCGATGCGCTCACGGAGCCGCGCCGCCGGAATGGTTCGGATATCCTGTCCCTCCAGACGGATAGCTCCCTCTGTCACCGGATAAAAACCGGGGATCAGATTGACCAGGGAGGTCTTGCCGGAACCCGTACCGCCAATAACGCCTATGGTCTGCCCCTTTTCCACTTTAAAATGCATATCCTGCAGCGTCTTATCGCCCGCTCCCTGATAAGTTAGGGATACGTGATCAAACTCCAGATACGGAACTGACCGCGGCTGTAAGGCGTCAGATCCTGCCGCTGTCTCTACGGCAGATATCTCAGACATGTCAGAGCTTTCCACCGTCATGCCCCCGTCAGGCTCTTTAAAGCCGCCGGATATTTCCACCGCCTCCCCCGCGGGAATCTCCAGTACGCCTGCCACACGGTCCGCGCAGGCCAGCGCCTTGGTGATCGTGACGATCAGATTGGCCAGTTTCACCAATTCCACCAGGATCTGGGACATATAGTTGATGATCGCCACCACTTCGCCCTGG
The DNA here is from genome assembly GCA_910577235.1 of uncultured Acetatifactor sp. Taxonomy (GTDB): domain Bacteria; phylum Bacillota; class Clostridia; order Lachnospirales; family Lachnospiraceae; genus Acetatifactor. The sequence goes on along the minus strand of CAJTMX010000001.1, from coordinate 141,492 downwards.
GTCAGATTGCCGATATTGACCTGAACAGCGCCCGTGTAGATCAGCGCAATGATCGCCCCGTTGACGATCACGTAAGTCACGGGATTCATGACGGCACTGATCCTTGCCACCGCCGTCTGCATATGGGACAGAGCGTTGTTCTGTTCCCTAAAGCGTCTCTCCTCCACCTCTTCCTGATGAAAGGCACGGATCACACGCACGCCTGTGAGATTTTCCCGGGTGATACCCAGCACCTTATCCAGCCCGCTCTGCACCTTTTTGTACATGGGCATGGTGACCATCATAACGCCAAATACCACCAGCGCCAACAGCGGGATCGCCACCACAAAGATCAGGGCGCTCTTCACGTCAATGGTAAATGCCATGATCATAGCGCCGAACACGATGATCGGGGAGCGCAGAAACAGCCGCAGCACCATATTTACCCCGGACTGCACCTGGTTGATGTCGCTGGTCATGCGGGTGATCAGCGTGGAAGTTCCCGCCTTGTCTATATTGGTAAAGTTCAGTCCTTGAATATGCTCAAATACCGCCTGGCGCAGCTTGGTGGAAAACCCCACCGCGGCTTTTGCCGCGAAGAACTGCGCTGTTACCGAACTGGCAAGTCCCACCACCGCCAGCGTCAACAGGCACAGACCCATCTTGGCGATATAGCCCATGTCGGAATTGCTGATACCTTTGTCAATGATACTGGCCATGACCAGCGGTACGAACAACTCAAAAAATGCCTCCAACAGTTTAAACAGCGGAGCCAGTACGGATTCCTTTTTATAGTCCTTTAAAAATACTAACAGCCTCTTCATCTTTACCCTATATTTCCCCGCCGCACACGCACACGCGGTAGCCGGGTATTCCTCCATATTCATATAGATGCGCACCCACATCCTCTAACATATTACGCTTTAACACATCCTCTGTCAAGCCCGTCCCCTTAAGCTTTCCGTATGCCTCCTTGCGGCACCAGAGAGCGTAGAATAATTCTGTTCTGTCACGGTATCCCCAGTTGTGGTCCGCCGCAAAACACTCATGGGCCGCCGCCTCTTCCTCCGAAAAAAAGCGTCTTACCAGAGAGTCTTTATAGGACCGCATCTGCTGAATGTCAATACCCACCGGCTCATCTCCCACCGCTATCGCCACATAGTCCCCTGAATGAGACAGGTTATAATGCCACGGCATGTGGACGATATAGGGTTTCCCATGAGTTTCGTAGGCCACTTGCAGCGGAAAAGGGGCGGGAATAGCCTCCAGCAGGCAGGGATAGTATAGCTGCTGCCAGATCACTGCCCTGTTCTCTACCTGTTTCCTGTCATCCAAACTCCGCATATTATAGGTGACTCCCTTTTTGTACGCCACATATTGCAACAGCAGTTGGCCGCCCATACACAGCGCTCTGTTTCCGGTCTGGGTACAGCGGGATATTTTATCCTGTTGCCAGGGGGTTAGTCTGTCCCACCCCGGCAAATCCTTACGGATTGTTCCTCCCACCGGCACCTTTGGGACTGCGCCGCAACCGCCGGCACATCCCGCCGCAACCGGGTTGTCACCGCTTAATGTCGTTTCCTCCATCCGGCAGCGAATATCTCCCACCTCCAACAGATATACCTGAATCATACTACCCTCTTTTTATTCTCGATATTTACCCCGCTGTCCATTGCTCTGCGCCCGCTCCGTTTCCATACTATTCACGTTTTCCCGCCGCATATTCTCCCATACAGACATCCAGCACAGGACGCATGGGACCTACCAGGGAATCCTCAAAACGGCACTTCCACTGGATATCCTGTACCAATTTCCCATCCGCGATCCCATCGATAGTATCACCGTGTTTGATCGGGCAGTCGTTGTTCAGAATATAGGAGGCCATGTTATACGCGTGATTTACCACCCAGTTGGGGTCCATATTGTGAAAATGATACTGCAGGTCCTCTATATAGAGCAGGCTCAGTCCCAGTGTGTCGATCACATGGTCCTCAGTGCCGCTTATATTAAAGAGACGAACGTTGACGCAATATCTTATATACCGGTTCAGATCCCTGACCTCCCCGTTTCGGACGGTGTCCGCCAAGACAAGTTTGCCGGAGTTATGAAACAGCACTGCCTCACAGGACGGAAACAGTTCCAACAACGCCTCCAGATAATCCATGAGCATATTTGCGCGCTCCCGGGTCTGCAGGCCGCCGCCCAGCATGTCATTGGCCAGAACGGCATATTTGCATTCCGACAGGATGCGGTCACGGTCCTCCGGGCAATCCCACATCTGACTGCGCTGCATATCGTCTATCTGTTGCGCCTCAAAAGGCTCGCAGCCCAAGACGCACAGCTGTACCGGCACTTCCCTGTCGCTGAACTTCGCCGGATGGTCCAAGGCCGCAAAGCCTGCAAAACCTTTCTCCGCGCTCTGACCGCCAAAGCTTTCCATCTTGCCCAGATGCCGTGACAAAACATCCTGCATCCGCTGGACGGACGGCATGTCGCACTGCTCCTTCATCAGCAGTTTTACCACAAATACGCCTCCCGGGCGGATAGAGGGATCATACTCCTTAAGCTTATCTACGGCCTCCTGCCGGGCCTCCTCCGCTTTCTTTTTCTTAGATCCAAACAGTCCCATTTTTCCTCTCCTTACCGCGAAACTTTCTATTGAGTGATTGCGAAACCATTTGCTATACGAGTGTCATTGTGAGCATTGTCATTGAGTTTCGCCAACACATGTCTTTTCATAAGTCTTATGAAAAATACTCTTTTCTATAATATAGATGTCATGGAGGTCATCCATGCGCACCGCCAGGTAATCTCCGGTTTTCCCCAGCATATATTTCTCCTCATCCCACGCGGTAAAAACCTTGACGCTGTGATCCAGCTCCATTGCGTAAATATGCACTTCGCCGCTGGAGATACAGGTTTTCGCGTAGGGGATCAGGGACACGTTTTTGCCCTCCATTACATCCTTTACCACCGGCGCGTATTCTCCCGAAAAAGAGTAGGGAACGTCAAGTCTGTCATAACTGCGTTCAAACTTGGCCCTGTCATTGGGATACACCTCCCCCCGGATGCCAATCATTATGTACAGATCTTCACTGATACGCACATCCAGATCTCCCTCCAGTGTACGGATACAGACCCTGGTGCCTGTGGGGAAGACCTGCTGGGCCTCCACATAACCCAGGGGAATCTTTTTCTTATGGTACATTGTCATCCCGGAAATATCTATACTGTAGTCTTTTGCGTATATAATCTGTATCCCGTCATAATAATTCTCCATCCGCTCAAGCAAAAACCTGCGAATACGTTCACTCCCATCCGTCTGAGCGTTTCCTCCGGCATTCCCGGATGCCTCTCCCCGCGTCTCGCCCATACCGATGAATTGCTTTTCCAGCAGTTCCATCTGGATAAAACCGCCTGCTTTTTCCAGATGCCCGCCGCCCGAACCGATGCCTTCCGTGATAAACTCCGCCAGTTCGCTGGCTTTGACCTCCTTGACGCAGCTCCTCACAGAGATTTTGACGCCGAAAGGCAGCACACTGTATACCAGACAGGTATCCACTGTGTCAACTTCCAGCATCAGATCGCTTATCATGCCCAGAATATTGGGATCGCAGGGCTCCGCCATGGCCACCGCAAAGTGATAATCCTCATGATAGTGATAATTCATCAGCGCCGCTCCGGCGATCTCTAACTCCCGCAGAGACAGGTTCGCGTTGCGCAAGCGAACGATCAGGCTCCTGTCAAACACGGCGTCGTCCCGCAGATCCTTATCCAGAGGATGAGAGATCTCCGTAAAATTGTTGGTGTCCGTCAGTAATCCATAATAGAGAGCGGTGGCAAGACCTTTGTCCCCGTTGATATCCATTCCTTCCAACCTTAAAAGCTCCCTTACCACCGTGGAACATGCCCCCAGGTTGCTGCGGACTTCACTGAGCGCGGGCAGAGTGCCGCTCACCTGATGATGGTCGATAACCGCGACTGCTCCTGCGTCATATTTCGTCACGTTCCCCTCTCCGTACTGGCAATCCACTGTGACCAGAAGTTCCGGCACTTCCAAAGTTTCCACATGTTCAATAGGGATCTCAAGCTCCGTTACCATCAGGACCAGATTGCTTTTTTGAATACGGAAACGTCCTCCGTATATAAAACGCGCATCCTTTCCATGGCTTTTCAGATAAGTATACACTCCATAGCCGCTGGCAATGGCATCCGCATCCGGGTTATCATGGCACTGCACCACGATCGAATCATACTCCAAAAGTTCGCTTAATCTCATTCCACCCTCCCTTCGGAGCGCCGGTACGCTCCCTCCTATGCCCACTAGTCTACATTGTATTGCGTGCGCTCAAGTTCCGTGAGCTGTGCATCGCCAAACTGCGCCCGCTCTTCCTCCAGCAGCATATCCAGCGTCATATACGGAAAACGGCATAGGGAACTGTAGCTTCTGCAAAAAACTACGCCCCGCCTGGGCAGATAGGCAACTCCTTTTTCCGCCTGGGCCATTCTCTCATAACTCTCCCCGTCCAGAATGATCATATTGGACAGGGTCACAAGACTTATAGTGTTGGATTCCCCGTCTATCTCTACCCGTTGTATGGCGTTATACTGTACCGGGGCAATATGAGAAAAGCACTGTTTTTGCAGATCATATACCCGGAAATAGTAGTCGTCCCCCTGCAGCATCACGCTGCTACCGTCCTCCGTAAAACGTATAAATCTGTGGTATGCGCTGGCAAAAGGGATCGTTGCCACCGTCTCCCGTTTTTCCACATCCAAAACCCGCAGATTGCCGTCAACACAGGCTGCCGCCAGCAGCCTGCCGTCTGAGCTCAAAGCCAGCGTACTGTGATCCTCTCCTCCCTGGATCAACTGATAGCTCTCTGTCCCGATAACCTCCGCATTGCCGGAGGACGTATCCACGGCACAGATCCCACTGTCATCCAAGCTGCAATACAGCCTGCTGCCGTCTTTCGAGATCACGCCGCTGCGGATGTACCCTCCCGTTTCACCGCAGTACAGCAGTTTTCTCTGCCGCAGATCCACCACATAATATTGTCTCATATCGTACAGCAGCGCCATATAACCGTTCCAGTGGCACTCAGGGGACACCATATCCAAATCTATATTAAGCTGCTCTGTCTCCCCCGTTGCCACATCGTAAAAGGTGATACCATCCCGCGTGTGAACAAAAACAAACTGCGTGTCATCCAGAAAACCGATGGTCTTAAGATACCCTCTTTCGTCCTCACTGGTCCACTCACCCACACAGAAATCATCCTCCGTCCGGTAAAAGTACACTTTCTCAGGCTCTGTTATCCCATAGACTCTCACCGCATAATAGGTCTCCCCGGCTGAGTAGGTCAGCTCCTCCACTGTGTTGTCGTAGGAGGCGGTCTCCTTCTTCCCATAGCCCTCATGGTATTTCATGACAGTAAGCTCGGGGGAGGCATAGGCGCTGACCACCAGCACCCCGTTCTTAATACGCATATCCGTGATATTCTTGCCGGTCTCTATGCTCTGGGTGGTATAATTGACTCCTTTGGTCATATCCGCAATGTCCACCGTTCCGTTACTCTCAGCCAAATAGCCGTAACAAGCATTCTTAGCGGCCAAAAAGGCCCGGATACCTCCCGTAACATTTACCTGCGCCAGACTCTCTCCCGTGTGGGCATCCCAAGTATACGCGCTCTGATCTACAGTGAGAAGTACCTCATCACAGTAGGCTCCCGTCGTCTCGTCCTGATATTTTCTGCATCGCAGCACCACTCCGGCGGTATCCATGCCCATAGCCTGATATGTAAACTCCTGCATCCAGAGCCTTTCTCCGCTGCCGCAATCTATTTTTTCCACATAGCCGGTCTCCACATCTCCAATGGCCACAACACGAAAATCAAACCCTTTATTGCTGACTGCGATCAATCCTCCGTCCGCGCAAAACCCCACCTCAGATACATAAGAGTCCTCCACCTGATAATCCCTCTGGACTCCCCTGTCAAAATCGTACACGGTGACACACCCCTCTGGGGCCTCTCCGCCATAATGGGATACAGCGAATTTGGACCTGTCTTCGCTAAAAGCAAAGGAGCCACTGTAGGTACTCTCCTGCTCATTGTCCATGTCCGCCAGCATTTTTCCCGTGCTGATATCATAAAAAGAGACACTTTCTCCGGAGATACAGGCGATCATACCTGCCTCCCCATCCATCTCACAATAGGAAGTTCTGTTCTCCGTATCCACCTGCCACTCCACGTCTCCCGCAAGAGTAAGGCTGCGTATTGCATCCGGGTCGCAGATCAGGATATGATCTCCATACACCATACCGCCAAGCGGCTTGACAACATAGCCGCTGTCATCAATCTCCGGCCGGATCTTAGCCAGAAGGGTGCCGTCTGCCACCTCCCACACATAGACTGTGCCTCCCTTATCGATGGAGAGTATCCTGTTCCCCGTATCGTCAAAGGAGAAGTCCTGCACCGGCAGATCATGTTTCAGACTTCTGTCCATACCTATGACGTTCCCCATGTCATAGCAGTGCAGCGCCGCGCTCAGAGCATACTGCGCACTGGCCACATAGGGTCTGTCCTCCTTGGGAGTGGGCAGCCCCTCCAATGCCACCAACGCTGCGGTCTGCCTGTCTCCCTCTTCCAGGAGACTGAGGGCAGTGGAAGCCAGATATTTAGACTGATTGATCTGTTTTTGCCGGTAATTCTCCCGGATCATAGCCGCGTTGTAAGCGCTGTAGGCTCCGAACAACACCCCTGCCGCCGCCGTCAGGGAGGCGGCAAAGACCGCCTTCTTCATGCGGCGCTCCCTGTGGCGCTGCCGCAGATCATCATAGCTGCAATGCAAAAGCGGGGCTGCCAGGCGGATCAGCTCCGTTTTCATCTTGCGGTCCATCTCCCGTCTGGAGATTCCCCTCACATCCGCCGCCAGAGGTTCCACAGGGTTCCCTTCCTCATCAATCTGGATTTTCTCCGGAAAAGACTCCTGGGGCTCTCCCTCCACCAGAATAGCCAGAATATGCTCCCTGCCGTGCAGACTGATAAACGTATCGATCTCTTTCTGAACCCAATAAGATTCCGGCGTTCTGGGAGAGCAGACAACGATCAAGTACTCCGACTGCTCCAGCGCCGCCCTGATATTGTCCCCAAGATCGCTCCCTATGGGAAGTTCCTCCTGGTCCCGGAACACCCGGTCTATTTTCTTTTTTCCCGTCTTTTGGGCTATTGCCCGGGGAACCTTCAAAGTTTCCAAACCCTTATGAACCTTTTTTGCTATGTACATGTCCGGCTCGGTATGGCGGTAACTGATAAACGCATTATATTTCATCTTATCTATCTCCTCATTGGCGCATATCTCCGGGGTCCGATATCACAATTTTACCATTATCTCAGATAACCGGCAAGTCATAAAATCAAGGCGCTCGGCTACCGCACCAGCAGCAGCGTGCCCACTCCGATCAACACACAGCCAAAAAAGGATTTTACCGTGAACTGCTCATGCAAAAACACAAAGGCCAGCACCAGCGTGATCACAACGCTCAGTTTGTCTATGGGCACGACTTTGGATACTTCCCCTGTCTGTAACGCGCTGTAATAACACAGCCAGGACGCCCCCGTAGCCAGGCCGGACAGGATCAGGAACAGCCAGCTCTTCCTGCTGATGGCAGAGATCCCTCCCTGCACTCCCGTGAGAAACACCATGCCCCAGGACATGACCAGCACCACCGCCGTGCGGATGGCTGTAGCCAGGTTGGAATTGACGCCCTCTATGCCCACCTTGGCCAATATGCTGGTCAACGCCGCAAACACCGCCGATAATACCGCAAGTAACAACCACATAAGCTCACACCTCTCTGATCAGAAAATAATCATCCTCATCCATAGATAAAGTATTGACAAATCCGTGCTTTTGATACATTTTCATAGCCGCCAGATTGTCTTTCTGACATCCCATCACAATAGGTCTGGGGCCAAACTCCCGATATATGCGCCGTATCGCCTCTTCCAGCACATAGGAACCGATTCCCCTGTGCCGATACTCCCTGTCTATGACAAAACCCATGATCCGGTAAAAGGGCCTGCCTGCGATCTGGGGCGGGTCTATCTCCCAGGGAATCCCTTCTCCCATAAGAATGATCCCCACGCATCTGCCGTCCTGCCTGACCAGATATGTGTGACCTATGTAGCCATGTTCCTCCCCATATTTTGTCTGGGCTATGATCTCTTCGGTGGAATCCACAAAGTCCGGACTGACATCCTCCCGGTCAATGGACATGGCCTCCGTCTGATTGTCTCCGTTTAATATCTCCAATGTTATCATTTTTTACGTTCTCCCGATATTCCGGCTGCTTATATCTCAAAATCTTCCGACTTGAAATTGCTGTAATATCTCCCCTTTACCGCCGTAAACTTAAGTACGCAATAGTCAGGGTCTGTCACACCCTCTTTATAATACATAGTATCTCCCACTTTCCATATCCGTTCTTTTGCCTCGGGGGTCTCCAGCACTTCCACTGTGCCCACCAGACTCACACCTCTGAAAAAACGCTTGTCAATAAAATAAACACTTGCCTTTTCATTGGCTCGAAAGCATTTCACCTTGTTTGAAGACGTATTTGTGGAAAACCATATCTCTCTGATCCCGTTTCTCTCTCTGGGTTTTAACATCGCTTTGGTTATGGGAAAGCCGTCTCCGTCAACATAGGATAAAAAGGCGTTGCCCGCCTTGTCAATCATTTTTCCGATGGTTTCCTCCGAATTTCGCATTATCTTCTACCTCCCTGTCTTTGGCGATTGGAATACTTACAGACATCCCTGTAAACATGATGCTTGGCATGTTGCCCGCAAAAATATCACATAGGGAGTTGCAACCTATCATTAGCAACTCCCCACATTTACAGTACACACTCTAATTTTTAGCACAATCCTGCTCCGGCAGTTTTACCGCCAGGCACAACTCCTCCAGCTGCTTTTCATCCACTGTGTTCGGTGCCTCGGACATCAGACAGGAGGCGTCCTTTACCTTGGGGAACGCGATCACTTCCCGGATACTCTCCGCTTTTACCAGCAGCATCACAAAACGATCCAGACCGATGGCCAGTCCTGCATGAGGGGGCACGCCGTACTTGAACGCGTCCAGCAAAAATCCGAACTGCTCATGAGCCTGTTCATCCGTAAAGCCAAGTGCCCTGAACATACGCTCCTGCACGTCGCTCTGGAAGATACGCACGCTCCCGCCTCCCAGCTCCACACCGTTTAATACAATGTCATATGCCTTGGCCCGCACACTGCCGGGATCGGACTCCAGTCCATCCAGATCTTCTTCCATAGGCATGGTGAAAGGATGGTGCATGGCCACGAAACGCTCTTCCTCATCGCTCCACTCAAACTGCGGGAACTCCGTCACCCACAGGAAGTTAAACTTGTCGTTGTCCACCAGCTCCAACTGTCTGGCCACCTCACAGCGCAGCGCTCCCAGCACGGCCCACACGGTCTTGAGGCGGTCCGCCGCAAACAGCAGCAGATCCCCCGGCTCACCCTTCATCGCCGCCACTAGGCCCGCCAGCTGTTCCGGTGTCATAAACTTGGCAAAGGAAGACTTATAACTGCCATCCGGCATCACGGACAGATAGGCCAGCCCTTTGGCCCCGTATCCCTTGGCAAACTCCACCAGCGCGTCGATCTTTTTTCGGGGCATCTCCGCCTGGCCTTTCACATTGATACCTCTCACGCTGCCGCCGGACTCCAGCGCTCCGGTAAATACTCCGAAACCGCAGTCCTTTACCGACTCAGACACATCTGTAAGCTCCATGCCGAAACGGGTATCCGGCTTGTCGGAGCCATAGCGGTTCATGGCCTCGTCCCAGGTCATACGACGAATGGGCAGCGCCACCTCCAATCCGATGGCCTCACGGCACACTTCCGCCACCATGCGCTCGGTGGCGTCTATCACATCATCCACATCCACAAAGGACATCTCCAGATCCACCTGGGTAAACTCCGGCTGCCTGTCGGCCCGCAGGTCCTCATCCCGAAAGCATTTTGCAATCTGGAAATACCTGTCATACCCGGAGCACATCAGCAGCTGCTTAAATATCTGGGGAGACTGGGGCAGCGCATAAAAATTGCCCGGATGTACCCGGCTGGGCACCAGATAGTCCCTGGCTCCCTCCGGCGTGGACTTATTCAGTATAGGCGTCTCGATCTCCAGAAAACCCTCCCGGCTGAGGAATGCCCGTATCGTGGTGGCAATCCTGCTGCGCAGCATCAGATTGCGCTGCAGATCCGGCCTGCGCAGATCCAGGTAACGGTATTTCAGACGCAACTCCTCCTTGGTCTTGGAATCTGCCTCAATGGGAAAGGGCGGCGTCTCCGCCTCCGCCAGGATGCGCACCTGCGCGGCCCGCACCTCAATCTCGCCTGTGGCAAGGTTCTCATTCACCGCGCCGCTGCGCTTTTCCACCTTGCCCACCACGGCTACCACAAACTCGCTGCGCAGCTTTTCTGCCTTGGCAAAATTCTCCGCGCCGCAATCGCTCTCCTCAAAGATCACCTGTAAGATACCCGCCCGGTCCCGCAGGTCCACAAATATGATACCGCCCTTGTTACGCTGTTTCTGCACCCAGCCCATGACGGTGACTTCCTCACCCACATTAGCCGTGTTAAGCTCTCCGCATCTGTAAGTTCTCTTTAACCCTTTCATTGACTCTGCCATTGTACATTCCTCGATTTCCGCCCTTGGGGCCGTCCTTGTTTAACCAATTGAGTTAATAATTCCTTTTTTCTTCTTGCCCGTCAGAAGTTTGCCCGACAAAATTGAACACAATTTAAGTCAGCCATATAAGATTCATTCTTATTTTACCTACAAAACGTCAATTTTTAAGCGTTTCCCGGTAGAACTCCACAAATTCCTCATATCCCTCTGCCGTAAGCTGCTCTTTCTGAAACTTCTTGTTCTTGTTCATTCGGGCCACCAGCACCTGACTGCCCTCCCGGCGGGCCGCCTGGGCCTTAGCTATGATCTCGCACAGCGTCTGTCCGCCCACGCCCTTCTCGACCAGATAAGCCATCTTCTTAGGCTGTCCGGGCACCTTAAAACCATTTTCCATCAGCAGCAGAATGATCCGCTCAAATCCGATGGAAAAACCGCAGGCGGGAACATCCTGCCCTGTGAATTTACCCACCATCCTGTCATATCTGCCGCCGCCTCCGCAGGCCGCGCCGAACTGAGGCATGGAGATCTCATAGATCGTCCCCGTATAATAAGACATTCCCCGCACCAGCGTAGCGTCGAACACCAGCTTAAAATCTGCCGTTTTAGTGGCGTTGACACTGGAGATGATCTCCTGTAATCCCTCGGACACCTCAGGCTCCAGCACGTCTTTCAGAGTATCCGCCAGATAGGCCACTCCGTCCTCCTGCCGTGCCAGTTCCTGATACAGCGTCAGGTACTTGTCCACACAGTTTTTATCAAAACCTTTCTCCAGCAGTTCCGCCTCCACGCCGTCAAGACCGATCTTATCCATCTTATCCAGCGTGATAAATACGCTGTCGTAAGCATCCTGGGCAAATCCGCTGTATGCAGCCATAGCCTTCAATATCTGTCTGTCGTTTATGCGGATCTCAAAACCCTTAAATCCCAGCTTTCCCAGTGTGGTGGTGGTGGCCAGGATCAATTCGATCTCGGCCAGATTGCTGGGTTCCCCAAATATATCGATATCACACTGCATAAACTGGCGGTAACGCCCCTTCTGGGGTCTGTCGGCCCGCCACACGCTGCCCATCTGCAGGGCCTTAAAAGGGGACGGCAGATTGGCGGCATTGCACGCATAGTACCGCACCAGCGGTACCGTCAGATCGTAGCGCATACCGAAATCCACCACATCTTCTTCCGTTGCGGCCTGGGCCACATTCAGCTTTTCCCCTCTTTTCAGCACCTTAAAGATCAATTTTTCGTTGTCGCCGCCCTGTTTGCTGGTCAGGTTGGCGATGCTCTCCATACAGGGAGTCTCTATGGTAGTAAATCCAAACTGCCGGTATGTGTCCCGGATCACACTCTGAACGTACTCCCTGATCTCCATCTCCTCCGGTAAAATATCTCTCATGCCGTGTACCGGCTTTTTATTTAGCGCCATATATTCCTCCTGATTTCTGATCTTCATATCCTCTGTTTTATGTTGATTTATCTCATATAATCTTAAAAGTTTTGTACCTTAATGTCAACACTCAATTCCACATATTCTTTTATCCCTTTTTTCACGACATATTATAATTCATCTATAATGTCTTTCATACAGACAAGAAACAGCTGTCATTAGGAAAACTGTGCCCGTTTGCCGAATACTCCGGAGCATCCTCTACGTCATGTTTGTTCCCTTTCCTGTTGGTTAAAATTGCAATACTTACTCATATATTTAAAGAAATGTTTTCTAAATACGATTGAATTTCTTTATTTTCCGTGTTCTCTACTTTATAATAATCTAGTCCCTTTACAACACTTTTTTGTATCAAACCAAACACAAATGCAGTGATCTCATACCTCTCCGAATGACAGATCTGTATATAATAGAAAAGGATAATCCCTCTGGCTAAGACAAGATTATCCTTTAAGACAAAGCATTCGATTTCTACATTGTATGTGAATCATTCCGTACCGGGGTTCCCATTAAAATCTGTTAGCAACTTACGTTTGCGTTCAACCATCTCTTCGATGTTCTCCATATAGAGGATCACATCCTTCATATTCTCGCAGCGCTCAATACGCCCGTCGGGGTAAACCTGTTTTGATATGCTGCCTGCGCCACAGGCAATAATGGTCTGTTTCTCCTCCATGATCAAAATATTGTAAAGCCCGTATTTACCTTCCCTTGCATAGCCCACATTCTCAAAATTCCCGGACATGTTTTTCTGCCGGTAGAGATAATAAGGATGCATGTTGAGGGCCGCCGCTCCCGCCGCCGCGATCTTCATGGTCTCATCCGTATTGCGCAGCGTCCCTATACCATGCTCCTGTATCCACTGGTTTAGACGGGAGGCACGCTTGATCGCCAGGGAATGCACGGTCAGAGAGTCCGGGGACAGATTTACCACCCGGTCTATGGTGCGACGCACATCCGCCTCGTCCTCCCCGGGAAGTCCCAATATCAGATCCATATTGATATTGTCAAAGCCCACCTCTCTGGCTAATCCAAAGGCATCCACCACCTGCTCCACCGTAGCCCTACGCCCGATGATATCTAATGTCTCCTGTTTCATGGTCTGAGGGTTTACGGAAATCCGGCCTACGCCATAACACCGCAGCACTTCCAACTTGTCCCTGGTGATACTGTCCGCCCGGCCCGCCTCGACCGTAAACTCCTGTACCGTGGAGAAATCAAACAGCGACCTTATGCTGCCCAGCAGCCGGTCCAACTGCTCCGGCTCCAAAGTGGTAGGGGTTCCCCCACCGATATATACAGTATCCAGAATTTTATCCTGACAGGCCTGGGAAACATACTCAAGCTCCCGTATCACACAGTCTATGTAGCGCTCCACCCTCTCCCGGTAAGCCGCTATGGGGTAAGAGGTAAAGGAACAGTACAGACAGGTACTGGGACAGAAAGGTATGCCTATATACAGGCTGTATCCTCCCTGATAGTGTATTTTGGACAAAAGCCGCCTCTCCCGGCGGGCAATATCAATACTCAGTTCACTTTTCTCCCGGCTCACATAATGGGTCTGCCGCAGCCAGTGGATGATCTCCCCGTCTTCCTTCCCCTCCTCCAGCATGGAGTAGGCAATCTTGGTGGGGCGGATACCCGTCAGATTCCCCCACGGCAGTTCCCTGCCTGTGAGCTCCGCCAGCGTTCTATAAAAAAAGCGTTTAAAACAATCCTTAAACGCTCCCTCCTTTTCTTCGTGCCGCCATGTAATCTCTCGCCCGTCCAACAGCATATGTGCCTTCGGTTCCTCAATTTGGACGCTCCACTCCTGCTCACCCTCCCGTATCTCCTGCTCCCGGCTGACGGGCGTGATGATACGCAGAGGCTGTTCGGGATAAAAGGACTTAAGCAGCGCCTGGATATCGTATTCGTAGTTCTCACGGTTCAGTCTGACAGCCAGCATTCTATCTCTCCTATTTAAAGTTCCGCATCCGTCCTCCCAGTACCGTCTCCGGCGGAAGAATCCCGGTCCGGAGATTGCACTTCTTACACTGTAAACGGATTATACCGCATCTCATGTTCAATGGTGGTGCTGTCTCCATGCCCCGGATACACCTCGGTCTCGCCGGGCAATGTGTAGAGCTTTTCCTTTATGGAGCGCACGATGCTGCTCATACTGCCGGTGGGGAAATCCGTTCTGCCCACCGACTCGGCAAACAATGTATCCCCGCTGACCAAAAAGCCGGCCTGGGGAAAATAATAACAGCAACTGCCAATGGTATGACCGGGCGTGGCAATGACCTGAAAATGTATCCCCGCCAGCGTCAGCTCCTGACCGTCCCTCAAAAACTCATCCGGCGTCACCGTATAGGGCCTGCCCGCCATATCCGACACATTGTTGTGGGAGTCCTCACACAATTCCTTCTCCGCGTCCAGCGCGTACAGTTTAACCCCTGCCATCTCCCGCAGTTCTTTCGTCCCCCATATATGGTCAAAATGCCCGTGGGTCAGCAAGATAGCCTCCACGGTGATGCCGTTTCTCTGCAAGGCGTCATAAATCTTAGCCCCCTGGTTCGCCGGGTCCACCACGATGGCCCTCTTTCCTTCATCCCTGTAAATAAAATAGCAGTTGGTCTGGCAGGAACCCAGCACCATCCTTCCGATCTTTGTCTCAGCCATCAGCCCGTCGTCCTTTCTATATCGATAACGCTCTCTATATTGCGTATCTTGTCTATGATCCGGTTCAATTCCTCTCTGCCGGAGATCTCAAAGGCCGTCTGCAAAGTTGCCAGCCCCTGTTTGTTCGTCTTGGTGTTCATTGACAGAATATCTATGTTTCTCTCCGTCAGCGCCTTGGAGATATCCGCCAGCAGACCGTTGCGGTTGTTGGCAAAAATACGGATCTCCGCCATATACTTGCCCTCTTCCGCTCCGTCCCCCTCGCCGGTCTGCCACTCCGCATCGATAAGTCTGGCCCGCTCCATCTCCGGCAGACTCAGCATGTTCACGCAGTCCGTCCGGTGTATGGATATCCCTCTGCCTCTGGTCACAAAACCCACGATCTCATCGCCCGGCACCGGAGAACAGCACTTGGAAAAACGCACAGACAGATCCGCGATCCCCTTAACCACGATACCGCTCTTGGAGCGGCCGCTGCCGGGACGCATCACCATCGCGCCGTTTTCCACGATGGTCTGCAGAACCTCCTCGTTGCTCATCTGTTTCTTATGATCCCTGTCATAGAGCTCCTGCATCTTATTGATGATCTGTCCCTCTTTCAGGGCGCCGTGGCCGATGGCCGCCAGCACGGAATCCCAGTCATGGAAACCGTACTTGCGCATAATGGCCTCCATATAGGTATTTTTTATCAGATCGGATATATTGATACCCTTAGCCTTGCAGTAAGCTGCCAGCAGTTCCTTACCCTTGACTATATTGTCTTCCTTTAACTCATTTTTGAACCACTGATTGATCTTATTCTTGGCCTGGGTACTCTTGACCACATTCAGCCAGTCCCGGCTGGGCCCCTTGGAATTCTGTGAGGTAATGATCTCGATCCGGTCGCCGTTCTTGATCACATAGTCAATCGTCACCAGCCTGCCGTTCACCCTGGCTCCCACCATCTTATTGCCAACCGCCGAATGGATATTGTAGGCAAAATCAATGGGCGTGGAACCCGCAGGCAGATTTTTAACCTCTCCGGTGGGCGTAAAACAGTACACATTATCTGAAAACAGATCCAGGTCGCTCTTTAACAGATTCATGAACTCCCGGTTGTCCGACATATCCCGCTGCCACTCCAGAATCTGCCGCAGCCATACCAGCTTTTCCTCCTCCTGCCCTTCCACCTTTTTGCCGTCGGATGCCTCCTTGTATTTCCAGTGGGCCGCGATACCATACTCCGCTGCCTTATGCATCTCAAAAGTGCGGATCTGCACCTCAAAGGGCTGCCCGTTGGTACCGATCAATGTAGTGTGCAGGGACTGGTACATATTGGCTTTGGGCATGGCAATATAATCCTTAAACCGTCCGGGAATGGGCGTATAGCGCTCGTGGACCAAACCCAAAACCGCATAGCAGTCCTTCAGCGTATCCACAATAACCCGCACCGCGAACAGATCATATATCTGATCCAATGTCTTGTTCTGGTTTTTCATCTTTTTATAAATGCTGAAAAAATGTTTGATGCGGCCGTCTACATGGGCGCGTATACCCTGCGCCTCGATATATCCCCGCACCTCGTCCACAATGCTCTGGATATACTTCTCCCGCACGCTCTTTCGCACGGCGATCTTATCCACCAGATCGTAATACACTTCCGGCTCCAGATACTTCATGGACAGATCATCCAACTCGATCTTGATCTTGGAAATACCCAGCCTTTGGGCAATGGGAGAATATATCTCCCTGGTCTCTCTGGCAATGCGGACCTGGCTCTCCGGTTTCTGGTATTTTAATGTACGCATATTGTGCAGGCGGTCCGCCAGTTTGATCATAATGACCCGGATATCCTTGGCCATGGCCAGAAACATCTTCCGCAAATTCTCCGCCTGCATCTCCAGCTTGGTGTCCGTGGGATCATCCGTGCCTGTCAGCGGAATCTTCTCCAGCTTGGTCACACCGTCCACCAAAAGCGCCACATCTTCGCCAAATTCCCGGATCAGATCTTCTTCCGTCATAATGGTGTCTTCCACCACATCATGAAGAATACCCGCCACGATGGTCTCCTTATCCAGTTCCAGCTCCGCCAGAATGATAGCCACATTCAGCGGATGGATGATATAAGGCTCGCCCGACTTACGCCGCTGGTCCTTATGGGCCTCGCTGGCAATATTGTAGGCTCTCTCGATCATGGAGATGTCGTCGCTGGGGTGGTATTTTTTGACGCAGGAAATCAGATCCTGATACAGCTGCTCAGGAGATGTAAATTCCGTTATCTGACCGACTCTGTCTTCGTCGTCGAATATCACATCTTTTTCATCCTTCATAACGTCTCTTGCCTTTCTGTAACCTCTAAACCCACAGGCCCCCCAATGCCCGGCAGGAATATGTATCTATCCCCAGTATATCTCTATTTTCCCGGATAGACTATGGCTGCCTCCAGCCTGTAATCCGCTATCCGCTCCCGGCCCTTTAATCCGGCCAGCTCCATCAGCACCACAACGGCAACCACTTCTCCGCCCAGACTCTCGATCAGCTTGATCATAGCCTCGGTGGTGCCTCCTGTTGCGATCAGATCGTCCACAACCAGAACCCTCTGACCGGGCTTAATGCTGTCTTTGTGCATCTCAATGGTAGCCTGGCCATACTCCAGATCATAGGTTCTCTCCACTGTCTCACAGGGCAGCTTTCCCTTCTTACGGATCAACACAAAAGGCTTGTGATTGTTGTAGGCGATAGGAGTTCCAAAGATAAACCCTCTGGATTCCGGTCCCGCCACCACATCATACTCCAGATCCCGAACCTTCTCCTCCATGGTATCCACCGCAAGACGCAGCCCGTCCGCATCCTGCAGCACACTGGTCACATCCCTGAAAATAATGCCTTTCTCCGGAAAATCCGGAATACTTCTCACATACTCTTCCAAAGCTTTCATCTTCCTACCCTCCATTTAAAGTTCCGTACAGGCCCCGCCGATACAATACCCTGCGGACAATGTCCCACCGCGGTAACATCCGCACATTGTTCCGTCTGCCTCTCGGGCACAATCCGCTTAAGCCCCTTACAGGCCCTTCCGACAAAATGTGCTTTTATCAACAATTTGTTCCTATTATAGTATTATTTGTGCGGAAAGTCAAAATATTCTTTCGTATTCGCTCCTCCAAATGCATTTTATGTATCGGTATGGGCATTTGTTACCTATGATTTCCCGAATCTTGTCCCTAAAACCGTTTTTCTCTGTCTCCAGAGCCGAAAGCGCCGGTAACAAAAAGGAAGCGTCGGGATATCGCAGTTGAGGGTCCGACTGCAGGCATCTTTCCAACAGCCGTTTCATTCCCCTCCCGATCCCGTTATGCCTACGGCAGTAGTTTTCCGTATCATAAGGCGGCTTACAGGGATTATGACCGGTCAGCATATAGGCCAAAAGCTTACCCATCCCGTAGATATCGCAGGCAGGTGTGATATCGGCCCCGGTCCAAAACTGCTCCGGCGCGCTGTATCCGTAAGTTCCCGCCCGGCACTTTGCCTGTCCGCCCTCCGCGCATACCGCTCCCAGATCCACCAGCCTGGCACGGCCCTGGGAATCGATCATCACATTGTCCGCTTTTATGTCCCGGTAAACATAAACAGGCCGTGAACCGTGCAGACAGACAAGTCCCCTCACCACATCCCGGGCGATACCCACCGCCGCTTTCCCGGCCATCCCCGCCGGAAATTCCTCCATCAGCCGTTCAAGAGTAATTCCGGGAATATACTCCATCACAAGATATGCTCCGTCCGACAGTCTGCCATCCCCGATCCACCTGGGAAAACAGGGATGTTTCAGTTCTTTTAAAACCGCAGCCTCTGCCCTGAGCCTTTCGATGTGTCCACTGCATTTCAGAGCGTAAATCTGCCCTGTCCCCTCTTTCCGGGCACGGTACACCCGCGAAGTCGCTCCTTTACCCAATTCCTCCAGTATCTCATATCCTGCTATATATCTTCGAGGCTTATACTCTGTTATATTTTCCATACCTTATTCCCTCTTATTTTTATATTCTGTTAGGTAATTGCGAAACTCCGTTTTTGTCTATTTTGACCAGCTCCGTCACCAGGACATAGAGGTTTCGCAATTGCCTAAATACTACTGTTTTTCCCGCTCACAACACCTGCAAGTATATTCCTCCCACAGGTCCTCTGTTCCCCCGGCTGCGTCCCTCCCGGTACATCTCTCTCAACCTTCTGCCGATACCCTCCTCCTGGCAGAGTCCCTTTCCGTGCAGGATCTGGCACACTTCCTCCTGCCGGAGATCCCTGATAAGCTCCGGCGTATGCAGCAATAGCCCCGCTCCCCGCTGTATCCTGCCGTAAAGCGGTATTGACAGCCTCTTTATCCGGGGATGATTGTATCTGTAATTTATTAGCTGCGCCGACACATCTCCCTGGCCGCACAGGCAAAATGTATTTCCCACCAGCAGCGCCGCGCAGTATCCCCAAGCCCCCTGTCCGGGCAGTTCCCCACAGACACGACGCAACTCCGGTTCCAACAAATCCCGGGGCATAGGCGCTGTCCTGCCCTCACAGGCGGGCAGGCATTTCCGATGAAACCATTCCGTCAACTGCTCCGTCATACTTGCCTCCTTCTCATCAGAGCTGTCACAGACACAGAACAGATCAATCTCCCGTCCCCGTATTTTTACCTGCTGCAATACCAGAGACACCGGATTTATTCCGCCGTCCGCTGCTTTCTCCCATATATAATTTGATATGATACTCATTTTACCCTCCGTTCTAAGTTCTTTATCCGCAATTAAAACCGCCTTTAACTGCGACAGTCATTATTCCGCGCGCCGTCTTAGCGCTGATGTTTTAAGTTCTATTTCCGCTCTTTTGATGCCAATACACACATCAGTACAAGTGTAATAGCGCCAATGCGGAAATAATTCAATAATTTTTACTTGAAATGCGGGAGAAATCCCCATATCCGTTTCACAACAGGTCTCTCCCGCCGGTCAGAGAAGACCCTCTGATCCGGCGGAATCCCAACAGAAAATTAGAAACCGAAAATATTCCGAAGATCGTTAAAGAATACAACTGCCATCAAAATCATAAAGAACACCAAGCCGATAAAGTGTACCATGCCTTCTTTTTCCGGCGGCACCGGCTTACCTCTGACCACCTCTACCAGCAAAAACACCAGCCTGCCCCCGTCCAACGCGGGAATGGGCAGCAGATTCAGAATTCCAAGATTGATCGTCAGCAGCAATGTGATATACCCCATGTTCAGAGCTACCGTCTCCCAGCCGTACTGCTTTGCCTGGGTATAGGTCTTGCCCACCACATTGACGGCGATTCCCACCGGACCGGCCACCTCGTCCCTCTTCACCTGCCCGCGCAGCATCAGTCCCAGGCTCTGCCATGTAGAGCGGACGCAATACCGTATCTCATACCATGCGTATTTCAGTACGTTCAGCCCTTCGGCTTTCAATGGCTCACCGATATAGATACCCATGGCATAGCCGCCAGTGGCCTCATTCAACGTGGGGATCATGGTGACTGTGTAACGCTGTCCGTCTCTCTCATATTCCAGAGTGAACTCCCTGCCGTTGTTGACACGGTTAAACAGTGTCACCTCATCCCGCAGATACACCTTTTCCCCGTTCAGCGCCGTGATCACATCCCCTGCCTGAAGCCCCGCCTGTTGGGCGGCTCCCCCGTCTATCACATCGGATATCACCGGGTCGTAAAACACCATCACCCCCGCCAGGATCAGAGCGATAATGATCCCAAGAATAAAGTTGAATACCGGCCCGGCCAGCACTGTGGATATTCTGGACCAAACCTTCGCGTGAAGGAAGGAACCCTCCGTGTTCTCACCCTCCTGGGTATTCAGACCATCCTCCCCCTCAAACATACAGGCGCCGCCTAAAGGCAGCAGTTTGACGGAATATTTGGTCTCCCTCTTTTTCCAGGAAAAAATAGTGGGACCCATACCGATGGCAAATTCCACCACATGTATACCGTTGGCTTTGGCGATCAGATAATGCCCGAATTCATGTGAGATCACCACCACGCCAAATATAAGGATAAATAAAACAAACGTCATCAATGTTGTCATACCGTTCTCACACCAACTCTCCTATATAGTCATATACGCTCTGTTCGGCTGCCAGAATCTGCTCCACATCGGGTTCCTCCACCATCGTATGATGTTCCATACAGCTCTGTATCAACTCCGGTATCCGCAAATATCCGATCCTGCGCTCCAAAAACAGCGCTACGGCCCTCTCATTGGCGGCATTGTATACCGTGGGCATACTGCCTCCCAGCTCCAGCGCCCGATAAGCCAGTTTTAATCCTTGAAACGTCTCCATGTCCGGTTTCTCAAAGGTCACGCTGCCCAAGTCGAAAAAGTCAACCCGGTTGCCCCGCATCTCTGTTCTGTCCGGATAAGTCAGAGCGTACTGAATAGGGAGTTTCATATCCGGCACTCCCAGCTGGGCAATCACCGCTCCGTCAATAAACTCCACCATGGAGTGAATGATACTCTGGGGATGCACCACTACCTGTATCCGGGAAGGCTCCACATCAAACAGCCATTTAGCCTCCATAACCTCCAGCCCTTTATTTACCAGCGTGGAAGAATCTATCGTGATCTTTCTCCCCATGTTCCAGTTCGGATGTTTCAAAGCGTCCTCCGGCTTAATCTGTTCCAATTGATCCCTTGTTTTTCCGCGAAAAGGCCCTCCCGAGGCAGTTAGAAGTATCCTGCTGATCCTCTCTCTGGGTTCTCCGTTCAGCGATTGAAAGATGGCGCTGTGTTCGCTGTCCACAGGCAATATGGACACGCCGCACTCTCGGGCCAGAGGCATAATGATATGCCCCGCGCATACCAATGTCTCCTTGTTGGCCAGAGCAATATCCTTCCCGGCCTTGATAGCCGCTATAGTGGGCCTGATACCAATCATTCCCACAATTGCCGTAACTAATACCTGAACTAGCGGCATAACTGCGATCTCCAGCAGTCCGTCCATACCCTGCAGCACCTGCACCTTGCAGTCCGCCACACGAATCCGCAGTTCCTTTGCCGCCTCCTCAGACCACATGACCACTGTCCGGGGATGGAACTCCCTGATCTGTTCCTCCATCAAGGCAACATTGCTGCTTGCTGCCAGAGCTTCTACCTCCAGTTCCCCCCCGTTATTTCTAACGATCTCTAAGGTCTGTGTGCCGATGGAACCGGTGGAACCCAGTATTGCTATCCTCTTCATCCTACCCTATCCTCTTCCCTGCATACCGCTGGCTGTGCCAGTGGCATTGCGTCATTCAGCAATCCACTTCCCCGCATACCGCCTACTATGCCCGCGGCATTGCGTCATTCCGTAATCCACTTCCCCGCATACCGCCTACTATGCCCGCGGTATTGCGTCATTCCGTAATCCACTTCCCCGCATACCGCCTACTATGCCTGTGGTATTACATCATTCTGTATTCGGCGCCGCCGGCTGTCTGCGATATTGCGTTGTCCCGTTATCTTGCCGCGTTGAGTAGCAGCACAGACAGAAAATAAATCATGGGAGCCGTAACGATCACACTGTCAAACCGGTCCATAATACCTCCATGACCCGGCAGGATTTTCCCGTAATCTTTAATCTCGTAGTTTCTCTTGATGGCGGAGGCCGCCAGATCGCCCACCATGGACATCAGCGCGCCCACGGCGCTGATAAACACAATGACCCACAGCACTTTTTCGTCCGGAACCACCGGCTCTATCACAAAATAGGCATAAAGCCCGCCCAACAGCGCCGCCCCGGCCACACCGCCTATACAACCCTCCAACGACTTGTGGGGACTGAGAACCGGAAAAATCTTTTTTCTGCCTATCAGTTTACCCACGCAGTAAGCACAGGTATCGCATCCCCAAGAGCTTATCAATATCAGCCACACCAGATATATACCCAGTCGTCCCGCTCTCGTCATATACATAAAAGAGAGCATCACCGGCGCATACAGGAAAGAGAAAACCGCCGCGACCACCTGTCGCGCATGATATCTGGGGAACAGAGCCACATACAGAAACATCTCCGCCATAAACACCAAAACGATGCACATCAGCAAAAGTGTGGTGTCCTGCCAGATATACATGACCGCATAGTAGAGCACCACCCCTGCCAGCCCCGCAATCTCCAATCCGTTAAAGCCTTTTTCCGCCGTATTTACCTTTTGTGCCTTTGTCAGTTCCCGAAATCCCGCCAGGGAGATCAGCAGCAGTATTCCTGCCAGATAAGGCCCGCCCAGCCACATGGTCGCCAGCGCTACGACCACCATGACGATACCGCTGAAGAGTCTGGTCCAAAACATTCGTTTGCCTCATTTCCGCATATCACAGATAACCTGCGATGCCGCTTTTATTCGTAGAAAAAGTTCACTCCTGGGAGACCCTGCCATATCTCCTGTCTCTATGATTATATGCCTCTATAGCCTTGGCCAATTCTCCCTTGTCAAAGTCTGGCCAGGCCACCGGAGTAAAGTAAAATTCCGTGTAGGCCAATTGCCACAGCAAAAAATTGGATATCCGCTGCTCATTGCAGGTGCGGATCAGCAGATCCGGTTCCGGGATATCATACGTGTCCAGATACTCGCTAACGGTGTGCTCCGTGATTTCCCGGGGCGCTAACACACCTCTCTGGATATCCTGCCCCATATGCCGCATGGCCCGGACGATCTCGTCCCGTCCTCCGTAGTTGATGGCAATCTGAAAATGAAGGCCGTCATTATTCTTTGTAGCCTCCTCCAGCTCCTGAATCCGTACCCTGATGTCTTCATCCAGCCGGGACTTCTCTCCCAGCACCCGAACGCACATACGGTTTTTCTCCGCCGTTTTCAGACAGGTCTTCATATAATTGCGCAGCAGGCGCATCAGCGCGTCCACCTCATCCTTGGGGCGGGTCCAGTTCTCTGTTGAAAAGGCATACACCGTCAGATACTGGATTCCCATGCGGTATGCCTCCTCGCAGATCACCTCCACATTCTTGGCTCCCTCCACATGCCCCATGTTCCGGGGCATTCCCTTGGACTTCGCCCAACGACCGTTGCCGTCTAAAATAATTGCCACATGTGGCGGGATCTTCCATCCCTCTTTGTCATTCTCTGTCATGCTCTCTTCGCTCCCTCATCCCTACGCTCATGAATATTACAGACATGGCTTGGCATATTCCGTCAGTCCATGTATAC
The DNA here is from genome assembly GCA_910577235.1 of uncultured Acetatifactor sp. GTDB lineage: Bacteria > Bacillota > Clostridia > Lachnospirales > Lachnospiraceae > Acetatifactor. The sequence goes on along the minus strand of CAJTMX010000001.1, from coordinate 117,494 downwards.
CCGTAAATGCATGGAAAGGGAGCAGTCCCACCCCGCCGGATGACGACTGTCCCTCCCCACTATCCATTGTGCTGTGTCACATCGCTTATACGGTCATGATCTCCTTGGATTTTACCTCCATCAGAGCATCAATGTCCTTGATATACTTGTCTGTCAGTTTCTGCAGGCTTTCTTCAAGTTGCTTGATCTCGTCCTCGGAAATCTCTGTCTTGGCCAGTTTCTTAAGGGAATCGTTGCCGTCTCTGCGGATGTTGCGCACCGCAACCTTACCCTCCTCAGCTTTCTTCTTGACTTCCTTGACCAGATCCTTTCTGCGCTCCTCTGTCAACTCCGGAAATACCAGACGGATCACGCTGCCGTCGTTGGAAGGATTAATCCCCAGATCGGAGGTCTGAATGGCCTTCTCGATCTCTTTCAGCATATTTCTCTCCCATGGAGCAATCTGAATGATCCGCGCCTCAGGCACCGTCACATTACCCACCTGCTGAATCGGCGTAGGTGTACCGTAATAGTTCACACGTATCTTGTCGAGCACATGAGGATTGGCGCGCCCTGCTCTGATCGTGCCGTAGTCGGACTCCAGATACTCATATGCCTTTCTCATTTTATCGTCATACTGTTGCAATCTCGCATCCATACTTGCCTCTTTCCGCATAACACAGACTCTGTCCGTGTCATTGCATTTGGTTTTTATACGGTGACTTTGGTACCGTCAAATTTACCCTTCACCGTGTTCACAATACTGTTTTCCTGATTTAAGCCAAATACCCACATGGGCATCCTGTTGTCCCTTGCCATTATGGAAGCTGTCATATCCACCACCTGTAGATTTTTGGCGATCACTTCGTCTATCGGCACTTCATCGTATTTCCTGGCCGCCGGATTCTTGTTGGGGTCATCATCGTAAACTCCGTCTATGGATTTGGCCAGCAGGATCACATCCGCATCCACCTCAATGGCCCGCAGTACCACGCCGGTATCCGTGGAGAAATAGGGATGTCCCGTACCCCCGGCAAAGAAGACTACAATACCCTTGGCAAAATATTTGTTGGCCCTGTCCTTGGAAAATAGCTTTGTAAACGAACCGCATTCAAAAGGAGTCAAAATTCCTGTCATCATCCCCACGGAACGGAAGATTTCCGACACATAGATACAGTTCATCACCGTTGCCAGCATACCGATCTGATCGGCCTTGGTGCGGTCAATATTCTCACTGGAACGCCCGCGCCAGAAATTTCCTCCGCCGATCACGATGCCTACCTGAATACCATCGTCCACCAGCTGTTTCACCTGTAATGCCACGCCTTTGACCGTCTCCTCATCGAATCCGGTCTTTTTCTCTCCCGCCAGAGCCTCGCCGCTCAGTTTTAACAAAATGCGCTGCATATTTTCCCCGTTCCTTTCACTGAACTAAGCCTGCTTTTTACCCTTCTTTACTTCCGGCTTGTAATCGTCAAAGAAAGATATGGGGTTCACCTCCGCATAGCACTGAGAACACATACCCTCGATCACCGCGCCGTTGTTGATCTGCACGGACTTGGACTTGATATTACCCATCACGATAGCCGAAGTATCCAGGATTACGGGACCTTTGACATCGATATCGCCCTTGACGGCGCCTGCTATGACTGCGCTGGTGGCAATAATGTTGCCGATGACTACGGAGCTGGAACCGATCTTCACGGCACCCTCGCTGACAACTTCACCGTTGATCTTGGCATTGTCCGCGTATATCTCCGCCGCCTTGGAATTGCCGTTTATATAGCCGGTCACATTCAGCTTGCCCAGAATCTCGATATTGCCGTTCACACAGCCGATCAGATCCAGCGAACCCTCGCTAATCACATCGCCGTTGATAGTCATACCTGCCGTAATAGAAGATGTCTCATCCGAAACCATCCTTGCGTTAATCATCTCTGCCACTTTTGATTCCCCCTTTGTCTCCTTCTGATTTTCAGCTACTGTCTCTTCTTCATATATGGGCGCCGCGCTCATGTCGTTGGCTGCCAGCGCGCTCTCCAACATCTTTTCCAGATCCATATCCGTTTCGGGCTGCTCCGCGCCTGAAGGCTCCTCCAACGCGGCCGCCAGCTCCATCTCCAGACTCTGTACGGATGTGGTCTCTTCCACGGATTCCTGCTCGGATGCCTCTGACATCTGCCCATCAGGCTCCTGTGCAGATGTCTCTGGAACCTGTCCGTAAAGCTCCTCTACAGGCGGCTCCTGGAGCTGTCCATAGAACTCCTGCGCCGATGTCTCCGGCAATTCCTCACCGATTCCTTCCGCAACGTCTTCTGCTGTTTCGGCCGACTCCTGCTCCACATCCTCAACCACAATGGAATCCACTCTCTCAAGCATCTCGTTGATATCTCCAAACCCTTCCTCCGGAGTCTGCTCTTCCTCGGGCATCAACTCATTGACCGCCTGAGACAGATCTTCTTTTAAATCTGAGAAAAATCCCATGTTTCTCTTCCTCCATTCTGTTTTATCTGCTATCACTTAATGAATATGATGAACCGGCGTGGTGTCCTCGGTGATCGGCAGTATGACCGTATCCTCCATCGCCAAAATACTCTCTATGATCTGCGGCAAAGCCTCCACTGTGGTAGAGCGGGACGCCGCGTCATGCATCAGTATGATAGATGTCTCATGTCTCGCAATATCCCGGGTGGAGTTTTGTACCAGCGTGTCCACATCCAACAGTACGCTGCCTCCGTCACCGGACGAAACATTCCAATCATAGAATTCAATCTCGTGCTCCGCCAGAAAATCCGCGAATACATGCATGTCTATATCGCTGATCGTATTGGAACTGCCCCCCGGAAACCGGTAGCAGATACTCTGTATTCCCGTGTTTTCCAAAATATACGAATATATCTTATAAAAATCAGCAGAAAAATCATCCACCGAGCGATACACATCCGCATATTTATGGGAATAGGAATGCATCCCAACGGTGTGCCCCCGCTCCGCGATCTCCTTCAGCATCTCGATAGAATATTCATTCTCCTTGCCCAACACAAAAAAAGTTGCTTTCACGTCATATATGTCAAGGATGTCCAAAATCTCTTCCGTATATTTGCTGGGACCGTCGTCAAAAGTCAGATATACTTTGTGCGCCGCCTCCGGTTCTACCGCCGACACGTCTTCGCTCTGTCCGTCCGCGCCAGCCACGGGAGCCGTCACGATGACCTCTTTCCTGCTGAGCTGCTCCGGTGGCGGCTCTTCACCGGCTGCCTGTTCCTGCCGGGCTATCGCCTCCTCCATCCGCTGCAGATACCCCTGCGTCTCCACCAGCTGCCCGTTTAACGCCCTTACCTTTCCAAAGAGTACTATGCTAAGTCCCACGGGAAGAATCATCCACATCAGCGCTGTCAGAACGATCATCCTTTTCAATCGCCGTACTCTCCGGCGTCTGGCATCCCCCTGGAAACTCCGTTCATTTTCCATTATAGCATACCAACCCTTCTGTTAAAAGAAAAACTTCAAAATTATATTAACATGAAAAAAAGGATTTTTCAAGGGAAAAAGGGCCTGTTTTACAAGCCCCTTATTTGCTCTTCAAATTGATTCAGTATAAATGTATTAAAAAAACGGTCAATGGAGCTGGCCTGTTTCATGCGATACCAAAGTTCCTCCGGCACCTCCCGGTAACAATACCTCCTGCCGTCCTGATGAAACTGCACCTCCAGCAGCATATTCTGGGCCTGATATCCCATATAGGCAATATGAACTGCCGCTGTTCTATTCATATGTTCCCCTCCTGTCAATGATTTTAATCCGGCGTTGTGTTGATTCCACACGATTACATATCTGCCGGAGGAGGTCTCCCCAAACAATTATTATGCATTCTTTTCCCTTTTACCGTTACACTTGCCTTTTCCACGCATACCGCCGGCCCTGTCTGCCGTATTCTAACCCGACTAATCCGCCTCCTGATCTATCCTGCGGAACACCTCGTCTTCAAAAAAATCCGCCACCGTCATATTCAGACCGCAGCATATCTTCGCAACCGTCTCAATGCCTGTGTTCCGACTGAGCCCATATACAATATTTTTCATAGTGGAAGGATTCATGCCGGCCAGTGTCGCAAGACGATTAACAGAGATCTGGTGTTTTTTACACAGCCCATTGATTCTCTTAACCAGCGCTTCCTGAGCCTTCATCCTGTCTCCATCCATTTTCCTACGTTTACCTTATCAAAATTGTACATAATGCTATTTAGGTATGTAGCCCGTATACGGGCTATTATAGGATATCTGAAAAATTCTGTATATGTCTCCTCCCATTTTATTTTTTAAAAAGCGTCTGGCCCTAAAAAGAGCCTGGCCCGCGCCAGACTCTCTCTAAAAATTGTTATCCTTGATAGTTTCGCAGCCGCCACACAATACGAATCTCCGGCGTCTGTCCGGGACTCCCCGGCATAAAAAGCTTATACTCCGCTAAACTCAGCCCAAACCGCTTTCTCCCTCGCGTTGGCAGTCCACGGTATCCCTGTTATCATATTTCACCTATTTATAGAGACAGATCCAGACTGCGCACCTTATCCCGCAGCTTAAGAACAAAAGACGGGGCTACGGACAGTTCATCGATGCCCATGCGCAGAAATGTCTCGGTCAGGCTCGTGTCCGCCGCCAGCTCGCCGCAGATGCCAATCCAAGCCCCATACAGATGGGCATTGTCGGCGCTCATCCCGATCAGTCGCAGAACCGCCTCGTGATGGGGGTCCACAAATGCCTGGATATCCGGGTTCTGCCTGTCGCATGCCAGAGTGTACTGAGTCAGATCATTGGTGCCCACGCTGAAAAAATCCACCATGGGAGCCAGTCTGTCGCTGATGATGGCCGCGGCGGGGGTCTCGATCATAATCCCCAGCTCCACATCGGAAGAGTATAGCACCCCCTGAGCGTCCAACTCCTCCCTCACTTCCCGGCACATTTCCAATACTTTTTCCAGTTCCGCCACACTGGCGATCATGGGGAACAGTATACCCATATTGCCGTATACGGAGGCGCGGTACAGAGCCCGCAGCTGCGTCTTAAAGATCTCCGGCCTGGTAAGACATATCCTTATGGCACGGTATCCCAAAGCTGGATTCTCCTCTTTTTTCAGCCCAAAGTAATCTGCCTGCTTATCCGCGCCGATATCCAGGGTCCGAATGATCACCTTCTTGCCGCCCATATTCTCCAGCACTTTCTTATAGGCGGAAAGCTGCTGCTCCTCAGTGGGGTAATCCCTGTTCTCCAGATACAGGAATTCACTGCGAAAAAGACCGATGCCCCCGGCATCGTTTTGCAGCGCCGCATCGATATCCCGGATGTCTCCGATATTGGCGAATACCCGTACTTTTCTGCCGTCTAAAGTGATGTTTTCCTTGCCCTTTAACTGCTGCAAAAGCCGTTTCCTCTCCTCGTCCTCCTGCTGCCTTTCGGCAAACATATTACAGGTCTCCCCGTCAGGGTCCACAATGATCTCTCCCGCATATCCGTCCACAATGCCCCTGCTGCCCTCCGATACCTCCGCGAGAAAAGCGTCGCCCACACCCACGACTGCCGGTATGCCCATACTGCGGGCCAGGATTGCCGTATGAGAGCTTACGGAGCCATGCGCCGTCACAAATGCCAGGATTTTTTCTCTGTCCAAAGATACCGTTTCGCTGGGGGACAGATCCGTGGCGCAGAGGATCACCTTTTCCGCCGATTCCCGCTGCCTGACGCTCTTCCCCCTGAGATTGGCGATCAGACGATCCGAAATATCTCTCACATCCGCCGCCCTGGCTCTCATGTCGTCATCCTCCATAGAGGCAAACATACCCGCAAAATAATCCGCTGCCGCTGACACCGCGTATTCCGCGTTCACCTGTCGGCTCTCTATTATATTATTGATATAGTCGTTGTAGCCCACATCTTCCAGCAGCATCATGTGGATGTCAAATATCCGGGCATCGGCCTCGCCCACTTCCCGCAGCGCCCTGCCATATATCTCTTGCAGCTGCTTCACGGCGGCTGTCCGGGCCTCTGCCAGCCTTGCTTTTTCATGCAAAACGTCCTCCGCATGACGCGGTTTCACAACAGTCTCATCTCTTTTGAAAACGGCGATCTTCCCCATTGCGACAGCGCCGTATACGCCTTTACCTGCATATTTTCTCATCTCCAACCCCCGCCGGATCTTCCTTACAGCAACTGCTTTAACAATTCGTAGATATCGTCCTTTTTCGCAAGCCCTTTGGAAAAAGCGGTGGCTCCCCCCGCGGCAGTGCCCAATTTCAGCGCGTACCTGTAATCCCCTTTTGTCAAGCCCGCGATAAATCCCGCCACCATGGAGTCGCCCGCGCCCACCGAGCTCACCAATGTCCCCCTGCAAACCCCGCATCTGCGGACTTCACCGAACTCGTTCACCAGCACCGCACCGTCCTGGGCCATGGAGATCAGCACATTCACAGCCCCCATATCCCTGATTTTTTTTGCATAGTTCACGATCTCATCCATACTGGAAAGCTCTTTTCCAAATATCTCACCCAGCTCATGATGATTGGGTTTCACCAAAAACGGTTTATATTTCAGCACATTCACCAGAAGATCCCCTGCGGCGTCTACCACCGTTTTGATCTCCTTTCGTGACAGATGAGCCAATATGTCTTCATAGATATTCGGCGGCAGACTGCCGGGTATGCTGCCCGCCAGTACCAACACATCGCCGTCCTGTATTTTATCCAGCTTTTTATAGAGCAGAGCCAGCGCTTTTTCGTCGATCTCCGGCCCCTGGCCGTTAAGGTCTGTCTCCTGCCCTGACCGGATCTTCACATTGATCCGGGTACAGCCCTTTTCCAGATGAACAAAGTCGGTCTCAATACCGCTCTGGGAAATCCCTTCCTCCAACGCCTTTCCCGTAAATCCGGCCACAAATCCCATCGCACGGGAGGGAATCCCCAACTCGCGCAGTACCAGCGAGACGTTGATCCCTTTTCCTCCGCAATATATCTCCTCTGAGGTAAGACGGTTTATATCTCCTATCCGCATATCTTCCACATGCACCATATAATCGATGGCAGGGTTAAAGGTTACGGTATATATCATGGTAAATCCTCCTGATGATCCACGCTTTCTCGCCGGGCCAGTCTCTCAAATACGCCTGTTGATGGCCTGTTTTATATGTGAGAATATGGTAGCATATATTGCGCCACAGCTCAATCATTTTCTTCCGCAGCCCTGCGCAAAACCGTGTTGCTGCCGCCATAAACTTTTATATCCGCGTAAAAACGTCCCGGAAATCTGATGTCTCCGGGACGTTTCATATGTTTGTCATTATGTCTGCGAAATTATTTAACCCCAAAAACTGTATTTGCCGTCCGCCGAAGAGAGAAGGCTGCCGCTCCGCCCGTACTGGCTGGAAAGGCTCTTCGCGCCTGCCTGGGCGTTGTCGGATATCCGGCCCGCCAAAAACGAAACCTTGGCAGTGAAGTCATTGGAGGAACCCAGCGCTTTCTCCAGCGCGTCAACATCCGCCGCTTTCAGCTTGTCACTGTCCACTGTAGCCTTGCCGTCCTTGGATATGGTTATTCCGATAGCAGCCAGAGCCTCACCGTTATCCTCCGCCGCCTCCTGCAACATCTGGGCGTAATATTTATTCAATGACTCAGGGGAAGACTGCAAGATCTTCATCGTATTGTTAAAGCTCTCCGCCAACTCCTGGGCCTCCTTGCACAGCTCTGTCAGATCCCCGCTCTCCCGGGCTTTCGCGTACAGAGACTCCTCTCCCTTTGCCGCGAGGCTGTCCGCTTTCTTTTTCAGCCCATCGGCCTCCTTCTCCAATTTCTCATAGTTGCTCTTCTGCTTTGTGTCCGCCCCGTTGGTTTTTCCCTTGTTCAAAACCTTGAGCAGATCGCCGTCCGAACCACCGTTAATATGGTTCAGCAGCGAGGTATTATTGATCGGTACACCCGTCTTCCTCGCCGTTTCATTTAACATCTGTGTCGTAATCCTCATGTTGTCCTCCTCGACCCGTTGCCGGTTATTGCGCTTCTTTTTCCGTTGCTATGTATTATATCGGGAAAAATGCATGCTGCTTTATACCGATGGCACAAACCGCCCATTGGAATGTTCCCATGCACTTTCCCCGCCAAAGACCGACTCCAATTCTCCGTCCACAGCTCTTCCTCTACTATTGCATCCGGTCTGTTCCCGAATACAATCAGTCAGGGAAATGCTCGTTTTTAATACGGGCATCTCTATTTATCACCGTTCCCCAGACATTTACATCCCCTCTTGGCCGGATTGTCGATCAGCGCCCCGTCCCGCTCAAACCGCGAGCCATGACAGGGGCAATCCCAGGTGCGTTCCCGGACATTCCACTTCAGGGCACATCCCATATGAGGACAGCGTTTCAAGGACGGCGTGAGCAGATTTGCCGTCGCCTCCAAAGCATTTAGAAACAGCTGAGGCTTTATCATACTGCGGCTGGGGGAGAATACCTTCGCCCATGCATTATCCCTGCCCTGTACCAGATCGCAGAGGAGCAGCGCCGCCGCCATAGAGGTAGTCATCCCCCACTTCTGAAATCCGGTAGCTACAAACATATTCTTTGTCCCGGCGCTGTACCGTCCGATATAGGGTAGTCCGTCCAGGCTCATACAGTCCTGCGCGGCCCAACGGTATTTAACTATAGACCGAGGATACGTTTCAGAGGCAAATTCCTCCAAAACCGCCCAGCCGCCACCCTTCTTGCCTGTGCGGTGGCCGCCTCCTCCCAGCAAAAGCAGATCCCCATAGCTGCGAAAAGACAAGCCTCCCTGGGCCTCGTCAATATACATGCCGCCCAATCGGGCCGCCTGCTCCAGAGCCAGCACATAGGAGCGCTGTTGGTATAGTTTCATAAAATAGCTGCCATGCCGGTTGATAAAGGGAAAATGTGTGGCTACGATGAACTGATCCGCCTGTATCTTTCCATGGGAAGTGACCGCCGTGTGACCCTCTATATTTTTTACGAAAGTATGCTCATATATAGGCAGATCCCGGATAATTCCCTCCAAAAACTTAAGCGGATGGAACTGTGCCTGACGGGGGAATGCTACCGCTCCCTCCACGGAGAACGGTAACGGGAGCCGGGAGACAAACTCCGCCGGAAAACCCAGAGCATTTACAGCCTGTACCTCACGCTCAATCTTCTCACGATCCGATCTGGAATACACAAAAGCAGTCTGTTCCTCCCAGTCGCAGTCAATCTGCGCGCAAAGCTCCCGGAATTTTTCCAGCGCTTTCTCATTGGCCTCCAGATAGACCCGGGCCTGCTCCTGTCCCAGAGCATGTGTCATCCGGTCATAGATCAGCCCATGCTGGGAAGTAACCTTGGCCGTAGTGTTTGCCGTGATACCTCCGGCAATCCTGTCTCCCTCCACCAACAGGCAGTCCACCCCTGCCTTTTTCAGCAGATACGCGCAGAGGATTCCGCATATACCTCCGCCAATGACCAGCACTTCCGTTTTCACATCCCCCTGCAGCGCTTCCCGCTCCGGCAGCGTCACCGTGTCTGTCCAAAGTGATTTTCTCATAAAAAAATCCTCCATGCCATAGAATAAACTATAGCTTATGGAGGATTGGGATTTCCTATACAGGACTCCGCAACGGGCTACTTAATGCCGTCAACTAATTCCTGCCATATTATGTCCGGATTGTATACAGGGGCATATTTTTTCGCAATACAGCATATCCGGGATACTTTTTCCGGCTCCTGCTCCAGTTCGTCCGCAATCTGTTCCTCGCTTTTTCCTTTTACCAGTTTCTTACAGACAACGGTGACATCCCGCAATATCCCCTCCCTGCGTGCTTCTTCATAGCCGGCACTGTGTCCGTCCTGACGCGCGTACGCAATCTCTTCCCATCTCTGCATATATTTCACCCCACATTTCTCAGAACGGCGGATTTTCTCCACCTTGCTGTGAATCAGTTTCAACCGAAGACTCTCGCTTCGGCCAGCTACCACATCTCTGGTATCGTTAATATATTCCATAAAATCCAAAAATTCCCGAGAAAAATTCTCCCTGTCAGTTCCATGGGTGTTGATAAAAATTCTCATGGCTCCATCCCGCAGCGTAAGACCCGGAATCTCCTTGCACTGTCCGACAAAAGTATACCGATACAATCCATAGCCAAACAGATCAAAGGGCGCTACCAAAATCATGCAACTGTCATTTAAATCATTAAAGTTACTGCATCCCGGCTCCAGCAGAGACACATCCAGCTGCGCTTGATAATATCGGCTCCTCTTCTCTAAATTCTTGGTATCCGTCTTCTGCATTTCGGTAAAATAGACCTGTCCATCCTTGTCCATACCGACCACATCTAACCGTACCGCCCGCAGTTCGGGAGAGACCCGCAGTTCCTTCTCCGTCTGAGCTCGCTCCAGCAGCTCTATTTCATTTTCTAACAGGATACTCACCATGGCCTCATATGCCTCCGGCTCATCCATGGTTTCAGCAAACAAAAACCTGTCTGTCAGGTTCAATTCCTCTAACGGAGTTTTTACCGCATTGTCCATTTACATTCCTCCTTAAGCACGTAGCAGAAAGAGAAAATGATCTCTGCGTTCTCTTCTCCTGCTTTATTAATTTTTATATCCGGGAAAATAAAAGCAGGATTTCAAAAAGAGAACAAGACGTTCATCAGATGCGGTAAACCGCTTTACAGGATTAATCCTTGGAAATCTTTTGCTTTGATATGAAATTAACATATTGGAAATAGATTGTCAAGCAAAATATAACATTTTTATAATATTTCATTTTCTATTGAGTAAGCTGGATTTTTATGCTATAATGAACATCGTTCATGTTGGAGGGACACTGGATGAACCAGGAAGCTACGTCTAAAGAAACCATTATACAGGTGTGCCATCAGATTGCAGCCACCCAGGGGCTTGAGACGCTCACAATGCGCCGGGTAGCAGAACAATGCGGCATCGCCCCGGGGACTCTGTACAATTATTACTCCAATAAAGATGATTTGCTGATCGCTACGGTGGAAAGCATCTGGAAAGAAATCTTTCACGGAGACGAAGGCCGGGAAACCGTGGAGTCATTTCCCGCTTACGTAAATCGCCTGTTTGATCGTGCCAAAAACGGAGCAGTCAAATATCCCCATTTTATCACGGCCCACTCCGCCGCCTTCGCCAAATCAAAAGAAGGGCAGGCAAAAAGCACCATGGAACAATATTTTGACCATATGAAGGCCGGAATGCTGGCAGCGCTGCAGGCAGATCCGCAAGTCAATGAGACAGCATTTTCTCCGTCCTTCCCGCAGTCCGCCTTTATTGATTTTGTGTTAGATAATATTCTGCTGCTCCTGATAAGAAAAAACGAAAGCTGCACTATATTGATCGATATGATACACCGGGTAATTTACCTATAAACAGAAAGGAATATAGCCATATGAAAAAATACTTAAATCTCTCTCTGTACTATGCCGTTGCCGCCATGGCCGGCGGCGTCTTCTACCGTGAATTCACCAAATTCAACGGTTTTACAGGCGCGACGGCGCTTGGAAAAGTACATACGCATCTATTCCTGTTAGGAATGCTGATATTTCTGTTGATAGCTCTGTTCTCGGTTCATTGCGACCTGACAGAGAGCAGGATGTTCCGGGCCTTTATGTGGATATACAACATAGGAGTACCGCTGACCGGCGTCATGCTGTTGGTTCGGGGTGTGACCCAGGTGCTGGGACTTACCCTTTCCTCCGGCGCGTCGGCTGCCATTTCCGGTATGGCGGGCATCGGACATATCCTGACCGGCACCGGAATCGTTTTGCTGCTGCTCTCCCTGAGAAAAACAGCCGCAAACGGGAGGTAAACCTATGCGCAGGCATCCTTTTTACCATGTAAAAAAACGCACATTGCTGGCAGTTGCCGGATGCGTATGGCTGATCGCCGGCCTGAATGTAGCCAGGCTGGGCATTCTCTCTTACCGGCTGCTGCAGCGGATCACATGGGTTCACCTGCTGTTATCCCTGGCGGTATTCTGCGCTTTCGGGTTGATGTTTTTTAAGATGAGCATAAAGCATACCAAACGGATAAAAGGATACCCGGAGGAATATCGGCCCCTGTGGCACTTCTTTGATATTAAGTCCTATTGCATCATGGCAGTGATGATGAGCGGCGGCATCTGGCTGCGCTCGTCCGGACTGGTGCCGGACGTTTTCATAGCCGTGTTCTACAGCGGCCTGGGCTGTGCGCTGGCCTTGGCCGGAGTACTGTTCTGGATTGTTTTTTTCAGGTATGCCGCAGAAAATACTAAAGCGTAGACATCGACCACCGGCCATTCACCAAATCAGCAATACTATAATTGCTGTTTCTTTCTCTGACAGACACTTTTGATCCTCTCCCGATAAAGCCACAATTATGCTTACCTCAATTATAATGCCCGGCATCTGGTTTGGACAGCAAACACACCGTCTCCACATTTGCCGTCCAAGGGAACTGATCCACCGCCACGGCCCGCTCCACACGATACCCGCCCTCCAGGAACGCCTCCAAATCCCTGGCCAGACTGGTGGGTTTGCAGGAGATATACACGATCCGCTCCACACCGTAACCGATGATCTTGGGCAAGGCCTTGGGATGGATGCCGTCCCGAGGCGGGTCCAAAACGATCATATCCGGTTTCTCCGTCAGCTCGTCCAGCACCTTCAGCACGTCCCCGGCTATGAATTCACAGTTCTGTAACCCGTTTAACGCCGCGTTCTCCCGGGCAGCCTCCACAGCCTCCTCAACGATCTCCACGCCGATGACACGGTCTGCCGCCGCTGCCATCAGCTGAGCGATAGTGCCCGTTCCGCTGTACAGGTCATAGAGCAGTTTCCCTCTGCCCGGCCTTGAACTTTCCACGGCAGTATCCCCCGCCGCCCGGTTACACGCATCTGTCTGATCTCCCGCTTTTCCCACATATTCCCTGGCCGTCTCATACAGCACTTCGGCGCTGTAGGTATTGGTCTGGAAAAAAGAAAACGTAGATATCTTAAACCTCAGTCCCAGCAACTCCTCATAGATGTAGTCCCGTCCGAACAGAATATCCGTGCGGTCACTCTGCACCACATCCGCCAGAGAGTCGTTGGTAATATGTAATATACCCGTCAAAACACCGTCCAGTTCCCCGCGTTTTTGCAGCTCCAGCAGGCACTGACAAAATCCTTCTGTCAGCGCCCGTATCTCTCCCATATCTCCCTGCTGCCCGTATATACCGCCCCGGGGAGCCTGGGAGGACGTCACCAGCGCCACCAGGATCTCTCCCGTCCTGGCCGCCTTGCGCACCAGCAGATGGCGCAGAAATCCGTCGTGCCGCATCTTATGATGAAATCCCGTGCCCATAGCCTGAAAATAGCCCAGCACCGCCTTCAATATCCGCCTGTAGTCTTCATCCACGATCTTACAATCATGTACATGCACCACATCATACATACTACCCCGTCTGTGCATTCCAAGAGACAGCGGACCGTCTTTCACCTCGTCCCCAAAAGAAAACTCCATTTTATTTCTGTATTCGCAAGGCTGAGGGCTACCCTTTATACCCTCCCACTGCCAGGACTCTTCCTGCTTACTTAGCGCCCGTTCCAGCAGTTCCTTAACCTGCCGCTCCTTGATCTGCAGTTGTTCCTCATAAGGCAGAGACAGATAGGTACAGCCTCCGCACAAGCCAAAATGGGAACACGGATCGCCAGTCTCCAGAGGGGACGATTCTATCACCTCCAAAAGTCTGGCCTCCGCCTTCCCATGTCTAACCTTATTAACGAGGAAAGAAACTTTCTGTCCGGGCAGGCTGTTCTTTACCACGCAGGTTTCCTCCCCGGCTCTGACGATGCCCTTATTGGGAAACTCCACGCGCTCTACGATTCCTGTATACACCTGTCCTTTTTTCATGCTTATACCCCTACACCCGTTTCAGCTGGCATACCAATCAATATTTGAGTGTATTCTATCAAACATATCTCTGCATGCATACCGCCGACTTTGTCCGCAGTACCGCTCTAATTGGTATTTAGAAGTGCAACTCCGCATAATATGGGCATCACTTTAACGCCACCCTGCCGTGTGCTAGTTATCTCCCTCGTCCTCGAAGATATCCTCCTCATCGTCCTCGTCCTCGTCCTCGAACTCGTCCTCGAAGTCGTCTTCAAAGTCTTCCAGATACGCAGGGGTGAAATAGCGGTACACCGCATAGGCAATGGCAGCTACAGCCGCAACCACACCGATGATCGCCAGAATCCACACCAGCACGTTTCCTTTCTTTTCCTCTTCCTTTTTGCTGCCCAGCAGCTCACTCAGTTTCTTCAACTCTGTTAAATTCATATCACAATCTTCCTTTCTGATATGCTATCAACTATAGAATACCACAAATGCGATCAATTTACTACACTTTTTTTAGTTTTGCAAAGGACGCGTACATTATTTTCTGTCCGGCCCTGTCAAAAATCACCGTGACTTTATAATCCCGAGGTTCCCTGACAATCTGTTCCACAGTGCCCTCTCCGTATTTCAGATGCTTTACGCGGTCTCCCTGGCGATACTCAAGGTCTCCAAGAGTCTCCATGCTGTCCCCTTTTGTGATTCCGGCTATCTTGTTCAGACTTCCGATGCCTTGAGCGATATAGGGCTTACTTTCTTTGGGCGTCACCCTGGGCCGCAGAATAGCCTTGGGACGGAAATCACCGATTCCGGCAGCACTCCCCTGCCCTAAAGAGCCTCCATAAGAAACATCAATTCCTCCATTGGGAACTCCTCCGCGGGGAATGGTATTATCCAGCAGTTCCCTGGGTATCTCCTGCACAAAACGGCTCACGGGATTATACTGGTTCTCTCCCCGGATCATCCGGCATCTGGCATAGGTAAGCGTCAACTCCTCCTGGGCTCTGGTGATTCCCACATAGGCCAGTCTGCGCTCCTCCTCCAGATCCCCCGGGTCATCTGAATTGATGGTCAGATACCCAGGAAACAGCCCGTCCTCCATACCGGCCAGATATACGCAGGGGAATTCCAGCCCTTTGGCGCTGTGCAGCGTCATCAGCAAAATGCGGTCCGTCCCGTTCTCCAGACTGTCAATATCCGCCACCAGCGCGATCTCCTCCAAAAACTCACTCAGAGATATCTCGTCATGTGTCTGTTCGTAATACACGGCCCGGCTGAGAAACTCTTCCACATTCTCCATCCTGTCATTGCTGTCCCCATCGTCCAAGTCCTGCAGATATGTGCCATAATCTATGGTATCCATGATCTCATGAATCATGTCCACAACGCCGTAATATTTTGCCTTGGCTTTAAAAACCTGAATCATCTTTACAAAGGGTTCCAACTTGGTGGCCGCTCTGCCCAGGCTGGTGATCTGATCCATCTGCTCCAGAGCCTGATAAAAGGTGATGCCCCGCATATCCGCATAACTCTGTACCTTGTCCAGTGTGGCGTTGCCGATTCCCCGTTTGGGTACATTGATGATGCGCTTTACCGCCAGATCGTCCCTGCCGTTGTCAATGGTCTTCAGATAAGCCAGGATATCCTTGATCTCACGCCGGGCATAGAAATTGATCCCGCCCACTATGTTATAAGGCATACCGTCCGTTACCAGCCGCTCCTCCAGCGACCTTGACTGGGCGTTGGTGCGGTAGAGTATGGCGCAGTCGCCGTACCGGATCTCCCCTTTTCTCACGCGGGCCGCGATGTCGTCCGAGATATACTCCGCCTCCTCATAGCCATTGTCAAACTGGCGGAAATGAATCCTGCTGCCCTGATCCCGGGCAGTCCACAGCGTCTTCTCCTTGCGTCCCCTGTTGTTGCGTATCACGGCGTTGGCCGTATCCAGAATATTGCCGGTGGAGCGGTAATTCTGCTCCAGTTTGATGACCTTGGCCTCGGGATATATCTTCTCATAATCCAGAATATTGCGGATATTGGCACCGCGAAACTTATAGATGGACTGATCGTCGTCCCCCACCACACAGAGGTTGCGGTACTTGTCCGCCAACAGCCGGATCAGTTCAAACTGCGCCGTGTTGGTATCCTGATACTCGTCCACCATGATATAGCGGAAACGCTCCTGATACTGATTCAATACCTCCGGACAGCTCTTTAACAGCTCCACCGTCATGACCAGCAGATCGTCAAAATCCAGAGCGTTGCTCTTTTTCAGTTCCCGCTGATACTCCTTATAACAGGCCGCGATCTTTTTTTTCTGAAAATCCCCCATGGCCTGCAGCTCATACTCCTTGGGAGAGATAAGCTCATTTTTGGCGGAAGAAATTGCGGACAGTACCGCCCGCTCTTTCAGCA
The DNA here is from genome assembly GCA_910577235.1 of uncultured Acetatifactor sp. Classification (GTDB taxonomy): domain Bacteria; phylum Bacillota; class Clostridia; order Lachnospirales; family Lachnospiraceae; genus Acetatifactor. The sequence goes on along the minus strand of CAJTMX010000001.1, from coordinate 101,192 downwards.
TCTTGGTGTCGATCATCTGCCGCTTGCACACATCCTTGATAACGGTCTTCTGGTCGTCCGTGTCATAGATCGTAAAATGGTTGTCAAACCCCAGCTTGTCAATATATCTGCGCAGGATGCGCACGCAGGTGGAGTGGAATGTGGACACCCACACCTGATCCGCGCCGAATCCTACGATATGATCCACTCTCTCCCGCATCTCCCCGGCAGCCTTGTTGGTAAAAGTGATGGCCAAAATATTCCAGGGATTGACGCCCGCTTCGTCTATCAGATAGGCGATCCTGTGGGTCAGCACCCGGGTCTTGCCGGAGCCCGCCCCCGCCAGCAACAGAAGCGGCCCCTCTGTGGTCATAACCGCCTCTTTCTGTTCTTTGTTTAAGGTATCATATATACTCATATTCTTATCATTCTCCACATCGCGAAGGTTCAATCCATATATAGCATCGGTCTTTGCACTGTTTTTCCATAACTCCGCCGCCCGCCGGGGCAATACGGACAGATGGCAGCCCTACCGTTCCGCCGTTTCCACATCCGTAAAGTTCCACGCCCTGAGATTCAGCTCCAGCACCGGACTGTCACAGTAGGCGCAGGTCTTGGCCCCCAGAGCCGGCAGCGGCGCGCCGCAGTTGGGGCACACCATGGCCAGCCCCATATCCGATGAATTTTCCACCAGCTCCACGTCCTGGATATAGCTGACCTCCACATTGTACTTGCCCTGCTCCATCCGGTCTTTGCGCCCTTTGACTACCCCGCCGTTTTGCTCCTGATAGTGAATATACTCCACCGCCGCCTGGAACACGATGCTGCTGCGCCCCTTGTCCTTGCGGTACTTGTAGATCTCGATCCTGTGTACCCTGATCCGCTCATAATGTTCCCGGATTCCCGCGTTTCGCAGCATACCGATCCGCATGTCCAGCTTGTCCCGCAGTTCCCGGGTTCCCTCCGTGAGCAGGTGACTGTTGCCGCCGTCCACGCCGCGCAGATAGGAAGTCAGCACATTCTGCGCCCTGCTCTTCATCTCCTCCAGATGAAACTCGGGAAAATCCTTCATAATGCCGGGCAAATACAGTCCCGTGGCGGAAGATACGGACTTGGGCGTTTTGGCATATTCCGCTTCCATCTGCTGTACGCCCTTCAATACGTCCTCCGTTCCGAAGATCATCCGGCTGTAACTCTTTACCGTGCCGCTGATCTTGCGGTAGGCCAGATAAATCACCCCTGCCAGCGCCAGCAGCAGTACCAGCACAATGATTATTCCTATTGTTTTTCCGCTCATGTCGACAGTCTACCTCCACACTCCGCACTAATCTCCAGCGTTATACCCGCTCCGCCCTGACCGTTATACCCCGCTTTCGCGCAAAAACGCCGGCGCAGCCATGGTGGCCCCGCCAGCGCTTATCTGCCTTACCGGGATTCTCTATGACACGATGTCGCTGTCGTCAAATATATCCCCGCACTCCGGACAGAACTTGGGCGGATGGGCGGGATCTTCCGGCTCCCAACCGCACTTGTCGCATTTATAGAGGGACGCGCCCGCAGGCTTTTTGCTGCCGCACTGCATACAGAACTTGCCCTGATTTACCGTACCGCAGGTACAGGTCCAACCGGCATTCTCCGGTTTCTTGCTGCCGCACTCCTCACAGAACTTTCCCATATTGTCCTTTTTGCCGCAGCTGCAGGTCCATCCCAGAACCGGGGACTGCATATGGGGAGACTGCTGCATGGACTGTCGGGCCGGAGCCTGCTGAACGGGCTGCCCCGCCGCCTGCTGTTGCGCTCCCATGGCGTACAGCGCGTTGGCGTCAAATCCCCCCGCCTGGTTTGCCATATTCATGCCCGCAAAAGCCATCATGGGACCGGTAGCGGTGTTGGAAGCCGCGGCCTTCATGGCCTCCGCCTGCGCGCCTACCAAAGTGGCCGCCGCCATGTTGGTATTGCGCAGCACTGCTGTCTTCTGCAGCTCCTTTATCATCTTCTCGTCATCTTCCGGAAGCTTCACGCTGTTGAAACCGATAGATACGATCTCGATACCCCGCAGATTGCTCCATTTCTCACTCAGCACTTCATTCAGTGCAGCCGCCATCTGCTCCGTGTTCCCCGCCAGTTCATAGTAGCGGATACCCATGGCGGATATCTTGGCCAGAGCGGGCTGCAGCGCCGTCAACAGTTCCGTCTTCAGCGTACCCAGCAGCTCGGACTTGTTATAGTCCTGGGTCACATTGCCGCACACATTCTTATAGAACAGCAGGGGATCGGTAATCTTGAAAGAGTACTGTCCGTTACATTTCACGGAAGTGTCCACGTCCAGCCCGATATTATTGTCCACGATACGGAACGGAATAGGGCTGGCGGTTCCGAACAGATTGTTCATGACCTCCTTGATGTTAAAATAATACACCCTCTGATCCTTGCCGGTGTTGCCGCCAAAGGTGAAACGCTTTCCGATATTCTTGAAAGTATTCATCACATTGTCGCCCAGATTACCGTAGAACAGGCTGGGCTCCGTGGAGGCATCATACACGAACTCTCCCGCATCCGCGCAGAACTCCACGATCTCTCCCTGATCCACGATGATCATACACTGCCCCTCGTTGATGGAGATAATGGAACCGTTGGTGATGATATTGTCCACACCCTTGTTGCCGTTCTTGCCGGTGGTGCGGATCTTACCCTTTGTCACCAGTATCTCATTGGGCATGGCATCACAGTAAAAATACTCTCTCCACTGATCAGCCAGCATGCTGTTGATAGTGTCCTTTGCCGCTTGAATTAATCCCATATGTTGCTCCTCCTAAATGTTATTATGTAACCCCTCGAGTTACTGATTTGTCGTTAACGGTTAAAACTATTTCCATTTTAGCAGATTTCGGTACATTCCTCAACCGTTTCACGCAAGTTTTCCCAATAAATATTTCCCTTTACAAAACAGCCCGAGTCCGTTACACTAAAATCAGTTTGTTTTACCGTTACTGATATTTTACATGAGCGAGGTTAAAAACACTATGGGTAAAAAAGCCACAAAAGCTGCTGATAATATGTACTATCTCGCACGTTGCGAGGCCGCAGAGAACAACGACGACTTTTCCAGCCGTGAAAAGGCCGCAGAGATCGTGGGCATCGACCGCACCCGCCTTGCCAGGATCGAGTTGGACACCATCGCCCCCTATCCCGAGGAGGTCAAGGCCATGGCGGAAGCCTATAACACGCCGGAGCTGTGCAATTCCTACTGCGCCAAGGAATGTCCCATAGGCAGGGGCAGCATACATGAAGTCTGTATCGAAGATTTCGACCGTCTGGCGCTGAAGGTGCTGGGTTCTCTAAAGGATATAGACGGACTGAGGGCCTCCCTGATCGCCATATCCGAGGACGGATACATTGACGAATCCGAAAGGCCCGCTTTTCAGCATATATTGGATTCCCTGGAAAAGATCAGCACCAATGCCACGGCGCTGCGTCTCTGGGCCGAAAAAAATATCCGGCTGAAATAATTTCCGTTATTTTTTTGCCTCCTGGGCAAAAGCGGTGTTTACCAGATCCTCATAGGGTACACGTTCGGACAGCACCCCGGAATCTTCCAGAATGTTCTGCAACAGATCAAAGGATGCTTTTTCAAAGACCAGATCGCTCTTCCATGTATCCTGATCATGATATCTGGTAACTATGGTCACCAGTGCCTGTTTGTCGGTTTCGGCAAACTGAGGCGCGATCACATCCGCGATCTCCTGCGGGGTGTGGGTTTGCACATAATCCATCCCTTTCTGCAGGGCGTTGGTAAAAGCCTGGATCACCTCGCCGTTTTGCTCGATATAACTCTTTTTGGCGCTGAAAGCGGTATAAGGGACATAACCGGAATCCTCTCCCAGAGAGGCTACCACATAACCGTCCCCTTTCTGCTCCAGCAACGTGGCATGTGGCTCAAATTCCACGGTGAAGTCCGCGTCGCCGCCGGAAAACGCCGCCGCGGTGGAACCGAAATCAATACTCTGGTCGATCCGCAGGTCTGCGGCCGGGTCGATATTGTTTTTCCGAAGAATATATTCAAACACCATCTGGGGCATACCTCCGGCTCTGCCTCCCAGCACATCCTGATCTCTCAGCATATCCCAGTTAAAGTCGTCTATGGGCTCTCTGGACACCAGAAAGTTTCCCGCCCGCTGAGTCAGCTGGGCAAAGTTCACCACATAGTCCTCCGTTCCCCCCGCATAGGTATAGATCGTGGATTCGCTGCCCATAAAACCGATGTCCGCGTCCCCGGTGAGCACGGCCGTCATGGTCTTGTCGGCGCCAAAACCCGTCACCAGCGTCACGTCCAGACCTTCCTCCCTAAAATATCCCTCCTCGATTGCCACATACATGGGCGCGTAAAATATGGAATGCGCTACCTCATTGAGGGTAACGGGCGTCATCTTACCGTCGCCTCCCGCGTTTCCCCCGGGGGCTCCGCATCCCGCCAGCATACCCACCGCCAGCGCTGCCGCCAGCAATGCTTTTCCTCTCCCTTTTCTCATAGGCTTTCATATCCTCCCTTTTCCTTATGGCTGATGCTCTATGTTATGTTCAAGAAGGGAAAAAAGTGACATCTACTTTACTTCGCGCCATAAAATGTGTATGATATTAAAAATAGGTGCGCATTGGTTGTCTTTGCCGCCGCCGAATTGAGCATACATTCGTATTACGTAATAGGTAGTTGCGAAACTCAGTTGCTATACGCGTGTCATTGCGCACATTGTATACTTAGAGGCGTAGGCACGCTCTCGCTCCGTTCTCACCGTAGCGGTACCGAGGTTGCTAGCAACCTCGGTACCGACGGTTCGCGGCGCAGCTGCTTTGCGCCATGCCTGCTTATGGAATATACAATATGCACAACTCGGTACTGGCAAAATAACAGTTTCGCAATTACCCAAATTACATAAACAGGAAAGGAGTCTCCAAGATGTCTAGGATACAAAAGATTACAGAATATATACTGGGCAGTCTGCTGGCGGTTTTTGCCGCCAGTTACATACTGCTGGGCCGGACGGCCATGCCCGGCTTTCTCAGGGCTCTGGCCCCATGGCTGTTCCTCTTGCTGAATCTATACCCCGCTCTGCCCATCAACCGCCCCTGCAGCTATCGGCTGGGCGTCTGTAACCGGGGCTGCAATCTGTTGGTCATTTTTGCCGCCAGCACACTGATCAACATACTTGTGGCCATTGTGGGAATGGGCGGTCTGCTGCCCGGCATAGAACCTCTGGCTCGGGGGAATTTACGTTTCTGGCTGCTGCACTGCCTGCTGTTGTTCGGCGCGGAATTCATTCTCTTCTGGAACGGTATGCTGCGGGTCTATCTGTCCTCCCTGCAGCTGGGCATCCGCCTGCGGGTCATCGGCGTCATCTGCGGCTTTATCCCCATCGCCAATCTGATCGTACTGTTCTGGATCATACGCACGGCCTCCCGGGAGGTGGCTTTTGAGAGCAGCAAGATACTGACGGCACAGTCCCGCTGCGAAAGCGCGCTCTGCAACACCAGATATCCCATTTTGATGGTGCACGGCGTTTTCTTCCGCGATTTTCGGTATTTTAACTACTGGGGCAGGATTCCTCAGGCGCTGGAGACGGAAGGAGCCAAAATCTATTACGGGAACCATCAGTCCGCCGCCCCCATTGCCTCCAGCGGTCAGGAGATAGCGGACCGCATTCTCTCAATCGTTCGGGAGACCGGCTGTGATAAGGTAAACATCATCGGCCATTCCAAGGGCGGTCTGGACGCCAGGGCCGCCCTACAGCTCCCTGGTGTGGCCGAGCATGTGGCCTCCCTGACCACTGTCAATACCCCCCACCGGGGCTGCGAATTTGCCGACTATCTGCTTACGAAGATTCCCCAAAAACAACAGCAGGCCGTAGCAAACACCTACAATGCCGCGCTGCTGAAACTGGGGGACCCCGCCCCTGACTTTATAGGCGCAGTCACCAATCTGACCGCCTCTTTCTGTCGGGAGTTCAACGAAAACACCCCCGACGTGCCCGGCGTGTACTACCAGAGCGTCGGCTCCCGGCTCAGCAGGGCAAGAGGCGGGCGGTTTCCGCTCAATTTTACCCATATGCTGTGTCACCACTTTGACGGCCCCAACGATGGGCTGGTGGGAGAACGCTCCTTCCCCTGGGGCGCGTCCTATCGCTTTCTCACCGTCCCCGGCACACGAGGTATCTCACACGGGGACATGATAGATTTAAACCGCGAGAACGTACCCGATTTTGACGTCCGGGAATTCTATGTACAGCTTGTCCATGAACTGAAAGAACGCGGTTTCTGATCTCTCGAAATCCATGCTTTCATGTATCAAAAAAGGGATTTGCCGAGACAAATCCCTTTTTTGCGGGTGAGACTATAGTTTTTTAGCGAAACTCCAATGCCGATGGCAACCGGAAGTTATTCTCACTCTATCCACTGTTCAAAATCCGTAATGGGCACCGGCTTGGAGAACACATACCCCTGGGCTTTGTCATAGCCGTAATCCCGCAGGAAGTCAACCTGCTGCTGGGTCTCCACTCCCTCAAATATGATATCCTTGCCCGCTGCCCTCACCAGCTGGCCAATGCGGTTGATATACTGCTGTTCCTGATCGGTCTCATAGTGGTCGATAAAGCTCTTATCAACCTTGACGATATCCACATTGGCGTCTATCAGCATCCCCAGAGAGGAGTAACCGATACCGAAATCGTCCATGGCGATCTTGAGTCCGTGCTGACGCAACTGTGTCATCTGCTCCACCATGCCTACAGCGTTGCCGGAAATGCAGCTCTCCGTCACTTCTATTTCAATATACTCCGGCTCCACTTCATATTCCCGCAACATGGCCATCACCTTATCGCAGAAATGTTGGTCCCTGAAATGTACCCTGGAAAAATTCACGGAAATGGGAACTCTTTTCATTCCTTCTTCCTTCCAGCGCTTTAAACAGGCCAGAACCTGCCGAAATACACAGAAATCCACATTTACAATATAGCCCACTTCCTCCAGCACAGGAATGAACTGATTGGGATGTTTCAGCGTGCCGTCCTCGTTGTGCCATCTGACCAGCGCCTCCGCGCCCACTACCTCCCTTGTCTTCATAGAGAATTTTGGCTGTAAAAATGCCTCCACATTCCCCTTGTCTATGGCATCGTGAATGCTGGTCACCACCTTGATCTTCTCCGCCCTGGTCTGCCGCAGCTGATCCGTATACACCACCACATGATTCAGATAGTCTTCCTTTATAGTCTTTCTGGCGTGATTGGCGGCATCTATCATCGTAAATATCTCCGCCTCCGGGTTGTCTATATAATATAATCCGGCTCGCACTTGCAGATCCCCCATGGGATACTGATGCTGCAGATAATCGGAAAAACGGCTCACGGAATGCCGTATCTGATTCTCCATATTCTCCCTGTTGTCTCCGGACACCAGCGCTACAAACCGATCCGCGTACACCCGCCCGCAGATACATCGCTTGGCATTCATATACCGCAGCCATCTGGCCATATCCTTAAGTAACTGGTTTCCCTCACTGTATCCGAAGTTCTCATTCAGATAGGCAAAGTTGCTGATATCCATATATATCATGGCGTAGGTGAGATCCGGGTCACACTGATACAGCGCCCGCCGCACCTCTTTCTGGAAAGCGCCATAGTGATACAACCCCGTCAGCTCATCCCGTCTCATAGTCTCGATATGTTCCTGATTCTGTCGGTTCTGAAAACGCAGAGCCACAAAGGAACCGATCACCTTACCCAGCTGGATCAGTGTACTCAGCTCTTCATCCGAAATCCCCTCGATGGCCCGTTTCCGATTACAGGTCAGATAGCCTATGGCCTGTCCGTTGCTGTAAAACAGCAGATTGATAAAACTGCCGATCTGTTTCTTTCGGAAAAAATCCATATCCTTTTCCGTGTATCCTCCCTGCTCCACGTCACAGGTCAGATTGATGCCGTCCTTGTCATATCCGGAAAAGAAATCGTCCCATACGTCAAAAGTATTGATCTCCTCCGGATGCCGAACCACGCCCTCATCCCGGCGCCATTTGTTGGATACCATGGTACTGTTGTCGCGTACAAACTCAGATATCAGCACCTCGTCATAGTCATAGTGCCAGCCCACCTGTTTGACAAGCATATCCAGACTGCTGTCCAGATCCGACGTGTCCGCCAGCAGACCCACCGCAAAAGCTATAAAGCGGCTGCCATATCGGGAAATCCTCTCTCCGTCCAGGACCTCCGCCATCATATTCTCTTCCGTGCGTTCATCCTCGCCAGCCATGCTCTCCTCATACACCGTGCAGGGAATCCGGCATCTCAGCCCGTATCCCACCGCTTTGCTGCAACAGGAAAAAATCCGGCCCGGCTCCCTCTCCCCGGACGGCACATGATATATCCCCATGGTCACTCTGCACCAAAGCTTTTCCTTTCGGCCGAAAAAGCCGGCCTGCAGTTTCTCCTGCACCAGACGGCAATGCTCCTCCACCTCCCGGGCGTCCTCCCACTGCACAAAGGCCATCAGCGCATCTTTGCCTATGCGGGAAAATATCACTTTGTCCAACAGCTGAAAATAGCGCCGCAAAAGAACCGCCTGGTTCTCCAGCACCGCCATGGCAAAGGCAAAACCGTATTCCTCTTGTAGCTGTGAAAGATTGCCGATATGTAGCATGACCACATGGTAAGTCCCCTGTGGCTCTCTCTCCAGCAGTTCCCTGACCTGCTCTTTGGCAGTAACAAAAGTACAGAGGTTCGTCAATATGTCCGTACCCTCCTCGCTGCTGCCTTGATCATCCCGCATCTCTGCCGGATTTATTGTACTGTCCATCTGTTTTTTATCGCTCATAGTTCTCTCCATTACCCGTATTTAACGGATAATACTATCTGTACTTTATTATAGTCTCCTCCTCATGCATTTGTCAACTAAATGGTCCTATTTTACTATTTTTTTGTCATAATTGCAGTATAGGCTAATAGCAATTATTCTGTGACATACAGACCGAAATGTGTTATACTATTTATATCTTTTACACAGGAGGTATCCCATGGCAGGCACCATAACTCACCTGGTCATTGCAGACCGGCTGCTTGGCCCTTTACAGATACAGCGGCCCGCGCTGTTTTACTGCGGCAATCTGGCTCCCGACGCTATCATGGCCCGGGAGAACTATCAACGGGAAATGAAGAGGCATACTCATTTTAAAGATCATATACGCCTGGGAGAACTCCGTCTTCCGCAGTATTATGATCAGTACCACCGGGCTTTCCGGAGTTTTACAGACCGGTACCTCCATCCGGGACGTCCCGACTATGAACTGTATCTGGGATATGTGACCCATATACTGGCCGATGAAGTCTTTATCTTAACTCTGCGGGACAGCCATGTGAAACGGCTGACCGCGTCGGGCAAAATGCCCGACGACCCGGAATATTTTGCCGCTTTCGGGCGGGATGTGGACTTAAATGACTGGAGACTGATAAGGGAATACGCCTTTCGCTATCCCATGCCCGACATCCTGCTGGAAGAGCAGGATTACGAGATCACTGACTATATTACCTGCCGGGAACTGCAAGACAGTAAGGCGTTTATCATAGAGAAAAACTTCCTGACTTCTCATGAGGAGTCCAGGCCCGCCGTCTTTTCCTTTGAGGAAAATGCAGGGTTTATAGAAAACGCCTGCCTCTACATCCAAAAAGCGATCAGAGACTGTACCTCATAGTACAGCGCCGGATTGGACAGGCATATGGCATCCTCCGTGTGCGCAAAGATCCGCAGGAAAACCGTGACAAATGTGACAACGCAGGCCGATATCACCGCTCTCTGCAGCGTTTTGCATTCTCTTTTTTCCTCCGCCACCCGGTCATAACAGGCCAATATTACAAGTAAACTGCCGATCATACCGATCCAGACAAAGTCTCCGAAATATCGGGTTAAAAGTCCTGCCATCTGGGTGTCCGTTATCACCAGCGCTACCGTCACCAACTGACAGATCCAGACCATACCATAGCATCTCCGGTCCTTAAACATTTTTCTCTTTGTCAAGCCGTAAAATCCGAAGATCAGCACCGGAAACAGCCACAATATCCCTCCCATCATCCTCTCCGAGATCGTCAGTCCCTGATAGGCTGTGTCTGCCGGAAAATCCTGTAAAAAGGGGAAGACGGCACTGACACGGGGAGGTTGTAACAGATAAGAAAAAATACCCAGACCGCACCGCCCCCATACCCAGCCTCTGCGAGTCATATCATTGGTGGTCAGGTTATAATTCGCTCCAAAATCCACCGGGGACCCAAAACGAAGGGTGTTATAATACATGATACCTGCCGCTACAAATACAAACGGAAGGCATAGAGCCAGCGTCTGTGCCCCGCTGTCTTTGCCAAACAGCTTTCTCTCCCTAAGCACCGCTCTGCCAAACAACACGGGTCCCACTGCCAGGATCAGCAGCTGCTGGGGCCTGCATCCGGCGATCAGCGCCAGACACAGGGACCCGGCTCCCAACCGCCAGGCGCTGTACTCCTCCTTCCCCTGGGCGCCAATCCAAAAGGCCAGCCCCCATACGCCGCAGACGATCCCTGTCAGGATCGGCACCAGATACAGATCCGGCTTATAGACCGCATAGCCCAAATAAGAGGCTGCCCCCGTCACCGTAGACAGCAACAGGAACAGGACATAGGGTGTCCGCGGAAACCATCTGCGGACGATCTGCCACAGCAGCCAGGCAATTCCCGCCATCAGCAGTCCCCCCAACAGAAAAACGCAGTCCACATGGGGCAGATGCCTGCCGGTGAGCAGATAAAAGGGAAGATAGAACAGCAGCACAGGCACTACACCGAAATACACATAATAACGTCCGTGATAATACGCGTGATCCCACTTAAAATCAAGTCCTGTAGCCTCACGCAGCGTTGGGTCGTAGGGATTGGTCAGTTCCGAAACATAGGGAGCCACCCCGATATCCGTCTCCCCCCTTGACAGAGCCTCCGCCAGCCGGTAATACTGCTGATGATGCTCCAGATACGCAGGCCACTCGAGCGCTCCGGTATTCCATCTTAACATCCGGGCAAAAAACAATAGCTGTATGAGCACCCAGACAGCCGTAAATAACCACTGCTTTTTGCGGGTCAGGTCTGTCCTTATCTCATAACGCCTGCTGCCGGGACGCAGCAGATACAGACAGCACAACCCGGCTGTCAGCAGCAGATACCGCCGCCAGGAAAAAAAGAGGGGCACTTTGGCGTTCAATGTCACCGCGTCCTGCCGGATACTCTCCCCCTGCATCCCCCTGATCACCACCTTCAGTTTCGATACATTGCCGCTGAGATGCAGGCGCAGATATCCGCTGCGGTCCACGTCTCCCCGCACCACCCGGGACGGCGCGCACAGATAGGCGGCGTTAGCCTCATCCACCGCCGCCACCATGATCTCCGCCATCTGCTCCTCTTCCAGCGTGAAAGCCATATATGTCACCGGCTCTCCGATCTCTGTAAGTTCTATCACCGCCTCCTCGTCGACTATCACATATCGCCCGTCCACATCCGTTATCCCATAGAGATTGCACTCCGTGCTCTCCACAGGCTCACAGAACAGAGAACCCCAGTGTTTATAATTCATAACAAATATTTCGCACAGCAGCACTGTCAGGGCGATAACAGCCAAAGCCGCTCCGTCCCCGGTCCTGCGCAAAAGTTCCTTCAACCGTTCCGTTGTCTTTTTTTCCACCAGTACACCCCCCAGGCTCCCAGCGTCAGGATCGTGCCCAGCTCCGCCACCCGAAAATACCAGAAACCTTTATATCCCAGTTCCACCCGGGTCGTTCCCTCCCGCAGCAGAACTCTCACCACATGATTATCGCCTGCTTTCACTTCCAGCCGCTGCCCCAGCTGATCTCTGGCGACATATCCGGCGTAATACAGCAGCGGAACCTCCACCCAGGCTCCCTCACGGACATTTTGCAGTCCCAGGCTGACATCGGTTCCCTGTTTCCCATATTCCATGAGCTCCGCGCCTTCGGTGACATAGCGCCCCGCAGTCAGCCCTCCCGGGTCCGTTCCCCAGGGAAAATACTCGTTGTCATATCCGGCGGAGGCGTAAAGCTCCACTGCCCGTCCCGGCTTTAATGCCGGTTCCAGCTCTGTGGTGTAGGCGGTTCCCCACCGTATAAAGGCCAGAGCGCACACTCCCAGCACCGCACAGGCCGTAGGCAGCCACTCCCTTCTTTTTCGCCGGACCAGTATCCCGGCTGCCGCCAGGCAGAACATGGGGGATGCCAGACTTAAAAATCGCCAGGGCATGCGGACCGTGCCGCAAAATGTGTTGATCAGCTTACTGCGTTGCAGCAGCTGCCAGGGAAACAGGGTGCTTGACATAAAGAGCAGCACAAGCCCCATGGCTGTCAACAGGCCATAAAACTTCCTGTTTTCGTCCTTCTCCTTTCTTCCCAGCACAAAATACGCCGCACAGAGCACCAAAGCCGCTGTCACTCCCACTCCCAGCGACAGGGACATATTCCCCCGCAGGCCCTGCTCCAACAGCTGTGAATAGCCGAATCCTGTGTTGAATATATTAAACAGCTCCGTGAGGAATACGGCATTCTGATAGAACTCCGTGTTTTCCGGAGTATGCCTGATGGCCAGGTCAGCGCCCAGATAATAAGTCAGAAAAGCCGCCAGATACCACAGGTTCAAAAGCACGGTGAACACGCCCGCTTTCACAAATCCCAGCAAACGCCGTTTCTCCAGGAATCTGGGAAAATATACTATGACAACCACCGCTATGGTGCCTGCGGCAAATACCGTGCTGATGATATGGGACTGGAAGACGCCGCTGCATCCCAGCGCCAGGACCAACCACTTTCCCCCCGTTGGCGCGCTGTCGCTCTCCTGGGCCAAAAGCAGATACAGCCCGTATAGGAGCAAGGGAAAAAACGTCATGGCAAGCGCCTCCCCCAAAGCCGCCCGGTAATAGAGATTGATGATCCTCCAGGTGGAGAGGGTATACAAAGCAGAGGCCAAAAGCCCCCCGTAGCGGGAGCGGGTGATCCCTCTGGCGCAGACATACATGATCCAGGCTGTGGCGGCGTTCACCGCCACCAGAAATGTATTGTACGCCATCACCGGAGAGGCCCCCAGGAGTCTGAGTACCGCCGGGAAATACAAAAAAAGCTCCGGATACACACTGGATGAAATATATCCGTAGCCATTATTCTGTGTGGGATGCAGCCTCACCGGGAACTGTCCCGCCAGCAGCCCGTCCTTGATCCCCTCTATGCGGTACAGATGAAAATTCAGATCATGTCCGGGGCCTATGGTACCGCTGAAAAGAGGGTAACTGGCCAGCACCGTGACCCCCAGCAGCACACAGAATATAAGCATCCCGGCGCTCTTGTCCTGTCTGCAGGCCGTCCGGCCCAGCACCAGCACCACGGCCCCAAGTCCCAGGCTGATAAATAGCCAGTCTCTGTATATCGCTCCTCCCCCCGGGGAACGCACCGTCACAGAGCCGATACTGCCTTCATACCAGCCGCTTAAAAATATATTGCTCTCGTCCTTTTCCAGACGCAGCTCCAGCGGTTCCGCCGCGTTGCCGCTGCCCAGCAGCGTCCCCTCGCCGTTTCGTACCACCACAGAACCGGTCCCCCCCAGCGTCAGCTCATAATCCCCCCGGGGCAGGGTCAAATGCGGCCCATAGTTTATCCAGCTCTGCTGTGCGGCTGCATTGTCCGGCGTCAGATCAAGCCGCAGCTGCCGCTGTCCATATGTATTCATCAGCAGCAATATCAGCGCTGCCACCGCTACGATCCATGCCGCTCTCCGTCCTTTTGCCATCTCCATCCAATCCCCGTGCCGCCATTTTCTTCTACAGGTTTTCCCTGATCCTGCGTATCATCTCCTCGTACTCCGCGTCCGTCAGATACACTTTTCCGGGATTCATCTGAAATACACCGCCCCACTCGTCACCGTCCCTGTACTTGGGGCACAGATGCATGTGCAGATGGCAGCCTGTATCGCCGTAAGCGCCGTAATTGAGTTTATCCGGATGAAACGCCCTGTGAATGGCCTGGGCCGCCCGGGCCACGTCCTCCATAAACAGACTCCGCTCCTCCCGGCTGATATCCACGATCTCGCTGACGTGATCTTTGTATGCCACAATACATCTGCCCGGCTTGCTCTGCTCCTTAAACAAAATCAGACTGCTGACCTGAAGATCGCAGATATAGATACCGAACTTGTCCAGCAGTTCCCCTCTCATACAATAACCGCAATTTGTGTCCTTCATATCATTCTCCTCCTTGTCCAGCTCTTTATAATATATTGACCACTTGCCCGATCCTGCCCGGATCTGTGTTGACGATCAGCTCTTCGGGGAAATCCGCCCCTCTGAGAAACTTGTCCGCCTGGGTGAAATCTCCCACCATTGAACTGATATGGCTGTCTGTGCCCAGAATCACGCTGACGCCATAGCGCATGCATGCCTCCAGCATAGTGAGTATATTTTCCCTGGCCCCCTGCCTGGATGACAGAGGGTGCAGGGACGAATTGTTCACCTCCAGAACTGTCCCCAGTTCCGACGCGGCTCTGACCAATTCCTCATAGTCCATGGGATAGCGGGAATCATCCGGATGGCCCAGGATCTTTACCAGCGGATTCTCCATGGCATGTATCGCCGCCCGGGTATTCTCCATGGCGGAGCCGGGAGGCAAGATCAGCGTATGCATACTGGCGATGCAGTAGTCCACCCGGGACAGCGCAAAGGCATCCAGATCCAGATGCCCCTCATAATCCGTTATATTGGCCTCTATTCCGCAGAAAAGCCGCAGGTCGCCGTATTGTCTGGGTATGATCTTATAATTCAGAAAATAAAGAGGACATGGTGCCCCTGCCATAGCCGGCCCATGTTCGCTCAGACCCAGGAACTTAAGCCCGGCCTTCCCGGCGGCGGCGATGTTTTCCTGCAAGGTACTGTACGCATGACCGCTGGCTATGGTATGGGTGTGCATATCCATCACATAGGTCATTCTTTTTTCTCCTTCTTGTCCTTTTTATCCGGTGCGAGCTTATGACCCGCCAGATCATCCACCATCTTCTCTATCATCAGTTTCTTTACATATACGTCAAAACTGAGCAGACAGATAAAGGAAAACTTTTGGAGAAATTCCCTGTCCTCTGAAGGAGCCTCCTGAAATGTCTGCTGCGCCTTGAGATAGTTGCGTCTCACATCCTCCTTCAGCAGTTCCACTTCCTCTTTCTCCATACCGAAGACTTCCTGGTACACCGCCTCCAGATCAAACTCTCTCACGCCCCCAAAATACTTATCCGTGATGGGCTTTAACAGGATCTGAATGTCGTTAATGGACATAACTCCCTTGAAATAATATATAAAAATAAGTACCAGCACATGCTCCTTGGAGTATTTCTTCCGAATGGGCGGCGGCAGCAGATCATTCTTGGCATAATTGTTGATCATGGTCTTGGTCAGCACTTTGTCACCATCGGGGTTGCGGGTAGTGGTCCGCAGCCTGCTGTCCATAAACGTCGTCACCTGGTCCATATACAGATCGATATCCGGAATATCCTCGGGACGGACATACTCGATCCTGCTCAGACTCTCCAAAATACTGTTCAACAGATTTTCCGTATCTATAGTCATCTCTACCTCTCTCCTAAACCCACGATAAGCAGTGTATTACTGTTTTTTATTATATAGTATTTAAAACTACATGACAACCTTTTTCAGCGAAAAACTTATCTAAAAAAGAAATCTTTTCCCGGATATTTACTTTAGAACTTTAATATGTTAAAATGGCTGATAGAGAAGTCTGCCCGTTTCACCGGAGCGGGCGGAGAAGGATATGGAACATAGACAGAAAGGCTTGAGGATGACGATGAACAAGAAAATCAAAACAGAGGCCGTGGACAGGCTGTTTGACGCAATTCTCTGTCTGCAGAGCAAGGAAGAATGCTATATATTCTTTGAAGATCTCTGCACGGTAAACGAACTTTTATCTCTTTCGCAGCGGTTTGAGGTCGCCTCCATGTTGGACGACCACAAGACTTATCTGGAGATCGCGGAAAAGACCGGCGCTTCCACCGCTACGATCAGCCGGGTAAACCGCTCTTTGAACTACGGTAACGACGGTTACGACATGGTGTTTAAGAGAATGGACCCACAAACAGACGAATGATGGGCGATGACTGTTTAAGATCTGTGATTTAAAAGGGCGGACCGCTTTGCGCGTCCGCCCTTTAACAGATCTTTTTACTGTTCGGTATCCTCTCCGCCGACACTGCCCTCTGCCGCCGCTCCACCTTCCCCGCTCCAGGCCAAACTCTCCTCCTGTACCTCGCGAAGAGCCTCCTGCAGCGCCGCCTTGGCGGAACGTCTGCCCTCTTTCACGGCTTTCTTAACTGCGGGATTCTTTCTGCGGGGCGCATCCTGATTCATGTTACATCTGCCCTGGAATACGGCGTTCTCGTCGATCACGATCACATTGGTGGTGATGTCTCCGATGACTTTGGCCGTAACCGTCAGTTCCACCTTGCCCATAGCCTGTATGTTTCCAACCACATCGCCGCCTATGATCGCCACTTCGGCATCAATATTGCCATCTATCCGGGCACCTGCACCTACGATCAGAGTTCCGGCCACGTTCACGTCCCCCTGCACTTCGCCGTCTATCCGGGCGCTCTGTTTCACTATGAAGTCTCCGTTGACCAGAGAGCCTTTGCCCAGAATCGTTGTTATCACTGCGTTTTCGTTTTTCCCTGTCATAATATTTTTCCTCCCTATTAATGTTTCGCTGTTTCAATGCCATTCTACGCTCTTTTTATCCGCTGATATCCATCATCTGTATGGGATTGATATAAGCTCCGTCCTGCTGGATCTGGTATCCCAGCCTGGTATTGCCGCTGCCGATATAAAAAAGCGCACTCTTCTGAACCACAGTGTCCCCTACCTTTACCATACATTCCCCCTTGTTGCGGTAAATGGTCACATAGCCGTTTCCATGGTCCACCACTACCCGGTTGCCGTAGTCCGTGTCTTCTCCCACCTCTGTCACTACACCGGTAGCGGTGGCTACCACGGCGGTCCCCTCCGTGCTGTTTAAGATGCAGGTGGGCTCCTCCTCCGTGATCTCCACGATGGACGCGGACCCGGTCAGCGGGAAACAGCTCGGAATGCCCTGTCCCTCTATTGTCTGTTTCAGCGCATCCATTTCCTCCGTCTTCTGATTCACAGTATCACTGAGCAGGTCTATCTTACTGGTCAGCGCGATGACCTCGCTCTGTATGTCCATCTTTTCCGACTCTGCCGCGGTCAGTTGCTCCTGTAACTGCTCATTTTCAGCCTGAATCTCCTCGATCCTGCGATTGGCAGTATCCCATATCCGGGATTTGTACTGTTCCCCATAGATGATCAGGCCCGCCACATAGCCTATGACAACACAGAATATAACCATCAGGATCTGCGTCACCCAATGGTTAAAACGCAGATGCCGTACCTGCCCGTCCACTGCGTCCGAGGTCACGATCACCATATGATTTGTCTTGCGTTTATGCTTTTTGGTTCGCATCTAAGTCCGTCACCTCCAATTGAACAAGACCTATTTTACCACAGTTGTTTCATTTCCTCAACAAAAATTAATATTTTTGTAACATTTCACTCATTTTTTTACCTGCAAACCCACAAAAATTAAAGATTTTCTGTAAAAATCTCATAAAAACTATTTACAATTTCTTTTTCTTGTGTTATCCTTTAATCGTTGTAATTGTGCAACATACATTTTTTTGGAGGTATTTACAATGAACAAAGGTACAGTAAAGTGGTTTAACAACCAAAAGGGCTATGGTTTCATCTCTGATGAGTCCGGCAACGACGTATTCGTACACTACTCTGGACTGAACATGGAAGGTTTCAAGTCTCTTGAAGAGGGCCAGGCGGTTGAGTTCGAGGTTGTAAACGGCGAGAAGGGACCTCAGGCTGTAAACGTAACAAAGTTATAAGAATCGCTTATAACATCCATAATCAGTAACACGATGTACCTGTTCTTAATATAATGTATAATTGTTTTATGAATGGCATAATCGTTTTATGGGATTAGAGAATTGGGGCTGACAGTATCTGTCAGCCCTTTTCTTTGCAAATCTCCAGTACCCTCTCGAAACGCATTTCTCCCCCGAACAGATCCAGAGCGCTGCCGATAGTCACATGCAACCGGTCCCTTCCCAACTTTTTTAACAGCAGCAGATCTTCATAACTATGTACGCCCCCGGCATAAGTGACCGGCTGCTTTCCCCAGCGCCCCAGCAGGGCGGCCAATTCCTCTTCGATACCGCCGGATTTTCCCTCCACATCCACCGCATGAACCAAAAACTCACAACAGTAGTCCGCCAGCTGATCCAACAGGCGCTCCGTCAATACCTCGCGGGTTGCTTTCTGCCACCTGTCAGTGACGATCCGGTACTCTCCCTCCAGTTTGCGGCAGCTCAGGTCAAGCACCAGCCTTTGCCTGCCCGCAACTCTCTTCAGCTCCTCCAGTCTCTCATAGTCCACTCTGCCGTCATGAAACACATAGGAAGTCACGATAACCTGAGCCGCGCCGGCCTCCAGATATTCCGCCGCGTTGTCACCACGGATACCGCCTCCCACCTGCAACCCACCGGGATAAGCCTTAAGGGCCGCCAGCGCCTGCTGCCGGGTGGCCTCATAATACTCGCTGTCCGCCCCGTTTAACAGAATGATGTGTCCGCCCCGTATACCTGCCTTGCGATAAAGGCCGGCATAAAAGGCCGCGTCCTGTTGGGAGACAAAATTCTCCCGCGCCCGGTCTCCCTGATCTCTCAGACTGCCGCCTACAATCTGTTTTACCTTTCCGTTATGAATATCTATACATGGCCTAAATTCCATAGTTTTCCTTCTTTCCGTATAATGGAGTTTCTATAATTTTTTATTTTTTGTATTATCTTTTTGTACCGTTTTTGCGTTTCGTATATTTTTCACGCAGTTACACATAATATGTGCAGAGCCAAAAATAATCATTCCGTATGTATGCTGATACGGAGCATAAATCAGGAGGAGTTATGATGAAAAAGCAAGGCAAAAAATTAATCGCGGCAGGACTGCTGATGGCTTGCATGTGTATGGCCACGGCATGTTCCAACAACAAGAACAATGATGAGAATTCCGGTGACATGGCCGGAAATCAGACCAACGAAAGCAGTACCGGCAGCAACCTTGCCGGAAATAATACGGGCAATACCGGCGCGGACAACAATAATACCGGTAACAATACCGGCACAGATAACGGTACTGCCGGAACCGGTAGTACCGACGCAGGTAATGCAAGCAGCGACAATGCTACGGGCGATTCCGGCAGCAATGCCGTAAACGGTTCCACGGAGGGCTCTGACGTGAACAATGACGGCAACGCATTGGGTGATAACGGTAACGATAATGGCAGTGTCATAGGTGATGTGGCCGATGACGCAGGTAATGTAGTAGACGGTGTCGTCGGAGATGTGACTGACGGTGTATCCGACCTTATTGACGATATGACAGGGGACAACACCGGGAACACCTCTGATTCCGCTCTGGGCAACGGCAATACAGGCAGCGGTGCGGCAGGTAACAGCGGTTCCACTACAGGTACCGGGACAGGCACTGCCACCGGATCGGGCGCAGGCACTACCACCCGATAATCTACACCCGCTTTCGCAAAAGGCCACAGGTATATTCTTCCTGTGGCCCTTTTGCATTTTCCTCTCTACAATTACTGGTTGATGACATGGCTCATATCATACAGTCCGGCCGGTTTTCCAGCCAGAAACTTTCCGGCCTGCACCGCTCCCTTGGCAAACACTGCCTTGGAATAAGCGCTGTGGGAAAATGTGATCACTTCGTCCTGTCCGGCAAAGATCACCTCATGCTCGCCCACGATGGTTCCACCCCGCACGGCACTGATGCCGATCTCTTTTTTATTTCTCTTCTCTCTTCTCTGGCTCCTGTCGTACACGTAAGTGTAGGCATTGTCGCATTCCTGGTTGATGGAATCCGCCAGTGCCAGAGCCGTGCCGCTGGGCGCGTCCAGTTTCAGGTTATGGTGCCTTTCCAGAATCTCGATATCATATCCGGCAGGGGCCAATACATTGGCCGCATCCTTCAGCATTTTCAGCAGCAGATTGATCCCCATGGACATATTGGCGGATTTAAGCACCGCGATCTCTTCTGACGCCTTCTCCACGTGGTCAAGCTGCTGCCGGTTCAGCCCCGTAGTGCAGAGCACACAGGGGAGTTTGCGGGATACGCAATAGTCGAGCAGCTTATCCACCACCGAGGCCGTGGTGAAATCGATCAATACATCCGCTTCCACATCACATTCACTGATATCATAAAACACCGGGTAGGGATTGTGTCCGTCGTCCTGTATGTCCACTCCCGCCACCAACCGGATTTCCGGGTCTTCCGCTACCATATTGCTGATCGTCTGACCCATCTTTCCGTTACAACCATGCATAATCATACGAATCATATCTTTTTTCTCCTATTAAGAGTTCCGCATCTTCCCTGCAAGCCCACATTTCCTGTGAACAATATCCCGACGCCCCGGCGTCACGATATTGTTCAGTGCGCTCTCCGGGAATATGCTGTTTAAGAGTTCCGCATCTTCCCTGCAAGCCCATATTTCCTGTGAACAATATCCCGATGCCCCGGCGTCACGATATTGTTCAGTGCGCTCTCCGGGAATATGCTGTTTAAGAGTTCCGCATCTTCCCTGTAAACTCACAATTCCTACCCTAATATTCCATACTCCCGCATTGCCTTCTCAAGCCGGGCAGTGTTTTCTTCCTCCATGTCCGTCAGGGGCAAACGCAGGGAGCCGGCTCCTTTGCCCATCAGATTCAACGCTTTTTTTACCGGTATAGGATTCACCTCACAGAACAGCGCGTCGCACAGATCCATGGCCTCCAGCTGCATCTGTCGGCTTCCTGCCACATCTCCGGCAAAAAATCTGGCGCATATCTCATGGATCTGGCGGGGAGCCACATTGGCCAGCACGGAGATCACTCCCTTGCCTCCCAGGGACAGAATCGGCACGATCTCAGCGTCATTACCGGAATAAATATCCACGTCTCCCTTGGCCAGAGCCGCCAGCCGACCGATCTGCACTATATTGCTGCTGGCTTCCTTTACCCCTACAATATTCCCGCAGTCACGGCACAGACGCACGATGGTCTGGGGCAGGATATTGCAGCCGGTACGGCTTGGCACATTATATAGCAGAATAGGTATTTTCACAGAGTCCGCAACCGTCTTAAAGTGGGTGTACAGACCGTTCTGGGTGGCTTTGTTATAGTAGGGTGACACCAGCAGCAGGCCGTCCACGCCATATTTTTCCGCCTCCTGCGACAGATACACCGCCGTCTCCGTACAGTTAGAGCCTGTTCCCGCGATCACGGGAACCCGGCCCTTTACCGCCTCCACACAGTGACGTATCACATCCAGATGCTCCTCGTGGCTCATGGTGGACGCTTCCCCGGTGGTACCGCAGACGATGATCGCGTCCGTACCTCCCTCTATCTGAAACTCCACCAAATCCGTGAATCTCTCAAAATCCACACTGCCATCCTCTCGCATCGGGGTGACGATCGCCACTCCTGAACCTGTAAAAATAGCCATACTTCTCTCCTCCATTCCGCTGACTCAGCAGCTCTCCTTGCATCCCCGGACACATACGCCCGGTGTGAAACCGAAAACAGAAAAAAGCGCCGACAACTATGCGCCGACGAATCATATCACGAATGTCATCCTGATATTATACGATAGCGCCCCATCCTGTTACACAGATGACAGTCATGCAGCTGTTGACTGCATGCCCAAGATCCCGGCTTACAGCACACCGGTTCTTTCGGCGTATGTTCCTTTCCTTCCCCTTCCCGCGTGCCTGTCACATCCGGAGAAGTACTCTTAAAATACGCAACCTCTACCTTATTTCTAATATCATAGCATTGACGTATGGCTTTGTCAATGATTTAGTTCCACACCTTGAATTTTACAGTCTCTATCTTGGAAACCTCATCCGCCAGAACACAGATCTCATCACTCATGCTGCTGCCTGTCATTATCACATCCGTCTCCCGGCGGCTCTCCAACAGTTCCTTCAGATCATCCACGGTGATGATCTCTTTCTCAACCAGTCCCAGCACTTCGTCCAGGATCAGCAGGTCACATTCCGCCACGGACAGTACCTTCTTGGCATAGCCCAGACCGTTGCGGATATTAACGCACTCCTCTTTCTTTTTGTCCTCTGACAGCTCCATATAGTTCTCGTCCGACTTCTCAAAATGAAAAAGCCGTATCTCCGGCTCCATCCGGCGGACAAAGGCACTGTCCGCAATCCCTTTCCCCTTCAAAAACTGTATGATAACCACCGATCTGCCCTCCGCCGCCGCCTGCATGGCTCTGCCCCACGCGGCCGGAGATTTGCCTCTGCCGTCACCTGTGTATATGTATATGTTTCCTCTGTTCATGTCAGTCTCCATCTATGTCGCGGACCGGTCCGCAACACTGATCTTCAACCCGGTCTGCCGGTATCCCTACCAGCGGAAAACTATGATCTCACGGGTTTTAATCATCGATCCGTCATTCTGTGCGATTTAGCACGTATCCTTACTTATTTTACCATATCTCACCACACTTGGCAACGTTATGTTCAAAAAAGCTACACCGGCTGTTCTTCCTCCGCCTCCACAAGTTCCATCTTGCTGACCGATACCTCGAAGGCCACTCTCTTTTCCGCATGCTCCTCGTCCAGTTTTTTCATATATTCACGGCTCTGTATGCGTCCCCATATGGAACAGCGCTCACCCACGTGAAAACTGCTGGCATAGCGGGCATTCCTTCCCCAACAGATACAGGGAATATAGTCCGACTTGCCATAGGGACGGTTCACGGCCAGCAACACGTCGGCTATCTCCCTCCCCAAAGGAGTCTTGCGGTAAATAGGTTCCTTGCAAATATAACCATCCAGATAGATCTGATTGGTCTTGGAGCTCTCCTCGATCTCCTCCACAAAGTCGATCTCTCTGGCAAAAACTGACAAAACAAGACGGTTTTTGCGCTCCTCATGACGATTGTAGGAGCGGAACTGGCCGTTTACGCAGATATTTTTCCCCTTATAATCCGCGTTTACATCGATGAGCCTCTCCGAAACCATAAGCGGAATGATGTCAAAGCTCTCGCTAAGCCTCTGTACCTTCACATCAACCATGTAGAATCCTTCCCCAAAGATCTCATGGCTGTAGGCGAAATCACTGATGATCTCCCCCATTATGGTCACCTGATTGTTTTCAATAACCTTATCTGTCATTCTTTGTTCTCCCTTCTTACACATTAAGAATTTTTCCGGCACAAACTCGCCTGTAATGTAATATATTTATACCGCATTTTGCATTGTTTGAGAAGTAATTTTCACCAAAAAATTTCGACAATATTTTATTGCGCCTCCAAACAATTAGTGATATACTGTAACGGTTTGAGAAATATTAAAGGTCAGATCAGCATGCGTATATGTCTTGGGGGCATATCGGGATATGCGAGGAAATGAGGAAACTATATATGAGACAAAAAAGAGAAGATATTAGAAATGTAGCCATCATCGCCCATGTAGACCACGGCAAGACCACTTTGGTGGACGAACTGCTCAAGCAGAGCGGCGTATTTAGGGCGAATCAGGAAGTGGCCGAGAGAGTCATGGACTCCAATGACATCGAGCGGGAACGGGGCATCACCATACTGTCCAAAAACACCGCCGTCACTTATAAAGACACCAAGATCAACATTATCGACACCCCGGGCCACGCAGACTTCGGCGGCGAGGTGGAGCGTGTTCTGAAGATGGTAAACGGCGTGATCCTGGTGGTGGATGCCTTTGAGGGAGCCATGCCCCAGACCAAGTTCGTACTGCGCAAGGCGTTGGAGTTGAAGCTGCCCGTCATCGTCTGCATCAACAAGATCGACAGGCCCGAGGCCCGTCCGAATGAAGTCATAGACGAGGTGTTGGAACTGTTTCTGGAGCTGGACGCAGACGACGCCCAGTTGGACTGCCCTTTCGTGTTCGCCTCCGCCAAGTCCGGCATTGCCTCTCTGGATGCGGAGCACCCGGGCACGGACATGATCCCGCTGTTTGAGACCATTCTTGACTATATTCCCGCTCCCGAGGGAGACCCGGACGCCGGAACCCAGGCGCTGATCAGCACCATCGACTACAATGAGTATGTGGGCCGCATAGGCGTGGGCAAAGTGGACAACGGCGTGATCCGAGTCAATCAGGAGGTGATGATCGTCAACCACCACGAGCCGGACAAGCAGAGCAAGGTCAAAGTCAGCAAGCTGTACGAGTTTGACGGCCTGAATAAAGTGGAGGTAAAAGAGGCAGGCATCGGCTCCATTGTAGCCATCTCAGGCATAGCCGACATCCACATCGGAGACACCCTCTGCTCTCCCGAGGCCATAGCGCCCATTCCTTTTCAGAAGATCAGCGAGCCTACCATCGCCATGCATTTTATGGTAAACGATTCCCCTCTTGCGGGTCTGGAGGGCAAATTCGTGACCAGCCGCCATATCCGGGACAGGCTGTTCCGTGAGCTGAACACCGATGTATCCCTGCGGGTGGAGGAGACGGATTCCACAGACGCCTTCAAGGTATCCGGCAGAGGAGAGCTGCATCTGTCCGTACTGATCGAAAACATGCGCCGGGAGGGCTTTGAGTTTGCCGTCAGCAAGGCGGAAGTACTGTACAAGACCGATGAGGCCGGACACAGACTGGAGCCCATGGAGCTGGCTTATATTGACGTGCCCAACGAGTTCGCGGGAGCCGTCATCGAAAAGCTGGGGCAGAGAAAGGGCGAGCTGCGGAACATGGGGTCCATCACCGGCGGCACTTACACCCGGCTGGAATTCTCCATCCCCTCCAGAGGACTCATCGGCTACCGTGGAGAATTCATGACCGACACCAAGGGCAACGGCATCCTGAACACCGTGTTTGACGGCTACGGCCCCTACAAGGGAGATATCGCCTACCGTAAGCAGGGTTCCCTGATCGCCTTTGAGGCCGGGGAATCCATCACCTACGGCCTGTTCAATGCCCAGGAGAGAGGTATCCTGTTCATCGGGCCGGGCGAAAAAGTATACAGCGGCATGGTGGTGGGCCAGACCGGGAAAAATGAGGATATCGAGATCAATGTGTGCAAGAAAAAACAGCTCACCAACACCCGCTCCTCCAGCGCAGACGAGGCCCTGCGTTTGACTCCGCCCAAGATCATGAGTCTGGAACAGGCGCTGGACTTTATCGACACCGACGAACTGCTGGAGATCACTCCTACCAAGCTGCGGATACGCAAGAAGATACTTGACCCCACGCTGCGCAAAAGGGCGAATATAAAAAAATAACGCATCTGCGCTTATTCAGGCTAGAGAAAAGGCTTTGAGGACTATTCGTTGACAGTCTTCAAAGCCTTTGTCATATCTATTCATAATACCACGCTTATTTGGAGCAGATATTGAAAGAAGTTTTTAATCCTCATACTTAAAATAATCAAAATCCGCGCTCTTGCGGCAACCGCAGCCACCGTTATTGGCATAGATGCCCACCAGAGTACCGGTATGGCGTTTGGGATCGTCGGGTACACCCTCGTCGCAGAGGTAGATGCAGTTGTCAAGCACGCCCAGACTCTGCCAGTTTTCTCCGTCATAGCTATAATAAAAGCTGCGGGTCAGTTTTTCCACCACTACTTTCAGATAGACCGGAGCCTCCTTTATGTCCGTGACCTCCGCCGCCAACTCCTCTCCGTGGTTTCGGTTGATCACCAGCTGTAGTTTTCGGCCTCCCTCCCAGCACAGACTGCACCGCGCATAGGTGGCAGTGCTGTAGTAGCAGGTCAGCCCCGCCTGTTCCCCGTCATGATCGGGATAATATTCCAATTTCGTCTCCGCCGTATAAGACAGCTCCTGCTCCCGGCGAAGCAGCGTGTTCTTGGAGCGGATCTCATTAAGCTGTCCGTCCCGGGTCCAGATACGGAAATATCCCGGCCTCTCCGTCAAAGACCAGGAGCCGTTGTCCGGGTTGCGCACAAACTCCCACTCCAAGTTCAGCTTTTCCTCATTGAAGTCGTCAAACAGATTCCTCTCAAAAACACACTCCGGCAGATCCGGCACGGTCTGCTCCAGGCTGGGGCCTTTGCCGCCGTTGACGGTCAGCCAGCCGTCCTGCGTCCACTGTACAGGGTCTAGGGCCGACTCTCTTCCCACTGTGGTATAGCGCCCCTGGTTGGGCCTGCCGCAGAGATAATAACACCACCACTGCCCGTTCTGATCCTGCACCAGCTTGCCATGCCCCGCCCGCTGGATGGGAGCCTGCGGATCTGTCTGCCGCATCACCGGATTGTAGGGCGAGTTCTCATAAGGGCCGTACATATTTTTGCTGCGGGCCATGTTGATACCGTGCCCGTAACCTGTGCCGCCCTCCGCCACCATTGCATAATAATAGCCGTCTTTTTTCAGCAGATGGGGACCCTCGGAACAGCGCTCTCCGGTGCCGTCCCAGGCAGTCTTCATCTCCCCGGCCACCTGCAGGCTGTCCCCGCTGAGGGGTACGGCCTGGGCCGCCTTGGCAATGATCATGTACCTGCTGCCATCCTCGTCCACAAAATGGGAGGGATCTATATTATCCACTTCCAGGCATACAGGCTTGCTGTAAGGCCCCTCCGGCCTGTCGGACACCATCACCAGCTGTCTGCGCATCACATTGTTGTCCCGCTTGCCGTCCGCGTTCAGCCGCAGCGTGGCAAAGACATAGAACTTTCCGTCCACATAGGAGATATCCGGCGCCCAGATTCCATGGGAGTCCCTGATATCGCTGATGTCCAGCCACTGGGGGTTGCTGATGGCATGACCGATGATATGCCAGTGCACCATATCCCTGGAATGGGATATGGGAATGGCAGGAAAATACTGGAAACTGGAGTTGACCATATAGTAGTCATCCCCCACCCGTATTACCGACGGGTCCGGGAAAAAGCCCCTCTGTACCGGATTGTGATATGTTCTTCTCTCACTCATACTTTTCTCCTTTAATATATTCCTTAAAACTTCCATGTCTCAAAACACCTCTCACAGCTGAGGTTTCAATATCATATACAGCCGGTTCATGAGGCAGACCGGAATCCGGTATTCACATATGTTTTCAATCAGGCAAAACACTGTACTGCATCCACTCATACAGGAGCTTTGTTCCCTCCGTGATCTCCGGCGGCAACAGCGCCCTGGCCACCAGCTTTAGCTCCTCCGATTCCTGATCGATCCGTTTCAGATGCGCGTAATCGCCGTCTATACTCACCACTTGATACTGAAAAGTGTTCATGCCTGCTCCTTCTCCTTTTCCCACGCTTTCTGACGCAGATATCCCGTCACAAACACCGCCGAGGAGTTCCAGTAGATAGTCATTTCGTTCAGCGAATAGCATTCCTCCCGATCCAAATAACATTTCATGGGCGGTGTACCCGCGGGTATCATCTTGATCGCCAATTCATCTCCCGGCTTGCCGTTGGGACCGCCGGACACCCAGCCTGCCATGGGATCGTCGATGCCGTCCGCCGCCGTGGTGCGCAGATGCGGATGACGATAAGCATGTTCCCCAAAACCGGTCACAAAACTGTATCCGGTGATGTTTTTACCCAGCAGATAATCGACCTGGGCCTGCATCACCTCTTCATAGCGGGCAATGCGCCGCGCCGTCTCGCTATCCCCGGGCAGCATCCCCGCCGTCTCGTCCGATGGCTGAACTATACCTGTTTGGTGAGTCTCCGTCTGCGGGCGATCCGCCTCCCGTCCCCCCATCTCCAGCACTCTACATGCCAGAGCCAGCAGGATGCCTCTGTTTGTGACCACCATATTGCTGCCCCAGCAGAAATCTTCGGCTCCCATAGCCATGCCGAACGCATTGCGCTCTCCCAGCGCCGCCAAACGGTCCGCCTCCGCCAGCACTGCCGTTCTGAATCTCTGTACGGTTTCCTCTCCCGCTGCCTTTGCGGCACCGAAATCCGTCAAGACCGCCATGGCCGCAAATCCTGCTACATCCGTCCAGCCAAAGTCCGTCACGGCAAGGCCGGTGTCCAGAATCCGGCGCAGTTCTTCCACATACTCCCGGGCATCCTCTTGCAGCCAAGCGGCCAGAGTCATCATCTCCGCTGCTGCCCACAGACGCTCGTCCGCGTCTGCTCCATCTCCGTATTCTCCGGTATTGCTGCCCTCGGGGTTGGTAAACAACAGCGGCTCCGGGTTCTCCGTCAGCCACTTCCAAGCCCGTCTTGCCGCCGACTCCAGCCGCAACGAAAACTCTTTTTCCCCCATTCCGGATGCGGATGACCCTCTGTATACTCTGGCCGCCAACGCCATACAGGCACAGAAATCCGCCGTTGCCAGAGAGGAGATCGAATAGGCGTAAAAAGTATCCTTGTCCTCCTCGGGCATAACAAAATCCGCATGACTCCAGGCTGTCAGCTTGTGATACACACCGCCGTCCTCCCGCTGCATCTTCAGCATCCATTCCAACTCGTACCGGCACTCGTTCAGCACATCCGGCATGCCGTTTCCGCTCTCAGGGATGCTCAGCTGCTCTTTAAAAGCCATGGTATTCAGCCAGTAGGCATACAGCAAATGACCGATGGTCACTGCTGCCGGCGTGATATATCGCCCGTAATCTCCCGCGTCATGCCAACCGCCCTGGGCTTTGATCATATGCCCCGGCTCTCCGTATACCTCACTGTCTTCCGTATGGCAGGCCGCATGAATATAGGGACCCGCGTATTTTTCTTCCAGAGCGCATCCACAGCGCTGAAAATACAAGGCCTTTATCATAGCGTTATGTACTCCCTCCAGAACATCCCTGTCTATCGTGAAAGTATCACTCTTGTCACCGTCAAAGCTCTCCAGATAATATTTTCCGGGGGTGTGCACACTGCCAAAATCCAGCGGATACAGAGTTTCACCGCACAGGGGATCAGATACCGCCACCCCCGTCTGTCCCTGCCATAGAATCGCTCCCGCCGCGTTTTTCAGCACATAGCTGCCGGGGCGGTTCACCACCGCTTTCTTGCGGCAAGCCATTGCCTCGTACCCCACTTGATTTACCATCATTGCCATAATTTGATCTCCTATTCTACTTATCCACCACAACAAACCGGAATTTATCTTAATCCATTCGCAAAAACCCATGAATAAAACATTTCTTTTGGAGGTTTTGTGTACTCATAATCAAAGCAGGAAGGAGTAGTCTCAATAATATGTATTGATTGTTCAAGTACTTCTTTGATTGATTTACCCGCAACATCTATTTCTACTTCGTTTATGAGAGGATTCCGCTTAATATTTTTTTCGTTCATCTTTTTCTGTAGTTCAAAATCTATAAGTCCATTATTAGGACGGTTTCTCATCTGTTCTTGAATTTGATGCAAATCACTGCTTATGAGTTTTATGGTGATAAAATCAGTCCCTTTAAAAACAATAGGGATGTCGGCAGTTCTCAAATCATCAATATCAGAAGCAATTATATATTTATAACCAAGCCTATGAAAGCACATAAGCATTGCCACCTGATTTTCCCAACAAGTAAGCTCCTCAAGCTCTCCAGTCATTGGTTCCTTTCCATCTCGTGAAATAAATTCAGGTACCATATGCTGCTCTATACATGTTGTTTGATAGTGCTCAAGCAGGCCGTTAGATAAAGTAGTTTTACCTATACCACTTGCTCCCGTAATAAAAATAAAATCTTTCATATGCTTACTTTCATGTAATCTTTATTATATAAATATTTTAATATGTTAGACTGTCACACGCAATGTATATCTATTGCCTCATTTTCTGTAGATACACAATTCCTAAGGGGAGTAATGAAAAGCAATTTATCCGGCATGTGCCGTCGAAACGTTTCTTTCGTTTCCACACTTTCACTATTCTCAGAATTTTATGTATCGAATGCAATCTCCCATTTATGTCTCGGACAGGCGTTTTTCTTCATGGCGGCTCTCAGTTCGACATAGCAGCCGCAGCTACGGCACATGCCCTGAAACAGCAGATCGCACTCCTTGCAGACTGTCAGCCTTTCCTCATAGAGCTCCTCTGATGCCTTTAAATCCGGCTCTATGTTCGCGATATAATCCTGTAGATTCTTAAAATGCTCTTCCTGCCCGGTCATATCCCGGGTCAGGCATTTCCTGCAATATCTCTGGGGCTCCGACTCTGTCATCTGATGATACCTCTACCTGCGCGTCTACCGCGATTCCTCCGAACAGCTGTGATCAAACCATTTGCAGGGAATTGTGAGAAAATAATCATTATTTTCTTTAAAACCTATTTTTTCATAAAACCCTTTCGCCTTATCTGTCTGTACCAGCCATTCTGAGCTTTCACAGGCATTTATGCATCTTTGTACCAAAGCTTTGCCTATACCTTTATATTGATATGCGGGTAAAACGGCCAAGTCATAAATGATCGACCGAAAATGTAAATCACTTAAAACCCTTACACACCCTACTAAATTACCGTCAATCCATGCGGAAAAAACAAATGTTGAATTGACAAAACCGATATTGAAATTATTGATTATGTCCTGGGGTGTATCTTCTGTAGCCCAGCCAACCGCAAGGAATAACTGATAAAGCTCTTCACAGGGTAAATCTTTCCGCGTACTGTATTCCACATTCATATATATTTCTCCTATCATATCCCGCCTTATCTCTTGGTTTTATCCATTCACAATGTCATTGTCTATGGATACGCAATTTTCGTAGAAAAGACAGTTAAAATGTATATTAGCAGTATATCACAGAATGGGAAAACCATCAATCAATTCTTCCCGGGCAAATGAAATCGGGCGTCGGGGATAGGACAAAAAACGGCGGGAATGCCCATTTTACAGGCTTTCCCGCCGTCTTCACAATAGCGTGCGTTAGAGGATTCGAACCCCCGACCTTTTGGTCCGTAGCCAAACGCTCTATCCAGCTGAGCTAAACGCACATGTATCGCAGGGCCGCTATAAGCTTACCTGCAACACTAGATATTTTACTAAGTTCCGATTCAAATGTCAATAGCTTTTTTTAATTTTTTTCGTTTCTTCATTGAGATTTTCCACAATACCCGTCACCTCGGATACCATGCTGCTGTTCATCTCGCAGGCGTCATAGGTCTCGCTGGAATGTGCCGAAACCTCCTCCGTAATGGCCGAGATCGTCTGAATGCTCTCCACGATACCGGCATTGGCCGTTTCCAGATCTGTCACCGTGGTTCTCATGGCGCTGGTCTGTTGCCCTATGCCTTCTGTCATCCCGGCTATCTTCTCAAAACTCTCCAATACCTCTTTGGCGGTCACCGCATGGGACCTGTTGCTGTCCGTCACCATGTCAACGGCAGCGGATACTTCTTTCAGCTCCGCGTTGATATTCTGGATCAACTCGGTAATGTTCACGGTAGCCGACTTGGTCTGATTGGCCAGAGTGGATATCTCCCCCGCCACCACCGCAAAGCCCCGGCCCGCGTCTCCGGCTCTGGCCGCCTCAATGCTGGCATTTAGAGACAACAGGCTGGTCTGGTTGGTAATGCCGGTGATCATCTCTATAATAGAGTTCATTTTCTCGGTCTGGGCACTGAGATCTTCCATTCGGCTGATCACGGTGTCATTGGCCTCGATGGACTTCTGTACCTGCAATGACATGGCATCAATATTTTTCTGTCCCGTCTGGATCATTTCCGTCGTATCATCCACACCGCGATCTATACTTTCCGCATTTTCCTTGACTAAAGCAATATAATTCTGGATTTCCTCGGTGCGCACCATCTGCTGCTGCACGGAATCCGCAGTCTCCGTACTGCCCTGAGTCACTTCTTTCATGGAACTCTGAATATGGATCACAGACTGGTCCAGCTGTTCCATCTTTTTAGTCACCTGCTCGATTCCCTGGCTGATCTGCTCTGCCAGCTGCAAAGTATCATTCAGCATCTGGGTGGATCTGTCTTTCTCCGCATTCAGATTGGACAGCTTATTCTTGTTTAATTTATTCAAGCAGGATGTTGTGATAACACAGAACACAGCTATCAGGGTGATGCTGGCTACCCGGATCTCCACATCCGCGATCTGTTCGCGCGCGTATCCAACTGTCACTGCCTTATATACGATATCAAATATATTGAGCAGACCAAGACTCCCGCAAAACAGAGCGGAATACCGGACATTGGAGTACAGCAGCAACACGACAAACATTGGAATTGCGTATACAAAATTGGTGATACTGTTAGCTGTGAAAATAGCGAACGCATACAGTATACCATAACATACGGCAATGACATGCATGATCAGTCCGCTGTCAGGATCTTTTTTATACAATATCCACTCCACAAGAATGGGTACAAGGCATATCGAAAGGAATATACATATGTAACCCACCGTTCTGGCGCCCTTTAACAGTTCCACCATATAGGCCAGAGTAAGCACTACATCGATGATCGTATGGCACATGATGGCCGCGCGGTTAATATAAGCTTTTTCTGACAGTTTCATTTTCTCCCTCCTGAAATCAAATCTGTATTTTCCGTATAGGTTACGGTAAACCATCAATAACATCAATGTTATAACACATTTCCCTTAAAAAAGATAGGTTATTTCCGTCTTTTTTTTTGTTAATTTTGAAAGAATATGTTATAATGGGTAAAACGCTCTGCGTTTAACTCTTCGGAAATAAATTATGCGCCAAAGCGCACAGAATTTTCATATATCTTAAGGAGGTTTTTATGCTGCAACTGGAGAATCTCTCCTATCAGGTGCCGGATGCGTCCGACTCACAGAGGGAGATAATCAAAAACTTAAATCTCACCATTGACGATCACCGCTTTATCGTTATAACAGGCCCCAACGGCGGCGGCAAGTCCACGCTTGCAAAGCTTATCATGGGGATCGAGCAACCCACCGAGGGCCGTATTCTTTTCAACGGCAAGGATATTACCCGCCTGTCCGTAACCGAGCGGGCTAAATGCGGCATCAGCTTTGCCTTTCAACAGCCTGTGCGCTTTAAGGGCATCAAGGTCAAGGATCTGATCACCTTAGCCGCCGGAGACGCCCTCTCCACCGCCGGGGCATGCGAATATCTGTCCAAGGTGGGACTCTGTGCCCGTGACTACATTAACCGGGACGTGGACGCCAGCTTATCCGGCGGAGAGTTAAAGCGTATTGAAATCGCCACCGTTATTGCCCGTAACACACCCCTGTCCGTGTTTGACGAACCTGAAGCAGGCATTGACCTGTGGAGTTTTAACAACCTGATCAAGGTCTTTGAGGAACTTCGGGATACCGGCGACCACCGCTCTCTGATCATCATCTCCCATCAGGAGCGTATCCTGAATATAGCGGATGAGATCGTGGTGATCGCGGACGGGCGGGTAAAGGCCCAGGGGCGCAAGGAAGATATTCTGCCGGAGCTGCTGCAGGATACCGGAAGCTGTCGCTTTTATCAGGAAGTACAGGAATAGCCTCTTAAGGCCAACTATATTTTGGAGGTATATTACATGGACGCAATACAGAAAGAATTGTTGGAACAGGTGGCCGGGCTGCACGAGGTGCCCGCCGGAGCCTACAATATCCGGGCCAACGGCGAGGCTGTGGCACGAAACACCACCGCACATATAGACATTGTCACCAAGACAGATAAGTCAGGCATTGATATCGTAATCAAGCCCGGCACCAAAAAAGAGAGCGTACACATCCCCGTGGTTCTCAGCCAGAGCGGATTGACCGAGATGGTCTACAACGATTTCCATGTGGGGGACGACTGCGATGTGACCATCGTGGCAGGCTGCGGCATCCATAACAGCGGCGACCAGATGTCCAGGCATGACGGTGTACACACTTTTTATATCGGAAAAAACTCTCATGTAAAATATGTGGAAAAGCACTATGGTTCCGGGGATGGCGCCGGGGAGCGGATCATGAATCCCGAGACCGTGGTCATTCTGGGTGAGAACAGCTTTATGGAGCTGGAGACTGTGCAGATAAGAGGTGTGGATTCCACCAAACGTTCCACCCGGGCCACACTGGCCAAAGGGGCCAAGATCATCGTCACTGAAAAACTTATGACCCACGGGAAACAATACGCGGAGACCTCTTTTGACGTGGACTTAAACGGCGAGGGCTCCAGTGCCAATGTGATCTCCCGGGCTGTGGCAAAAGACGATTCCCACCAGCTATTTCTGGCAAAGATAAACGGCAATAACCGCTGCGCCGGGCACTCTGAATGCGACGCTATCATCATGGACAACGCCAGGATCAGCGCTATTCCGGAGATCACTGCCAACCATCTGGACGCGGAACTGATCCATGAGGCCGCCATCGGCAAGATCGCCGGAGACCAGATTGTCAAGCTGATGACACTGGGACTGACCGAGGCCGAGGCTGAAGCGCAGATTGTCAACGGGTTTTTGAAATAGAAAAATGCGGTATCCCCATATTCCGGGAGATACCGCATTATTTTGTCTCAATCAGCCGCCGGTTCGCAGGAACCGCGCCGCTCAGTCAAAGATAATCCCCTATCTTCCCCAGATGATCACCCAGAGAATGGTAGTGTCCCGAATAGACCACCGGATCAAAGCAAGTCAGGTCAATCCCGTCCGTAATGTCGATATCCTCGCTGATCTGCACATTTTTTATTTCACAGAAAAAAGTATCGGATTCGCCGCAGGTGACGGTCTTTAGGCCCTGATGGCCGGAAACACTGCCAAAATAATCCACCAGAGGCAGCATGTCGGTGCTGACCAGATTGGCGGAGAGACGCCCGGTCTTTTTAACATTCATCTTGGTCTTCTTGGTTCCGAACATGCTGACTACCAGCAGAAAACGGTCGCCGTCACTGGTCACGCTCAGCCAGGTTATGGGTGCGAAATCGGCGTTGCCGTCCTCGTCGTATGTACCGATGATAAAGGTGGGCTGGACGCACATGGAGTGTTGGCTGCTCACGGATTTTCTTGCTCTCACTGATTTCCTCCCCATAAAAACTTCTCTTTAAAAGGCAATGTTTTGTCGGTACCGAGGTTGCTAATCTGGCTTTACGCCCTGTTATGACGCATAGTTTTTCATCTCCGCATCTCTGCCGCTGGCCTGTATCTCTTCCCCGGAGATATCGCCCTTACCGTCATAGCGGTAATAGCGGCCATGGTCCGCTAAAAACTCCAGCACGCAGTAATCCTCATCTTCCACGCCTCCCGGATAATAGCGCTCATCTCCCTCGTTCCACAGCAGTTCCTTGTATTCCCGCCCAAAATGTACGATTGCCCTCCCGGTGAGACACACTGCCTCAAAGGTCTTGCTATCGACAAAATACAGACAGGCCCTGTCATTCTTCAATAATGCCTGCACATGCATGGAGGAAGTGTTGGTGGATATGTAGTGTGCCCCCAGTCCCTTGTGCCAGGTACTAAAGACTTTCCTGATGCTGGGATTACCCTCCTCGTCCAGAAAACCGAGACTCGCAGTTTCGGCTCTCTCTACCAGACCATTGATTTCCTCTAATGTCATATTGACTCCTTCCCGTCCGCTTATACGGACACACAAACGATAGTTGTCACTCTCCCCGAATTCGTATACGGGAGCGTGACCGGAGAATATGGATCAGTATTTGGAACTTTTGCGAGCGCTTTCTTCTTCCGTTTCCAGATTCCGCAAGATCCTCTCCAGGCCGTTATCCAGAGCCAATATCTCCTCGTCCGCAAATCCCCTGTAAAACAGGCGGCTCATATCGTCCGACACCTCTTGATACTTTTGCTCCAGTTTCCGGGCCTGAGGGGTAAGCCGGATGCGTATCTGCCGCCGGTCTTTCACGTCATAGCACCGCATCACATGTCCCTGGCTCTCCAGACGGTCAAGCATACCGGTCAGCGTAGTCTTTGCAAGGCCAGTCCTTTTTGCCAGGTCTACAATGGGCAGATCGTCCTCCTGCCACAGAATATACAGTATACGCCCCTGCGCGCCGTTGAACTCCTCGATACCCGCCTCCACAAGCAGCCGTCCAAATATGCGCCCCTGAATCTGCTTGATCTGTGAAATTAGAAAACCGCCTCTCGTCTCAATCATATATCCTCCTATAACAGATAGTACTATATAGTACTATCTGCCGTCAAGTCTTTTTTTCTCTTTTGTCATATCAAAGCCAATGATATGCACTACAGAAGATACTCTTGAATCAGTTTAATATCACGAAGATCTTTTTCCCGTCCAAGCTGCCGTTTCATCACGATGATCCCTTTCAGAGATACCACCGGAACGGAATCTATGCTCTCTATCTCCCCGCTTTTTCCGGCTGCCTCTCAAAGCCTCCTGTCTCAAGGCTTTGGCTCCCCCGAAAAAAATTCCTCCACATCCGTGGCATAGCACCATTTCGCGGACGTAAACTTCCCGAAGATATATTTGTCGGAGGCGGACTCGCACATGGTATACAGCTTGCCGTCCACGATCACGATCTCCTCCGACATGGGAGCGATCACCCCATCCTCAAGCAAGGCCCCGCTGTCCAGCGCATACAGAGGCAACTCCATACCAAGCAACGCTACTTTCCCCTGCAGCTGCAGCAGAGACTCGTCATATTGATAGATGTGGGACTGTGCCGTCCCCCAGGAGGAGGACACGTAGATTCTGCCTCCGTCAAAGCACATGCCCTGGGCCAGATCCGGCAGGGTGTAGGCTTTTACCGGCACGGGGACTATGCCGTAGCGCGCCTGTTCGTCCAGCTCGTATTCCACCGCCAGCGCCTGCTGATAATCCCCCGCTAACGTAGTAAATTTATGGCTCTGCGGGGTCTGGTAATTGGGATTGCGATAAAACTCTCCTGTCACCAGCCTGCTTTCGTCCACCGTCACAAAGGCCGGGCCGATGTAATCCGTATCCGACACCGCCGTATCAAATGTCCCTATAGCCGCCACACTCTCCCCGTCCGCCGCGTCATAAATGCTCTGTCTGGAAAAAACCAGCAGTCTGTGTTCTCCGCCGTCTGCCACGTAAACATAATCGCCATATACCGCAATCCCCCCAGCGTGTCCCGTGTAATCCGAACCGTCTGTCAGCGCCATACGGATGGTCTTGTCAGGCTTTCCGGCCTCCGGGGCGATGATATAGATGGGAGACGCAATATTATCCTTCTGATACCCGTTTACCAGAAAACGCCCGCTCTGTTCATCATAGGCGATCCCCTGGGCTACAAAACCTCTGTTGCAGTCAGGAATAATAAACCCATGTTCCGACGCCCTGTAATAGTCCCTCACAGGGATTCGGAAATACAGCCTGGCTCCCAGCAGTACCAATGCCACCAGCACCGCCAGTACTCCCAGCACCCATAGGGGATAACTCCACCAGGGATGTTTCTTCTTCGCTTTTTCTCTATTATCCGGCATTTTTTCTCCTATCCCTCAACTGAAGACTTCCCGCACTGCTCCCTCATACTGGACCATATCCCCGGCTTTGCGGATTTTTTTCAGGGCTTTGTCCTTTTCGGGAAAGGACTCTCCAAAATATGTCCACAGTTCTTTCATCTTGAACAGGGCATTTTGATCCCCCGACATGACAGTTCTGTATCCCTCCAACAGTTCCTGATGAAAAGCCCACAGCGTTTCCCGGCGCTGTACAGGAAAAACTATGTCTCCGGTAACCTCCGGGACCTGTTGCCCGTCTTCCCACTGCCGCAGCCGCCCTGCCAGATACGGATCTTTCAGCAAGCCACGCCCCAGCATGACTCTGCCGATCCGGGGAAATCTCTGCCGCAGCGCCTGATACTGCGCGAGGCTATGAATCTCCCCGTTATAACACAGCGGGATCTCACAGCCTGTCCTCTCCCAATACCCCAGCGCCGTCTCCATTTCCTCCCAGCGTATGGGGCACTTGTAAAAATCCCGCTGTATCCGGGGGTGGACGATCAATTCCTCCACCGGGTATTGGGCATAAATCCGCAGTAGTTCCTCCCACTGCGCCGTATCCGACACACCGACGCGGGTCTTTATGGAGATATCCAGAGAACATTTTTGAAAAATCTCTGCCAGAAAGGCATCCAGCTGTTGGGGATATTGCAGAAATCCCGCTCCTCTGCCCCGGCTCACCACCGTGCCGGAGGGACAGCCCAGATTCAGATTCACATGGGAGTACCCCATCTGCCCCAGCCTGTCCGCTATGACCAGAAAATCTTCCGCCCGGTTGGTCAAAATCTGCGGCACCAGACGGGGACGGTCTGACTCCGGTCCCAATTTAAACTCCGTATTATGCTCCGGCAACACATCGTTCAATTCCTTGTGGTTCAGCCCCGTGCTGGCGATGAACGGCGTGTAATATCGGTCCAAATCACCGAAATATTTTATATAGGCGTTGCGGTAGATATACCCTGTGATACCCTCCATGGGAGCCAGTTCATATCGCATTATGATCCTCCGTGACATGACCTGCATATGTGCCGTTCATTTTATGTTTCTCTCCGTCCCCGATCTCTTCATAAGAGCATTTGCCTGCTCCATGTCTGAACTTCACCCGCGCTCCCCATTTTCCTGGGCAGTCTCCACACTTTCCTCCTCTTTAAGGTCGTAGAGTTTCCCTGTGGCAAATGGACTCCCCACATCACATCTTCCGTGGTGATAGGCCCGCTCTGCACTGCCCGCTTCCAACTTTTCCGATATTTCCACTTTCATACGGCTGATCTCCTCCTGCGTCATGGAGTCCAGCATATCCATTACACTGTCAATATCACTCATCTTTTTGTCCCCCTTTTAGTTTGTATGATTCGCTCTCTGCCTTGTAACTTCGTAGAGCAAAACGGATGCCGCGCAGCCCACATTCAGAGAGGAGGCAGAGGAAGTCTCCGCCATGGGAATGGTGCACAGCACATCTGCCATCTCCTTATATCTGTGGCTCAGCCCCAAGGTTTCATTGCCCAGCATGATCACCACCGGCCCGGTAAGCCGCTCCCCGTAGACAGGCCGCTCCCTGTGGGAAGTGGTTCCCACCAGCCGTATCTCCGGATACCTCGCCCGCAGCGCCGCCACGCAGCTCTCCCATTCTTCACCGCGCTCAATCTGCCACACCGGAATCCGAAAAAAAGAACCCATGCTGGCCTGCATAACCTCCGGGTCATACAGATCCACCCCATGTCCCGTCAAAAACAGGCCGTTTGCTCCCATCGCGTCGCAGGTGCGGAGTATGGTTCCCAGATTGCCTTTGTTGCTGGGCCGGTCAAACAGCACCAACAGCGGATTTGCCACCGCCGGCTGCCCCGGACCGCAGGTTTCCCACCATCTCTCCGGTTTTCGCATCTCCACCAAAGCCATCAGTTCCGACGCGTCTTCCTTGCCGGAAAGGTGCGATACAAGTTCGGCTGTCAGGCGGTAGTTGACCTGGGTTTCCACCGATGACAGAATGTTCTCCGCCCACTGGGACAGATTTTTTTCCGGATAGATAAAGCTGCGGATTGTCCATCCCGCCGCTATGGCCTGGTTGATATTCCGCACGCCCTCCACGAAAAAAGCTCCCTGCCGCAGACGTTTCGTCCGGTTGTCCTTAAGCCCCTGTAGCTGCTGATAGGACGCGTTCTGCTTTCCGATTGAAATAGTTTTCATAGGTATACCCCCGCATATTCGTTTTCAGGCCCTTCTTCGCGTCCTCCCTACTGTAACAATATTGATCTCCGGGGATAAAGCAGGATTAATAACGAACGGAACTAAGTGCTCATCAGACGCGGAAAACCGCTTTTCGGAATCACTCTTTTGAAACCTTTTGCTCTGATATGAGAATACCATGGGGCAATAAGGATGTCAAGGTTGATCTTCGTATCTGACCACTTCCTCCGTATACTTTCTGTCCATATCATGCCGGATCTTCCTGTTTTCCACCGTGTCGAAGATAATGGAAAAATCGTAGTCCTCCGGATAAAGCTCCGTCGCCGCCACATGGAGTTTTACCCTCTTATGGTTGATCCATATCTTTTTGTCAGGCAGCTGCACCCTTAACACGCCTTTTTCGTTCACCGGCTGGCATACGATACCTATCTTCTTATCGGGATAAACCATAACGCTGTCTCCCAGCCTGTATTTTTCAGACAGTGTTGTATCTCCCTTGGGCTTTTTGCTCTTGGAAATCCTTCCTGCTCCCTTCTTCTCGATCTCCGTCCCCTCCTCCTGAAAGGGATACGCTTTCACCGCGTCCTCGCCATAGGCCGCACTGATCGCTGTCCGCAGCATTTTATGGGGCATTCCCAGCCTCTCCGCTATATAAAATGCGCAGCTCTCACC
Organism: uncultured Acetatifactor sp.; assembly: GCA_910577235.1. Lineage (GTDB taxonomy): Bacteria > Bacillota > Clostridia > Lachnospirales > Lachnospiraceae > Acetatifactor. The sequence continues at coordinate 60,851 of CAJTMX010000001.1, read as the reverse complement.
CGCTTCCCCCAGGACCATCTGATAGGTGGGCTTTAGAGTTTCCCTGTCAAAAGTCATTCTGGCATTCATTATATCCGGCGCTTTATCCGCATACTCCTTTATCTCCGGATAATGTGTGGTGACCAGAAACAGGGCGCCGCTCTCCCGAAGTTTTTCCAATATGGCTATGGCGATCCCCATGCCCTCCGCCGGATCTGTTCCCGAACCCAGTTCATCCATGATCACCAGACTGTCCCTGTCCGCCTCGCTCAATACCTGCAGTACATTTTTTATATGTGCCGAGAATGTGGACAGGTTTTCTGCAATGTTCTGTCCGTCTCCGATGTCACAGAGATAGGCGCTGTTCATACAGATATCCGCCTCCCCACAGGCTACATGCAGGCCGCACTGCGCCATCATGCAGCTTAACATAACGGTCTTGATCGCCACCGTTTTGCCGCCTGTATTGGGACCGGTAATAATGATCCCCCGGATGCCTTCCCTGATCTCAAACTGTAGGGGAACGTTCACTTCCTTATCCATCAGCGGATGTCTGGCGGCCTTTAGATAGATTCTGCGGCCTGTGTTGACGGAGGGTTCCACCGCGCCCAGATCAATGCTCAGCTTGCCCTTTGAGAACAGAAAATCCAGTTTTTCCATAACCCTGATATTTTCGTCCATCACTGCCCCGGACGAGGCCACCATCGCCGTCAATGTATACAGAATGCGATATATTTCATTTTCCTCCCCTATCCTGAGCTGCTGCAATTCCTCATAGTATTTCGCCACGCCGGCAGGTTCGATAAACAGCGTGTTTCCGGTGGCGGACTTATCGATCACGCTGCCTGCTATCTTCAGCTTACACTCCTTTTTTACAGGAATACAGACACGGCCGTTTCGCATGGTGCTGAAGTTATCCGCCATGCTCTCCTTATTGGAGCGCATGATCTGCTCCGCCTTTTGTTTCATCTGTTCCTCGCATCTTGCTATCCGGCCTCTTATCTGTCCCAGTTCTCTGGAGGCGTAGTCGTCCACCATGCCCCCTCTGATCTGCCTGCCGATCTCCTCCCGCAGCCCTTCCAGAGCATCCAGATTTTCCTCATAATAGGCCACCGGGTTCTCAAGCTGTTTTCCCCTGTCCAAATAGGTTTTCAGACGCCGGACCGCTGCCAGTACGGTCTCCACACGTTCTAACTGAAAGGGCGTGAGACAGTCGCCCTTTTCGGAGGCCGCCATGATCTCCTTGATCTCCGAGAGGTTTTGCAGGGGCGGCGTTCCCAGATTTTCAATAAGCTCCCGGCTGTTGGTGGTATCCCGCAGTTCCTTCCGCAGCTCACTCTCAATCAGGTATGGAGACATGGCGGCGATTTTTTCCTTTGCCCACTCCGTGACTGCCAGGCTGGCCCACATTTCTTTTACTTTGTCAAATTCAATCTGTTTTTCTATGTTCATTTTTCCTCTTTTCCGCATACCGCAGGCGATGCCGGCGGCATTGCACCAATTGATATTGCGCGCCCGGGGCTGACAACCTCTGCATATTGTTTAGGCGCAGTCCGTGAATAGGCCGCTGGGGCATACTTCACCTTACATGCAAAAAAAGACCATGGCCTGCCAGCAGAGCATAATACGCCATGGTCCCTGAAAATAGGTATAAAAATTGCACGGCCAGACAGCCATGCCTAAATGATTCCGGTAGTTATACCACAATATTAAGCGCATGTAAGGCGAAAACGCTAACGGCTGATACCGTCAGCAAAAGGGCAGACTTCCAGCGTAATGCAAAAAGCTACCCCGCAATATTTACTTTGCGATTTTCTCCATTACAATTAAGCTTAACATACAAAACTCCTTCCTTTTCAGATAACTTTCCTCAAAAAGGATCAAAATTCTCCTAAAAATTTTTCTTATTTTAACATTTCATTGCCATTCTGTCAAGTATTATATCCTTTTCCATAGATTAAACATATATCCTTTTCCATAGATTAAAGTGATCCTGCTCTTTGCCGTACCTCTGTATGCCGGTCAGCTCTTCCAACCGGGCTGCAGCCCGATCGATGCCAGGTTCGTAGGCGGCGCGCTCCCCGGCGGTCCACAACGCCGCCGGGGCACATGAAGGAGCTTTAATCCCTTCCTATCTGCGCTTGTTCCAGAATACGCAGATAGTGATTCGCTTCGCGGAGTACATGATCCGCCAAAAGCGGAAGAATAATGGAGCGGATCTCACAGCCTGTGATCCCTTCCGTTCCCGCTGTTTTAAACTGCTGATATTGCTTTGTCGTCTGTAAAGTCTTTGCGGTCAAGGCATTCATCGCCTTTCTGTCCTGTTCTCTCGCCTGCTCCAAAAGGCGGCAATAGTCTTCGACAAATCCATCGGCCGTTTGCATCAATTCACATTCCGTCGGGTCCAACAGTCCCCGAATGAACAGGGCATGTTCCATCATAATCCGGTTCCAGAATATTTCGAGATTGATTAAATCCGGTGCAGTGATTCTCCCTTGCTGCTCAAGCTCCAAAATTATCTGACGATACATTTTCGCTTCCCGCAGGATGTGTTCGATCAGCAACGGATAGTTTGCTGTATAAAGCCTGCAGCTTGTCACTTCTCTCAGGATCTCCTCCTTAAAGGAAATCAATCCGTCCAGATTTCTGAGCATCCGCTGATTCAGCATCCTTACCTGACAAGCGGTTTCTCTATTTACCATACCACAGTTTCCGGCACGGAGCCGTTCCTCTGCCTCTGTAATCTTCGTATCAATGGGAATTCCCGTCAGATTTTTCGTCTGGCATTCCGCTTTCCCCGTAAATTCCGTCACAACCTCCCCGGAATTTAAAACCGATTTACTTACGATACCGTCCGCAAGTTCTACGGTTCTTCTGAGTCCTTCTTCAAATTCTTTCCGGAACCGGTCCGCACACCGTATAAACTCTGTTTCCTTCGCAGGGAATCCGGCGAGCAGGAATAAGGAGTGTTCCTTCATGATCCTTCCGAAGAAAAGATGTGTTTCCAATGATAATGTCGCATATTCCTTCATATTTCAGCATACCTTTATAATTTATATCTCTTTATAATGTATGCAAAAAATGACCAAATTTGCACTTTCAGATAAATTATTCGTGCCACATGTTTTTATTCCTGACATGGGGGAAAATGTATTTACCAGTTCATTATACATATTTCTCACAGAATTATAGTGAATAACGCATCTCGTGCCATTGCTCTCCGCCCCATGAGGACGCGGCCATCCCAAGATCCGTAAATCCCATCCGCTCATACATCTCCACCTTGGAATCCAGACATGTCAAAAAGACTGTTTTTCTGCCCCGCTCCCGTTCCCTGTCCAGATAGCGGGCCACAATTTCCCTTGCCAGCCCCCGTCCCCGGTACTGGGGCAGCACATCCAGCCCCAGGAGCATCACATTCCGGCCCGCCGGGTCATACAGTTCCGCGTCAGTGAAAAATTCGTCCCTGAATTTGCTCTCCTCCGTAGACAAACCATTGAGAAATCCCGCGATTTTTCCCGATTCCCTGTCCACTGCCACCAGAAAAAGTTCCGGGGCTTTCGCTATCCTCTCCTCCATCATCTTTTCGGAACATGCCTCATTGGGCGGGAAACAGATTTCCTCGATCCGGACCGCCTGCCGGGCCTCGCCGGGCAGAATGTCCCGGAACTCAAAATAATTGTTGATATCATATGGATTTTCCCCTGTACTATGCATACCGTCCTCCCTTAAATACTCTTTTAGACACTCTTTTCTTATTATTCGCTTTCTTATTAATTATATCGTTGAATGCCGCTTTTTTCAACCGGAGAATGTCCTGTTAATGATCTTGGCAATTTGGCAATTATGGCAATTACAACGCAATTCCCGATTGACTAGAGCCATGCTATCCTGTAAAATAAATATGTATCCGGGGAAGGCACCCATACAAAAAAACGCAGATACATAGATAATCAATCCGGGGAGGACACCCATGGAAAAAAACAGACAGACTGTATGCGTTCTGGATGAGCAGGATACAGTGATTGGTTATACCTATCCAAACAGAGCAAAAGGACTTATAAAAAAACGTCGGGCAGAGTTTGTTTCCGACAATGCAATCCGTCTATACAGACAATGCCCGACATATGAGAATATGGAGGACATAGAGATGGCAAACACCAATTTCATAACAATAATCCCTACCGCATGGCGCAAAAATCCCGATGGAGGCGCAAAAACCGTCTGCGACCGTTTCATGATCAGCAATCCGCTTGCAGGTGCTGTGGCCAACGCTCCAAGCGTGGTGGAGGTCTTATCGCTGGGCACCTGGAACTGGGATGCCGCAAGCTACGTCACTAACGGCTTGCAGATGCTGGAGCCGGAAACGGAGTATCATTTTGTATTTTGGCTAAATGGCGGTGAGAATGACCGGAGCGATGAGGTCTGCCAGTTGCAGATCCTGTTTTCGGATAACGGTATCACCGCGTCTAACAGCGAGTTTGATACCGGATTGCGTTTCCGCCTAAACCGGGGATACATCAAACCGTTAAAGAAATACAACGGCTGGGAATATTATGACATTCCGTTTACCACCACACGGGCAAAATTCACCCAATTTCAGTTTGTGGCCATTAAAGCTCCCATGTCACTGATAAGCGCGGAGGAGCCGGATGCGTACAAGGATCTACAGGATGTGGTCGATCCCTACGAAAAGCAGAGGCCCCAGCGCCACAATATTTTTTTTGAGGACGGCTGGCCGGTCAACACATGGTATGCCACCGAGAGATTGATCCACGGAAAGGGCAACGGAGAAATAAGCCCTGGAGGAACGCGATCATCTTACAATATGCTGGATTGGCCCGAGTTGATGCAAAATATCTCTGATGAGATCATGAGCGAAATAGATCTGGATGAACTGCAGGAAGAAATCCGGGATGCCGTTCTCAGCGAATTGGATGTAAATGCCCTGCGTGGCGAAATTATGGAATCTGTCAGGAGAGCCTTTGGTGCCAATACCTAAAAGCGAAACAGCCGCTTTAACGAATGAAAATTCGTTAAGCGGCTGTTTCACGCTAACTAAATGATTCGCTCCCTCAGCGCCGCGTCAATATCCTCGTCCGTGATCAGAGAATACACCTTTGCGCCAAATTTTTCTATCATCCGCTCCTCGCCGGAAAGGGTACCCGCTGGCATCTGGTTCTTGCGATTGATGATCACTATGACCGCCGCCACCTGGATATCCGCCTGCTGGCGCAGTTTCTCTATACGCTCTTCCACAGACGCGCCGGAAGTCATCACATCGTCCACGATCACCACTCTCTCCCCGTCTCGCAGCGTATGACCACAGAGCATCCGCCCCCTGCTGTCCGCCACCCGTCTGTCATAGCAATAGCTGCAGGTCTTTCCGTACTTGGTATACAGCACCGTTGCTGCGGCCATGGCAAAGGCGATCCCATGGTAGGCAAGCCCTACCAGCGAATCAAACTCCAGGTGATTCTCCCGTATACAGTCCGCGAAAACTTCCCCGATCCGGGCCAGCTGGGCGTTTGTGGAAAATTGCTCCGTGTTGATGTAGTAGCTGCTCTCCCCGCCGTGTTTCAGATTAACATCTCCTCTGACCAGAATCCCGTTTTTGTCCATGTAGCGGATCAGTCTCTCCTTGTTGGTCATCACTTCCAGCTTATATCCGAATAATTCATCGATGGTGACTCCAAAATATGCCGCCAGCGCAGGCATCATCATAATATCCGGCTGGGCCGTGTCATTCTCCCACTTGGATACCGCCTGATAGGTCACATTCAACGCCCCCGCCAGTTCTTCCTGGGTCACGCATTTGGCCCTGCGCAGCTGTTTGATCGTCTGTCCTATAGTATTCATTCTGCTCCTCCTATTTGAGATTGTATGATCTCCTGATCCGCAGCGGATTATTTTGTTTACCGGTATGTCTATATGATAACTGCAAAAAAGGCCGGATGCAAGCACCCAGCCTTCGTGTTTTTCTCAACCATTGGTTGCGGAAAATCCTTTCAGATACAACAGGTTCTCAATGATGATCTGCCCCTTCCACCAGTTTTTGCTGATCGCCCAGGCATCCGGAAAATCCTTCCAGTTCCAGTTGACCTCCCAGGAGCCGTCATCCAGCTGTGATCCTGTGATATATTCGCACTCATATTCGGCCATCTCTCTATTTTCCGGGTAAAACTGGCTTTCCCTGGAGGTCATGAACTGCGAAGGTTTGCATATATAGCCTCCCCATTGAGATTTGTCCGAAACGATCAGCTTTTTAACCGCTTTGCGCAGTTTTTCCTTTAACAGATCATACGGAATCTGCCCGGTGGCTTCCGCCTGCTGGATGTACTCCAGCATGCGCACATAGCAGGCGCAGGTATGCATGTCCACAAGCTCCTCAGGCATCAATGCCTCCACAGCCTCGTTCACGATCCGTATGCCCAGTTTATACATATCGCTGTCCGGCTCCGCGTAGCGAACGATAAAGCCCGCGATCTGAGCCGTACCGTTGTAATCCGTATGGCATGAGCTCTCGCTGCCCAAATACCACCAGGGAGCATGAGGATAGTCGTTGTTACTCCTTACCGTCAGCGCCCAGTGTTTGCCGTCAAAATCCCTGCCGCTCCCATAGTACTTAAGCAGACCACGGATCAGGGGATGACTGGCATCGTCGTAATCGATCTCCCGGATGATACTCCCCGCCGTATTGCTGTGCAGCGGTGTAGAATTGGGATTCCAACAATCCGGTTCAACCGCGTGTCCAAAACCGCCGTCCTCATTCTGGTAATGAGCCAGTACCTTCATGACCTGATCCTTGCTGCCGCCTTCAAAATGGTACTGAAAACGCGCCAGATCCAGCGGTCTGGCATTGCGATACATAAATGTCCTTGCCTTTTCATAAGCCGTGTTATACATATATGAGATACCTCCCTATGACATAAATTTATAAACCAGATTGTAACAGGTTAAACATGACGCCTATATGTCCTGTTTCAAATAAATTCATGCAAGCAAAAGGCCGACAGCCAAAAAAACAGGATATGCCGCAAAAATATCGCGACATACCCTTTAACTTTTCCTGCTATTTTCGGCTGCTCATATTTGCCCGCCCAATCGAAGTTGACAAATCACTACAGCAATGTCTGTATTCCGGCATTGACCGACATAGGAAAGTACACAACCGCAGTACTTACACCGTATAGTCAAATCTACCGCCATGGACAGCCTGCTCCTGGGTGGGAACCTTAGACCAATCCACATTTTGAATATTCTGCAAAAGTTCATCCACCGTAGAACCGGTGACATGTACGCGCTGCACGGTGTTCACTGCCGTTCCGTCCTGAGATGCCAGTTTTTCGGCCGCCAGGCGCTCCGCCTCTTTCTTTTCCTCAGCCCGCTGCTCCGCTTTGGTCTGAGCAGTCTTCTTCGCCGCCGCCTTTTGATCGGCCTTCCTTTTCTCTACCTTCTTAGCCAGCCGTGACTCAAATTCTTTCTGAGTCTTCGCCCTGTTGGTGGCCTGCTTTGCGTGAAGGTTGCTGTTGGCCTTCTCAATATCGGCAAAGAAACTCTTCACCCCGTAGGGGTCAATGGATACGCCCAGATGCAGCACATCGCCTTCGTCCAGCTGAATCTTTTCCTTCATGTCCTTTAGCTGGTCCACAGCTTCATCCAGCTGATCCGTATACTGCTTGTGTACTTCGGGATCGTTTGCCATCTCTTCCAGTTCGTCCGGATCGATCAGAACGCCAAACTCCTTGGTACTTCTGGACAGGTAGGAAGACGCCTCCTCTTCCGATTCGTATTTGGCAACTATAAAGTCCATATTGCCATACTTTTTCTGCAGATCCTTCAGCACCGCCTTCGCCGCGTCGCTGAGCTGGGTCGTGCCGGTTTTTCTGGCGGCCCCATTCCTCTGCGCGCTGCCGGTTTTGTTTGTCCTGACGTCCTCTTTCTTTTTCTGCACGGCGTTGTTCACATAACTCGCCTGCTGATAAGCGCCGTAGCCACTTACTTTGCTCATACTTCCTCTTTTCTGCGCCGCTTTGATCTTCAGACCTGCGGACGCGGCGCCGACACAGATCTGAAGGAGAATATACCTGAAAACAGGACGGATACTCTCCCGCACTCCGTTGCTATATATCGTAAATCCATTTACGATCAAAAAAAGATTGGTATTGTGGCCTGGCACTGCATCCCTGCACTCCGCTGACAGGCATCCGTGCCCGCCACTACACTGTGTCTTTTATATCGGCTGTTTACGCAGAAAAATTTACCATGTGCCCAAAGTGAATATGGTCGTTTGATGCAATCTAAGGGATGGAGGTTTCAAACTGAACAAAAAGGCCGAAAGGGCAGCCAGCCATTCGGCTACTCCCACAATCTCATCTGTTCTCCCGCCCGCTTGTCCTCAAAAGTGTGCATATACTGAAAGATCTGCCCGTTGTCGTGAACGATCCCGTTCTCACCGCACTTTTGGTGAAACAGCCCCATTAGCCTCCTGCTGCGGGGACTGCCCACCTCATAGCGGTATCCGTACCGCCGCATATACTTTTCCTTCAGGCCGGGAAACATGCGGTCCAGCTGACTGTAATAGTACTCCCTGTTGCCCTCCCGCAGCGTGAGACCCATGCCAAAGCAGATCACGCCGTAGACCTTGGCCTCTATGCACATATCCAGAATACCCGAGATATTTTCTTCCGTATCGTTGATGAACGGCAGGATCGGAGAGAGCCAGACTACCGTAGGGATACCGGCGTCCCGCATTTTCTTCAGCACCGCAAAGCGATCCCCTGTGGTACATACATTGGGTTCCAACTTTTTGCACAACTCCTCATCGGCGGTGGTCATGGTCATCTGTACCACACACTTGGCCTGTCTGTTGATCTCCTGCAATAAGTCCATATCACGCAGGATACGGTCGGACTTCGTCTGCACCGCCACGCCGAATCCGTATTGGCTTATGAGAGACAGGGCTTTTCGCATATAACCCAGTTCCAACTCCAGCGGAATATAGGGGTCCGTCATGGCTCCCGTGCCGATCATACATTTTTTACGCTTGCGTCTCAGCGCGTTCTCCAACAGCTCTATAGCGTTTTCTTTTACCTCAATATCTTCAAAGTCATGCTCCATATGGTAACATCTGCTCCTGGAATCGCAGTAAATGCAGCCGTGGGTACAGCCTCGGTACAGATTCATTCCGTTTTGAGCGGACAATATTCCTTTTGCCTGTACATAATGCATAATTATCTCCCTGTATACTGTAGGATTCTCTAAGTGGAAATGTCCCTCGGCCTGTTTTTCTCAAGGATCGCCCCGGCCTCCCGGGCAAGAACCTGTCTCAGAGAAACGGGACTGACCACCTCCACCTGCGTCCCAAAGGACAGCAGAAAACCCGTGAGCCACCCATCCTGCGGCAAGGGGGCCGATACCAACAGATCCCCGTTCTCCTGTTCCACAATCTGGCTCACGTCAAATTCGTCATAAACCCTGTAGGCTGCCTCCCCGGAAAAACGCAGCACCACCGGGTACTGCTCCGGGATGTCCCCCTGCCGCGGAGGTTCCGGCCACGGCTCAGGGACAAATTCTTCCTCCAAAAGTTCCCATCTTACAATGCGGCTGAGCCTGAAAAGCCGAAAATCTTCCTTTTCGGTACAGTATGCTTTTACATACCAGGCTCTGGATTTGTACAAAAGTTTCAGCGGATGGATCTTTCGGCTGCTGCTGCCACCGTTGGCCCCCACATAGCTGATCCTGACGCACCGGCGGCGGGTTACCGCCTTTTTAAACGCCTCAAATTTCTCGTTGTCCCCGGTAGACACACCCCATCTGGAAAAATCCACCTCATACCAGTTTTCTGCGGGGAGACGGAATACCGCCGACAGCTTATTCAGCGTATCCTTATCAAGCGTATCGCCCGCTGCCGCCAGACTCTGCAGCGCTGCCATAACATCCCGTCTCTCCTCCTCGGACAGCAGCGCCCGGTCCAACACAAAACTGTCCAGCAATGAAATGCCGCCGTTTCTGCCCGGCTCGGCATAGATGGGAATCCCCGCCTGACTCAACGCATCCATATCCCGGTAGATGGTCCTGACGGACACCTCAAACCTCTCCGCCAGTTCCGCCGCCGTGGCCTGCCCCCTGCCAAGCAGATAGTATATGATCTTAAACAGCCTGCTCTCCTGCATGGGCAGCGTCTCCTTTACTCCTTACAATTCTTTCTGTGGGCCTTCAATTTTTTGATAGCCCAGTCATAGTGGCTGGCCGTGTTGGATACAAAGTATGATCCAAGCACACTGCCACCGACCCAGGAAAATACATTTTTTTCAAACAGTTCCCGCTCCGTAAGGCTCTCTGCCAGCGCCATCACTTCCCTGTGGGACTGCTTAAGCATCTCTTTTGCCGCCTCAAGGGTGGTGTTTTGATGCTTTTTCCAAAATTCCCGGTTCATGTCCCCATAGGTTTTCCAGTTGTAAGGGGCTGGCAAAAACGGCCTGTTCTCGCCCTTCCTATTGGCGCTCACCCAGTCCAGCAGCAGACGGTGCCACTCATAGAGATGTATCAGCACATCCCGCAGGTTCTTGTCCCTGCCCCAATGTGCCTGGGTTTTGGATTTCATCTTGGTAAAATCAAATGTTGTACTCAGTTCCTTTTCCGTCAAAGTACGGATCAACTCGCTTAACTCCTGGAATTTTTCCTCTGAGCTGGTGAGTAATTCCGCTTTTGTTGTGGCTCTTCCCATAGTATGCCTCCTTGGTCTGTGTTCCGATCTGCCCTGACGAGGGTCATACAAAACGTTTTACTCATTATAAGCGAGAAAACCTGACAACATAAGTCATATTAAAAAAGATTCCCGTAAACTTTTGACGCACTGCATCTCAGTTCTTGCATAATTTTCCCTTCCAGTTTACGATTACCAGGCAATATCTTGAAACTTGGGTGCCAAAAGTCGTTGCGCTCGTTAGCCTGGAAACTTGGTGAGTATCGAAAAAGCGACCGATTCCCGCATCGACCGCTTAGTGTTCAAGGAGTACCAATAATTGGTTCAATATTACTATTGTTTTAGCTATCAGAAAAATTGCTTAAATATATATATGCATCTTCTAAAGATATCTCCGCTCTGACGGCATTTGTAATATCAGGATCGCTCTTGGAAATAAACTTAACCCTATACCCTTCTTCCCCGTAAACACTGTTCACAATACTATAACTGTTTCTTAACGCTTCCATTTCTTTCTCATCTTTCACAACTTTCTGGAACACATGACCATCGGCTGCTTTCATCATATCCGCCAAAGTACCTTGGTATATGACTTTTCCTCTCTTTAACACCCCTAGTTTAAAGCAAGTTGCACTCAAATCTTCAACCACATGAGTGGAAAAAAGAACAATTTTATCTCTGGAAAAATCAGACAATAAATTTCTGATTCTTATTCTTTCTTCAGGATCGAGTCCGGTAGTTGGCTCATCCACTATGAGCACCTTGGGATCTGTTAGCATCGCCTGCATCAAACCGACTCTTCGCTTCATTCCTCCAGACAGTTGCCTGTTCTTTTTGTTCTGATGCTCAAGCATATGGGTTTGTTCCAAAAGCATATCTATTCTTTTTTTTCTCTCCCCATTTTTTAACCCGCACAAGCCGCCCAAATAGTCCAGAGTTTCTCTCACGGTCAGAGACGGATACAGCCCCAATTCCTGCGGAAGGTATCCGATCAATTTCTTTATCTCTTCCCTGTTTGCCGCACAAAGCTCCTGTCCGCAGATGATAACGCTACCCTCTGAAGGCTCAAGCAACGTGGTCAGAATCCTCATTAACGTCGTCTTTCCGGCTCCGTTCTCTCCCAAAAGGCCAAAGATTCCTTCATCGATTTCAAAGCTGACATTATCTAATGCTTTATTCTCCTTAAACTTCATAGAAACATTTTCAATCGTAATGTTCATGAGTTATTCCTCCTGATTTTTCACTATTCAATGTTTTCTTTGCGCTCAAACATTGTACTATATACGCCTGCATCAACAATGCTGGTTGATCTATGCGTTATCTTAAACCCGATAACCGCGAATGAATATTTCCGTTTGCGGTAGCCGCATTAATGACTTTACCCGTCCCCTCCGTGTATTCAACAACTAACTTTTATTTGCTTTTTATCAATTAATGATGTCCCCATAAAGAAAAGTAACATCCCGATAACTATCGCCGTCACCTTTCCTTTGTACCAATCAGCCTTGACACCATATGCAAAGAAATTGAACAAAGCAGGCAATTTTGAAGCCAGGATCGAAATCAAAATCATCCAGACTACAATGCCTATTCCGATTCCCACGCCCATGTTACCTGATAGATTCACACAAAAAAAACTTATGGCACCAAACAAAAACATTACCGCCACTACCGAAAAAAAAGCCTGAATAAACATAGTCCCCGCTTCTTGACCGACATACACATGCAAACCTTTTATTGAGTAGCTTGCAAAGCAGATGCCTATCATACACGTTAAAAACAGAAATCTTACACTCAATCTTTTTAAAATATCCACTGTTTTTCTTCTGTTTGGCAACAAATTATATATTTCTACAGTGTTCTGTTGTAATTCAATATGATAAACATTTGAAAAAGCCAGAACAGCCAAAAAACTAAAGCATCTGTCCAAAATAACCCCAACATCCTCATATGTATTACATCCAAACAAGATCGGAAACATAATCGAAAATATAATCACCGGGACACTGATATACCACGGAAGAGATACCCCGATATAAGTTTTTATTTTTTTTAAAAATGAACATTCCATAATAGCCTTATACCCTTTTCTTTTCCCATAATACTATAGCCAGAATCATCACTAAAACGCCCAAAGCAAGAAGCCCTATCTGATAGATATAAAATTGATCTGCCATTTTCGTCTCGAAAAACAATTCGGGATATCTGACAAAAATCGCACCCGGACGATGCATATATTCAAATAATCCTTCAGCATTTTTCACTCCGGCATTCGAATAGAAAGTCTGGATAAAAATAAGCGGAATTGCCGGAAAAGGCGACTTAAAAACATTGCTCAAAAGAAGAAAAACTGCGGAAACATAAACAATGCTTGGAGTCAGACACCAAAGCGTATATTTCCATATTTTCATCGTATTTACAGTAAAATCAAATCTGTCTTTGCTAAAAAAGATAATGCCCTGAAACACAAGCGTTATTACCAAAACTGCTGACAGCCCAACCAATATGCTGCCAAGTGCCTGCGAAAATATATATTTTCTGCCTGATATAGGCTTGGTATGGAGAAGCTCATAGATCTCTTTCTTACTGTCCGAACCAAAATAGAACGGATAAAGAATCAGACAAAAGAACACAAAAATAACTCCTAAGTAATCCGCATACTTGCGCCCCATATAATCCATGTAATCTTCCCTGCTCAAAGCACCTTTTATATACTCGTTAACTTCTGTTACAGTTGCTAATTTTTTCGCTCTCCCCCCATAAAAGTAGCGGGAAACATCTTCCACAAAAGGATATTTCTCTTGTAAATAATCTATTGCGTCCCGCATCTCCATTTTGCGTGCGTTAATGCATGATTCCTCTACCTGAGATTCATCCATCCCGAGTGTTTCCACTAAATCTTTTCTCAATTGCAGCAGTCCGTCATAGAATCTTTCTTCTTTTGTCATCGGTATGTACCCATCCATCACATCCGCGTCTCCGACAAAAGATTCGTCAAGAGGCTTTATACTCGAATCATCGGAAAAGTAGTTTATTTTCAGATACTTACCACACTCCATATATACAAATACTAACATGACTATTATGCCAATATAATATATTGGGTTTTTCATAATGCGAAACATTTTACACTTAATGACAAAGCACATATTATGCCCCCTTGCGTCTTTACTACTCTTTCTTTGGTAGGTACACTATAATATATTAAAGAATACCACAAGTTCTTGTCAAGTATTCGTTGGCATTTTCCTCTTTATATTTTATGAGACCTAAATTATTACCAAAATAAACGCAACCTGATTGCCGTCTGCATCCTCCAGCCCCGGGTGTCCGTATATTGCTCTATTGTTCTCACCGGATCTTTGTTTTCTCGGCAGTACAACGCCTTTGCCAGATTGTTTGCACCCCCTTTTTTGCGGCTTGTGCAAAATGGATGCTTACTTCTATAATTTAAACAAAATTAGGGGAAATATAAATTGCCCTTGGTGCAAAAATATCTTATACTATGAATATCAGGTATTTGGCAAAGCAGAATTGAGGTACAAGAGGTGAAAACACTTATCATAAACGGTTCTCCACGGGTAAACGGCGATACGGCAAGCCTGATCCGCATTATCACAGAAGGTCTCCAGGGAGAATACAAGGTCTTAAACGCATATAGATGCGATATCTCCCCCTGCATGGACTGCCGCTATTGCTGGGAACATTCCGGCTGCTCCGTCCAAGATGAGATGCAGGACATTTACGGCTATATACAGGAGTGCGACAATATCCTCATCGCCTCCCCCATCTATTTCTCCGAATTGACCGGAAAACTGCTGGATGTGGGGAGCCGTTTACAGACCTACTTTTGTGCCGGATTCTTCCGGGATGAAAAACCCATACCAAAGGCCAAAAAGGGAGCCGTTGTGCTGGTTGGCGGAGGGGACGGCCACATGGATAAGGCATATGAGACGGCCTGCACCCTCCTGCACCACATGAACTGTTATGATATACACGAGGCCGTTTTTTCCCATAATACAAACACAAGGCCCGCCGCCCGGGACCGGCAGACCCTTATGGGGATACAAAGCATTATTGCGTTTTTTAGGTAAATATATGCTGGCAAAGCTGTTTGGGCAGACGATTGATTTCCGCCTCTGTGCCGGAAATCTTCACAGCCGGACAATCTGTAGCATAACAGACGATTTGTAACACGACAGACAATCTGTAACACGGCAGGCAAACGCACGGAAAGGGACTACATAATGAAATTTACCACTCATTATCTTTCGCCTCTGGGCGATATTCTCCTTGCCGCCGACGAGACCGGTCTGACCGGACTTTGGTTTGACGGGGCAAAATATTTTGGGAGGGACCTTGCCCTCAAGCACAGGGATAAGGATACACCCATACTTGAACAGACCAGAGAATGGCTGACGGTCTATTTCTCGGGAAAAGAACCGCCCTTTTATCCCCCGCTCCATATGAGCGGCACTCCTTTTCAGCTCGCCGTCTGGGAAATCCTGCGCCAGATTCCCTACGGAGAGACCTCTACCTATGGAGAGATCGCGCGGATCATCGCCGGGCAGAGAGGACTTGCCCATATGTCAGCCCAGGCGGTGGGCGGGGCAGTTGGCCGCAACAAAATATCAATCCTCATTCCCTGTCACAGAGTCCTTGGAACAGGCGGCAGCCTGACGGGATACGCCGGGGGAATAGACAAAAAAGTACGGCTATTGGCTATTGAAAAGGCATCCATCCCCCCCTTGTCCCTTATTCCGCAGCGAGCAGCGCACAAGGAGCAATCTTTTTGATCCGCAGGGACAGCAGACAGGCGATTCCAAAGGAAAGCACCACCAGACCCGCGCCCGCTGCCGCTATGAAACCTCCGGGCACAATAAAGGTACATTTCACGATACCGATGCCGCTGAGGAACAGCGCCATCAAAGGATTGATCAGCAGGCTGCCAACCATAAGTCCCACTGCGGTGGACAAGATCATGGCGGGCATAAAGCTCAGGGCCGTCTGCAGGATCAGTTGGCCGGTGGTGAATCCCAATGCTTTCAGCACCCCGTATTCCCGCTTTTTGCGGTTCAGCATGGTTCTCACCAACAGATAAAGCACAAACGCTATCACCACTACACTCAGCAGCAGAATGGCGCATACTATGATCGTCAGCAGAGTGACGTAAACCGATGCCGTGCCCGAGATAATAGACCGTATATCTATCGTTGTATTGATATCCCCCGGGTACCGCTCTTTTACCCTCTCATGAAAGCTCTCCAGATCCACACCCTCCCTGAGATTGATGTAAAAGCTCAGATTCTGCAGATCTCCCAGTTTCTCATACCCTTCCCTGGTGAGCAGACAATCCTTGCCCAGATTGTTCGTGAGCTGCGTATAACCCGTGATGAGATACTCCTCCTCCCGCTCGCCCACGGTCAGCGTGATCTCATCCCCGATCTTTAGTTCTTTTTCTTTGGCATATTTCACCGCTATGGCAATCTCATTGTCATATATAGGAAAACGGCCTTCTATACAGACCCCCTGGTTGTTTAATTTTGTAAAATCGTCACAGAGCGATGCCATCAATTCTACACCGTCCGAATGGCTCACATTCATCAGATGATACAGATAAATCTTCTCCACATCCGTGTCCGTCTCCATCTCCCGGAGGAATTGCTCCTCGATCCCCGCGTTGACATTCACGCAGGAATCCGCCATCTCCCCCACCACCATATACAGGAAAGGCTTGATATCCACGATCATATTTTCGATCATCAGTCCTGAAAATACCACCACCAGAGACAATACCAGCATAGTTACGCATACGGTCGCATTCTGGCGGACCCCCGAGAGCGTGTTTTTCAGCGCCAGCGCCAGTTGCAGTGGTGCTCCGGTTTTCTCCAGCGGCACATGATTTCTCCGGAAATTATGTGTCCGTATGCCCTGGCGCAGCGCAAGGATCGGGTCTATCTTTTTGATCCTGCGCGAAGAACTCCATACCACAAGGGACACCGCCGCCCCTAGCGCAAACAGTGTCAACAGACAGGGCAAGGGCAGAAAACGCACCTCATAGGGAATACCCGTCTGAGAGATCATCATGTCGTTGAGAAAAGGAAACAGCAGATAAGAGAGCCCTGCCCCCATTGCTGCCACCAGCAGGGATATTCCCGTAAACTGCAGCAGAAGGCTGGCAACCAACTGCCTGCTGGTATACCCCACCGCCTTAAGTGCCCCCAGATTCTTCATGTTCTCCTGTATATAGTTTACAATATTGGATGCAATCACCACCAGCGCAATAAGCAGAATGAAAAATGCCATGGCGCTGACGATCCCCGAACAGATCATCTGGGAAATATAGCGGGAAGTTGTGACCATCACATAGGAATTGCTGGAAACTCTGGCATCAGGAAACTCCGCCGACACCTTCCGTTTCAGTACTGCCTCGTAATCTTCGCTGGATGATCTATCCACGATCCGAACCGAAAGCAGCGTACTCTCGAGAGCATACCCTTTCTCTTCCAGTTCCCTGTACTGATCCTGTGTCAGCAGAAACTCACACAGGACACAGTTGTGGGAACCGGCCATAACGCTGTTAAAAAAACCGCATACCGTGAACTCCATCGTATTGCTGCCGATCTTTAGCTCGATGTTTTTTCCGATGTCAATATCTCCCGTCTTGTACAGTATGGGCAGGTATACGCCGCTGCTTATGCTGCTTTCCTCCACGATTTCCACTCTTCCGATACTGCGGGAGAGCGCCTCCTCCTTTTCCAGAAACACAAGTTCCGTGTTGGCTTCGCCGCCATTGTAAGCAAAGCTGCCCACCATGCACAGGGAGTCTCCCATATAGTAGTCCGTGACCTGGGCGTCCTCCCCAAGCACGCGGGTCAGGAAAGGGCGCACCTCCCCGGGATCACCGCTCATCACCAAGGTCACATGCTCCCCATTGAGCCGGTCATGACAGCGGTCAAAATTCTGCTTGTAATCCATGGACAGCATCAACCATATATTCAGCATGGCTGCCGCCAACAGGACCAGCACGGCGATAGAGATGGTCTGGCCCTTGGCACGGCGCAGATTGGATCGTGTCAACAGATATGTTCTGATCATACTACCACCCCATTTCCGCCAGGAATGCCGAAAGTTTTTCATGCCTCCCCGCATCGCCGTGTACATATTTTCCCAGATCGCACTCCCCCAGGATCACACCGTCCTTCAGATACAGTATCCGGTTGCCCCGGCGCGCCGACCGCATATCGTGGGTGACCATGACCACGCTCTGTCCCTGTCGGTTAAAACCTGTCAGCGTATCCAGAACATGCAGTCCCGTCTTGGAATTGAGCGCGCCGGTGGGTTCGTCCGCGAACAGAATCTCCGGGGCGTTGATCAGTCCCCGCACGATTCCCGCTCTCTGCGCCTCACCTCCGGATATCTGAGCTGGGAACTTGCTCTGGGTCTCAGGCGGAATATCCACCGCGGCAAACAACTCTCTGGCCCGTCTGCTCAGCGCCTTTCTGTCTCTGTTTACCAGCAGTCCCGCCGCCAGCACATTGTCCATAACGGACATGCCATCGATCAGGTAGATCTGCTGGAATACAAAACCGCAGTGTCTGCGCCGGAAAACCGCCAGCTCATCCGCATTCAGATCCGATATCACCCGATCCCCGAAAGTGATCGTACCCAATGTGGGCGTGTCCATGCCCGACAGCGCGTACAGCAGCGTGGACTTACCCGCGCCGCTGGCACCCATGATCACGGTAAAATCTCCCTCGTACAGCTCTAAGTCAATGTTTTTCAGAACATGCTGCATCGCCCCTCCGCTGGAGAAGGACTTGCTCAGGCTTTCTGTCTTTAATAGTGTTTTTCCCATGTAGAACCTCCTGTGCCGCCGCTTTGTCAGACGACATATTATAGGTTTGATTGTATTTATTTATTTCTTAAATGTCTTTAGGTAATCCTTAAATAGTTCTTAAATAAGAGTGAGATGGGTAAAGCCGGATGCCGCCGCCCATTTTCCAGTGCCGGGCAAGAAAAAGGGGCGGCACCGCAAAAGTGCCGCCCCAGCTTTGGGACATTCTGACCCCTGCCCTCGAGCGTATAGGCTGTTCTATTGTTTTTTAGAGGGTAATTTTATTTGCATATGTAGCTCAGCGGCACCTCCACACTCACCTTCAGCCCTCCCGGGCCGTTTTCCACGCTCAGTTCCCCGCCCATCTTCCGCATAAAATAGTCGGATATATACAGTCCCAGCCCTGCTCCCTCCACGGTTTCGGCATTGCTGCCCCGCCGGAACTTCTCTTTCAGAAAAGGCAGTTCCTGCCGGGAAACGCCGCCCCCAAAATCCTGGATCGCAACGATCAACCGGCTGCCCTCTCGGGTTATGGCAAGCGTAATGTCCGTCCCTGCATATTTATAAGAATTGGCATATATATTATCAAACACCTGCTGCAACCGCAATCTGTCCGCGCAGAGCAGGCAGGGAGGGATTGCTGAAACCGCCGGAACCGCCGAACGGTGCAGATAATCCGCATTTTCCAACATCTGTGCAAGTTCCCCGCTCTCCATGTCCGTCAGCGTCACAGAGAGCTGCTCCAGTTCCTCCAATGTGGCGGTGAACAGATTGGTGACCAGCGTGTTGATCTGATCTGCTTTGCGGATGATCTGGGTGTAATTATCCCTGAGTCTGTTGCTGTCTGCCAGCGCCAGCCCCACCTCCGATGCCGCCTTGATGCTGGCCACAGGAGTCTTGATATCATGGGACAATTCCGCTACCAGCTCTTTTTTCGCCGCATTGGCCTGGGCCTCGGCAAGCCGGGCCTTTTTCAGCTCCGAGCGCATCAGATCAAAACTCTCGGTAAATGCCCCGAAAATATTCTGCCGATCCATCTCCAAAGGTATGTCCAGATTGCCTCCCGCCACTCTCTGGGCAAAATCCTTGAGCCTATGAAACGGCTGCAACAGCGTTTTTCTTAAATACGTGACATATCCTCCTATCGCTGCCGCCTGCAGCAGCATAATAAAGGCTACAGCCACCGCAATCGCCCTCTTTCTGCTCTCATAGATGGCGTCAGCCCTATTATAGACGATCAGCTTGCCCACTGTCTTGTCTCCCTGCCGTATATCCAGCATGGTATCCCTGTGAGCCGTAGCGGCACTCACGCTCTCACTCAGCCCCTGTGCTGTGCTGAATAATACCCTGCCCTCTCCGTCCAGCACCACATAGTCCAGTCCGTTATAAACCGGGGAGGTGTCCGGCCCTTGCCAGTCCGCCTCCAGCCCCTTTAATACCTCATTTACCGCCACAGTGTCCTGGGATGGAGATACATCCGCCCATATGAAATAAAACAGAACCGCTGTCTCCACAAAAAAGAATATCATAATAAGAGCCAAATAGAGATTTTTTTTCATCCCTCTTCTCCTTTGAACTGATATCCCTCACCCCAGAATGTCACAATATATCTGGGCATATTTGGCTTGGGCTCTATGGCCTCACGGATCTTACGGATATGCACGTTCAATGTTCCGTCTCCCGTAAACTTATCTTCCCAGACTTTTTCAAAAAGCTCTTTCTTGGACACCACTCTGCCCTGATTCGCCGTCAGGTACGCCAGCAGGCGAAACTCCATCATCGTCAGCTTGACAGGTTTTTCCTGCACCCATACGCTTTTGGACGCAAAGTCAATTTTCAGCCATCCGTCCGAATATCCGTCCTGCCGCAGACTCTGTCCATAGCGTTTTAACACCGCCTTTACCTTGGCCAGCAGGACACCCAGAGAATAGGGCTTGGAGATATAATCGTCGCCGCCGATTCCCAATGCGATGATCTGGTCGTCGTCGCTGGTGCGGGCGGAGATGAACAGGATCGGCATATCGGAGCTCTCTCTGAGTTCCCGGCACAGCGCAAAGCCGCTGCCGTCTCCCAGATTGATGTCTAACAGAAGGAGCTGCGCCGTATTTTCCCGCAGAAAATTGCGGCAGGATTCCGCACCGTACACCGCCGCAGTCCTTACACCAAACAGATTAAAATATTCCGCCGTATTATCCGCCAGCATCTGCTCGTCATCTATGATCAGACAATCATATTCCATCTCTGTCCCTTCCCTCTGCCATCTGTGCCCATAACTTCTTTTTGCTTTCTCCTGCCCAAAAATCCCTCCGCCATACACCGCCGCAGTCTCAAGACTCCCGCAGCAGCTGTCTGGTATATTCCTCCCGGGGATGGGCGAAGACCTCCTCTGTCTCGCCGATCTCCACGATCTTCCCCTCCTTCATCACCATAATCCGGTCGCTCATCTGATAGATCACGTTGATATCGTGGGATATAAACAGATAGGAGAGCCGCAATTCTTCCTGCAGCCTGCGCATCAGCTCCATGATCTGGGCCTGTATCGTAACATCCAGTGCCGACACAGGCTCATCCGCTATGATCAGTCCCGGCCGGGTGATCAGCGCCTGCCCGATGCTGATACGCTGCCTCTGGCCTCCGCTGAGCTGGGAGGGCCTGCGGTCATAATATTCCTCTGAAAGCCCGACGGTTCGCAGCATCTCCATGGCTGTCTGCCGCATCTCCTCCGGACGCAAAGCCCGGTCCGGTTCCAGCTTTCCCCTGGCCCGCAACGGTTCCTCCAGCAGCCATCCCACCGTTTTGGAGGGATTCAAACTGCTATAAGGATCTTGGAAGATCATCTGAGGACGGCTGGAAAAATGTTTTATCTCGCCTGCAATCTGTCTGTTCATACCTAAAATGGCTTTGGACAGCGAGGTCTTCCCGCAGCCGCTCTCTCCCACCAATCCCAGGATCTCTCCCTTACGTATCTCAAAGCTGGCATCCCGCACCACATGATTTTTCTTTCCTCTGGAAAACAGGCTGTTGCCGCCCTCCTGATAATACACCTGCAGGTTTTTGACCGCCACCACCGGCTCTTTCCCCGGAAAGTTTTTCCGCTCCTGCGTACCCTGTCCCTCTGTAATACCCGTGCCGCCCTTCCTGCGTTTCATGCGGCTGGGCACCGCCTCGATCAGATTCCGGGTATACTCCTCCCCCGGATGCTCAAATATTTCCTCCGGTGTGCCTGTCTCCACTACCCTTCCGTCTTTCATCACGGCGATCCTATGGCATATTCTCCTGGCCAGATTCAGATCGTGGGTGATAAAAAGCATGGCATTATGCTGCTTTTCATTGATTTCCCGCAGCAGGTCAATGATCTGGTTCTGCACCGTCACATCCAGCGCCGTAGTGGGTTCATCCGCCACGATCAGCCGGGGATGCAGGATGACAGCCATAGCGATCATGACCCGCTGGCGCATGCCGCCGCTGAGCTGATGAGGATAACAACCGTATACCCGCTCCGGCTCCCGCAGCCCCACAGCCGCGAAAGTATCAAGCACCAGCTTTTTCATCTCCTGCCGTTCCTGTCTGCTGAAGTAAAAACGCGCCTGCCCTCCTTGGCCCTTGGGCTTATCACCGGTCCCGCTATTCTCTGCATCAGCCCTGCAATGCTCTTTCCCATAGGCAATCCCTGCCTCTGGCCGCCCACTCCCGGCATCCTCCCTGGAATATGCCGGCAGCCTGTGCAGACGCAGCATCTCTTCCACCTGTCCACCCACCCTCTGGGTAGGGTTCAGCGAGGTCATGGGTTCCTGAAAGACCATGGACATCTTATCTCCCTGATATTGCCGGTAAAGCGCCTTATCTCTGGGTTTTCCCGCCTCCTGCAGCACCACGTCATCATACAGTATCCTGCCGCTGGTCACAGCCGCTTCATCCGACACCAACCCCATCAGTGTCAGCGCCGTCACGGACTTGCCGGAACCGGACTCCCCCACTACACCCAATATCTCCCCATCCGGAATCTCCAGACTCACATGACGCACTGCCTCCGTCCTGCCAAAATTAACTGATAAATCTTCTATGGTAATCATTGCGCGTCACCTCCCTTGTTTTCCGAATACTGTATCGCCTTCACTTTCCCAGCCGCTGTATCCCTTCACTGAGCAGGGAAAAACCCAGCACGATCCAGACGATGGTCAGTCCCGGCGCCAGAGCATACCAGGGAGCCGTGGTCAGATACCCCTGGGCATCGGACAGCATCTTTCCCAGACTGGCCTGGGGAGGCTGCACGCCGATTCCCAGATAGCTCATACCCGACTCTGCCAGGATCGCATTGTTAAATCCGATCATCACCGACACCCAGAAAGTAGAAAATATATTGGGCAGGATATGCACAAACAGGATTCTCCCCCTCCCCACCCCCATGAGCCTGGCACGACTGATATAATCCGCATCCCGCAGCCTGATAAACTCGCTGCGCACGATACGTATATAGCTGGGCATAAACACGATTCCCAGAGAGATCACCAGATTCCTCTGCCCCGTCCCCATAACGCTGATGACTACCAGCGCCAGCAGAATGCTGGGGAAACCGTTGATGGCATCAGTGATCCGCATGACGATCTCGTCCACGATACCGCCGAAATACCCCGTCAGCGCTCCCACCAATATTCCTGCCGCCCCGGAAATGGCCACTACCAGCGTGCTGATCAGTATGGTAGTGCCTATGCCTTTCATCACTCTGGAAAAAATATCACGACCGAAGTTGTCCGTTCCAAAAAAATGTCCCAGAGAGGGAGCCGCAAAGCGCTCGGAAGCGGACATGGCAGTGGTGCTGTGGGGCGTCCAGAAAACGCCCAGTATTCCAAGCAACACCACAAGACCTGTCATACACAGGCCTGCGATCAGGTATTTATTCCATTTTATGGCTTTACGTTTCTCCACGCTTTCCCCGTTCCCGCTTATTCGCAGTTCCGATCCCGGTCACAGCATTACCTGTATCTTTCCGTTCCGGTTTTCCATTTTACTCAAATTGCCGTTTCCGTCTGCGATCATGCGTTAATCCGTACTTAAATTGTCAACACATACTTTCCTTACTCCCTGACTCAGGGCGGTCACTTGCCGCTGATCCGTGGGTCCACCACGCGATACAGGATATCCACCAAAAAGTACACAAAGATCACCACAAAAGTAATATACAGGATCAATATCTCCACCACAGGCAGATCCCGGGTGGAGATGGAACTGATCAGCAGCCTTCCGATCCCCGGCAGGGAAAATACCTGTTCCACCACGATGCTGCCCGCCACGATCTCCGCAATGATCATTCCCAGAAAAGTGATCACCGGCATCATGGCATTGCGCAGCACATGACCGTACATCACCCGCCGCTCGCTGCATCCCTTGCTGCGGGCGGTGCGCACATAGTCGGATCTCATCTCCGTCAGCATGGAATTGCGCAGAAAGCGGGCAGTCATGGCCGCCTTGGGCAGCGCGATAGCCAGCGCCGGAAACAGCAGATAGAAAAGAAAAGATCCTATATCCTTTTCGTAGCTCACATAGCCTCCCGGCGCAAAGCACTTCAGCACCATGCCAAACAGATAGGTCACGATGATTCCCAGAAAAAAGGAGGGAATCGCCATACTGGCCTGAGTGATCACGCCCAGCGCCGCGTCCAGAACCTTATTTTTGCTGCGCGCCCACAACACCCCCAAAGGGATGGATACCACCACGATCAGCACCAGGGATATAGCTGCCAGAGACAGCGTCACAGGCAGTTTGTCTCCGATCAGCTCGGCCACTGGCATCATTTCATTCATATTTTTGGCGTAGCGATAGCTGACCCCCAGATCACCTGTGAGCACGCCGCCCACCCAGCGAAAATAGCGCACTACGGGAGGGTCGTTAAGACCCAGTTCTTCCCGCAGCTGCGCCTCCCGCTCCGGCGTGGCCTCGGTGCCCAATATGGAGGTCACCACGTCGCCGGGTATGATCTGAAAAGCAATGAAAGCAGCCGCAGATACCACGAACAATGTCATAATGAGAGTAACTATCTTTTTACCTAAGTATTTCATTGGCTGCCTCCTATTTAGAGTTCCGTATCAGTCCGCACAGTGCCTTTACCCATGGAGCACTCTCTGTCCATACCGCGGACAGAGCGTACTGTAGGCACTGTGCGGTCTGATACTGTTGTTCTTTGAAACTTTATTCCGTATAGTACACTGTACTCATATCCTGCACATACACAGGGTAAAACTTGTAACCACCCAGTTTCGGGTCCATGGCGATGGTAATGGGGGGCACCTGTATAAAGGCGCTGCCTGCCTCGTCGCACAGGATCTTCTGCACCTGCTTGTAAAGCTCCGCCTTCTCCGCCGGGTCCAGAGCTGCCGCGGCTGCCTGATATGCCTCATCGTAGGCCGCGCTGGCAAAATTCACAAAGTTCTTCTTGGAATCCGTCTGAAAACGGTTGGTCAGATAGCCGGGCGTCATGTCGCTGGTGATGCCGGATATCGTGGACTGGTAGTTGCGGTCCGTATAACAATCGCTGAGCCAGCTGCTCCACTCCACCGGGTTGATCGTGGCGTTAATACCTGCCGCCTTAAGCTGCTCCGCCACTACCTCCGCCGTCTGCATATGATACTCATAGTTGGAGGGTACTGTGATCTCCAGGTCAAACCCGTCCGGGTATCCGGCATCAGCCATCAGCTCCTGTGCCTTTTCAATGTTGGCGCTGCTGCCGTAGGTATCTGTCAGATCCACATAATAGCTGTGCAGTGTGGGCAGCATGGCTGAACTCACCAGCGTAGCGCCGCCTCCTGCCACATACTCGTTGACCATATTCAGATCCAGCGCGTAGCAGATGGCCTGCCTGATGCGCACATCGTTCAAAGGCTCTGACGCATTGTTCAGAAACAGGGCCTGCACCACGTCTGAGGGGGCGGACAGGATCTGAAAACTGTCCTTCAATTCGCCTGCCTGGCTGTCCGTCAGATAGGGGTATATCTGGATAGAGCCGCCCTTTAACTCCAGCAGCGCCGTATCCGGGCTGTTGACGATCTTAAAATTCACCTCATCCAAATAGGGCAGACCCTGCTGCCAGTAATCCGGATTCTTCGCGATCACGATACCCTCCTGAGGCTTATAGGAAACAAAAGAAAACGGTCCCGTCCCGATGGGTGTCCCGCTTTCCTCCTCCCCGCTGCCTGCGGGAATGATCGCTGCCACAAAGCTGTAGATCAGCTCTGTGTTGGCACTGCCCACTGTGACCTGAACCGTCTTTTCATCCAAAATATCAACACTTGTGAGAACGCTGAGTGAGGAGATCAGCGGTGTGCCGTCCAGCAAACCGGAGGCACGGTCCAGAGAATACTTTACATCCTCCGCCGTCACCACATTGCCATTGTGAAACTTTACACCCTGTCTGAGGGTAAAGGTATATACCAGCCCGTCCTCGGAAATGGTATAGTCGCTGGCAAGCGCTTTCATCAAGTCGCCGTTCTCATCGGGCTTTACCAAGCCTTCAAAGATGTTAAATAGGATTTCTTTAGTTCCTGCCGCAGTTGCCTTATGAGGGTCAAGACTATCAACATCCTGTTGTATTCCTACAACAATGGAGCCGCCATAGACAGGGTTCCCCGCCTGGGACTCCGTAGAGGAATTATCCCCCGAAGAATCCTCAGTGCCGCCTGCGCATCCGCCCAGTGCAGCCATCGTCAAAAGTGCCATAATCAATAAAACGCCAATCCGTTTTTTCATGATATGTTCCTCTCCTCTTCGATTAATAAACCTCTCATTATTCTATTGTCCCCTACATTGTAGCATAGATACCGCGCAATGCAAGTTTTTTTTCACATACATTTCCGGAAAAATGCCACGGATACGCCCGTTTTCCGGAAAACTCATTCTCATATCCTAATCCACACAAAAAAGCCGCCCGTTTTTTGCCGGACGGCCTCTTGTTATACTTTTGTCTCACTGATTTTGTTTACTGGATTGTGATGATTTGCCTCGGCACGATGCGGTTTATGTTCCTGATCTGGGGATTCACTGCCGCCAGTTTCGCTACCGTTGTGTTGTTTTTGCGGGCAATCCCTGTCAATGTATCACCTCTCTGTACGACATAAACGGAAGGAGCAGCGCTCACCGCGTCCGCTGCGTTAATGTTGTAATGCTCCGACAGATACAGCGGTCCATACCAGGGTATATCATTATCCACAGCCATTCCTGCGGGAATAACTATATGATAATCCGCGCCATTATAGCTATACTCCATCTCCAAGGCCACATCTCCGCGCTTGACCAGCTGTTTCATAATGCTGTTAGACAAAGTATTTATATACTGATCTTTAGTGATCTTCACGACAGTTCCCGGAGCCGCCGCGGCGATCCGGTCGGCCAGAACCGTCTGCTGATCCATATTGCCGCCTTTATTTCCGGCAGACTCGCCGCCACAGGGCCCATCGGCAAATGTCTCTACAAAGACGAAAGTGGAAAAATCCGCCACGCCAAAAGTGATCGTTCCGTCTTCGTTGACTTTATATGGCTCTTGATTAAATATCTCGCCCTTGTAATGGCGGATCACCATAAGACTGACATCTATTCCTTTGGGAACCGGCATGGTAATTGTTACAGGCATATCCAGATTGCCCTCCACCACATTGCCATTACTATACAGCTTAATATCCAACTGTACGGCTCTGGCATTGTCCGGCAGTTCCTTGGGATTCTCCGTCTCGCTCATGTGCAGATTCACTGTGGCTCCCGCATTTACGCTGAATGCGGCTCCCACCACACTTACCTTGCCTGCGTCCACATATTGCTTGGCCGTATTGCTAACTTCCGGTCTCCTCACAGTGATGAGATTCCACTGCGCGTAGCTTTTTTCCAGCTCTTCTATCTTATCACATAGTTCCTTGCTTTCCGTCATGGCGTCTCTGATATCATATACACCGCCGACGCCCTCACCGACAGCCGCCTTAATTGCCTTTACAACCTCTGCGGCGGATTTATTCTCGTTTTCCTCCAGAACCGCGAGGAGGTCATTCACAATCTGATCCGCCGGAGGATTTGTGGGTATAGGCGTAGGAGTGGCATCGCCGGGAACAGTCCCCGGAGTTTTCGTAGGCGCAGGGGTCGGCGTTCCCTCTGGACTTGGACTCGGACTTGATGTTCCTCCACCTGGTGTTGGACTCGGACTTGATGTTCCTCCACCTGGTGTTGGACTCGGACTCGGTGTTCCTCCTTCTGGTGTTGAACTGGGACTCGGACTCGGTGTGGCATCACCACCTGTAACTGTTCCTCCTTCTGGTGTTGAACTCGGACTCGGTGTGTCATCACCACCCGTAACTGTTCCTCCTTCTGGTGTTGAACTCGGACTCGGTGTGTCATCACCACTCGAAATAGTTGCCGGAGCATTTTCATTAGATTCAGTAGTATCATCCGTGGCGCTGGCAAACACGTTTTCTTCTATACCACTAAACCCGCTGAGTGGCGATATAAGCAACGCCAGTACCAAAACGGCCACCACTAATAAATTTTTCTTCATCTCAAGATTTTCCCTCCTTGCCAAAAATAATGTTTAAATAACTGCGCAGTAGTTTGTCTACTATAATAAAGTAAATTTTTCCAGATTTCAATCCATTTTTCCTAATAGTTTCGGAAATGCAGTAAATATAACGCTTTTTAGGGCAAGAAAAATGTGTTATTTCCATAATTATATAATGCGCCGCACCCCAAAACCATAGAATACCCCATGGTGTCTGTGAACACTGATATCAGTGTGGTTCTGGGTGAAATCGGAAGTGGCAATATATATACATCAAAGAGGGCAGCTGCTGTTACCAGCGGCTGCCTTAATAAACTAAACAAACAATTCACTTTATGTTTAACTCTTTGCATTTTTCCTCTGCTAAGTTATGTCCTTGAGCACGGGCCGCTTTGTACCACTGAATTGCCTCTTCTCGATTGAATTCAGTACCGATTCCTTCTTCGTACATCACTGCTAAATTGTATTGAGCATCTCGATCACCGTGTATTGCCCCTAGTTCAGTCCAATAAAACGCTCGTTCTAAATCTTTTACAACACCAATACCTTCTAAATAAAAATATCCAACCTGACATTCTGCTAACGGATAACTTGTTTCCTCGGCTAATTTTAAATATCCTTGAAAGCACAGTTCAAATTGCTTGCTTTCCCAATACTTTTCGATAAGCCTATTGCAAATATCAAATTCTTCACAGGGGCTATAGTATCCAGCCATGTAGTTTTTTCCTCCTCGTTTTATGCGTCCTTTACCTGGTAATTCCCGATTGAACAAAATCGCTGCGCGATGGCCTGCCAGGGCTGTGGCGCAGTTTTTCTTTCACAGCAAATGAAAAAACAGTGGCCCCCCCTAATACGGTATTGTTAAGTTACCACACAAAACAAAAGTATACGGAGACCTCCACTGCCTATGAATACATAGCACTTTTTGGTATCCTCCGCAAGCAACCCTGCCACCGCGCTGTAAAGTTTTGCGTCAATAACTCAAAAAGCACTTGTCAAAACACTTCATGGCGATCTGTCCGCTGTTCCCATGCTTCCCGGAAATGAAAGAAACGACACAAATATTCATTGTCTCGCCTTCTCCCAATAGTTATGACTGCGGCTCTCGTCATAATAGATCACATTTTCCTTCTCTATCTGAATCTTCCCGTCCCTCACGTCCAGAATCGTCACACCGCAGTTTTTATGCACACCGCCGTTCCAAAAGCTCTTCTTATCCGTGTTAGTCACGCTACTGAGCAGGCCCTTAACCGCCGCGCCATGACTGGAAAAGAGGATCGTTTTTCCTTCATTCTCCGGATTGAAAGCCACCTCACGCAAAAACTCCGTAGTCCGGTGACACAACTGTTCAATACTCTCCGCTCCCTGGGGAGGAACATATTGGCCCGGGTCCACAAAAAAATTCATAAACGCCGGATCGGGAATAGTATAATGGGTACGGCTGCAATAATATCCCTCATAAATGCCAAAGCATATCTCCTGTATCCGCGGTTCCTCGATCAGCGGGATATTCCTCTCTCCCCGGATGATCTCCGCCGTCTGCCGTGCCCGTTTGAGCGGGCTGGTATAGACGATGTCAAAGGGAACGTCCTTAAGTCCTTTGGCCGTCTCCCTGGCCAGCTCCAATCCGTTTTCATTTAGAGGAATATCCGTAGCCCCCTGTAACCGCTGTTCCAGATTCCAGTCCGTCTCTCCGTGCCGTATCAGATAAATTTTCATATTTTCATGCTCTCCCGCTCTGTTGCGTGCCTTTTTACCTCACCGCTCACATGTATGCAATTATACCATGATCCGTGCGCTTTAGCGCACATTTCAATCAGTAGCGTTAAATGCGGAGGACTTTACCCATTATACCAGAGGTTATCCCGCCACACAAGAGAGAGCGCATGAAAAGAATAAATATTCTACATTTTCTCTACGGCCTGTTTCTCACATTCCCATGCCTGTTTTAAAAGGGCCGCCACGGCCTGACGGTTCTCGTATGTAGCCAGATCCCGCATCCGCTTTGCCTCAAACGCCTTCTGCCAGTTCTCAAATACTGTCTGATACAGAGCAGCCAACTCATCCAAGCCATGCCGCATGCAAAACTGCCACGCGTACCATTTAAGCGGGGCGTAGGTTCCCAGAAAATACTCCATATTCCAGGAACATGCCAATTCCGTATCCTCGCCCTCCAGATGCTTTATCAGGGCGGGGTATGCCGCCAGGCCGCTGGCGTTTTCACACCATTCTTCCCCTTGCAGATGTCCTTTCACAATACGCAGGGCATCGCTGACCACCTCTTCCGCCGCCTTGTGTGTCTTTTCCGTAAGTGTCAGCACATTGAGGATGGGCAGTTCCCGCTTGCCCAGCAGAGTATAGTCCATCTCCTCCTCCTGACCTGTGATGGGAAGTACGGCAAATCTCTCCGCAGCGTCGTCATATCCGATGATAAGCCCCCACTCGCAAACACCGATATCCCAGCTTATGGCCGGAATCCCTCTGTCAATGCTCTGCCGGATAGCCTCCACGGCAGCCAGACGACGCTCCTTTTCTACATCTTCCTGGCCCCACATCCTCTCGATGTATTCGCAGCTTATTCCTCCGCTTTCCACCCAGCTTTTTTGTCCGTCAAACTGCCAGATGCTGGTGGCGCTGGGGCAGAGATCCGGGGACACCCACATGCGGAACGCAAACCCGCTGGACGCCACGATATCCTCCGCCGCCTCCGAAAAAGGACTGTTCTTTACCGCGCAGCACAGCGACTTTGCGAAAGAAAACATGTAGCCCGTGGAGTCAAATACTCCGTCCCAAGTAACACTCAATTTTTTCATGATCCTATCTCCTTTATGTTTATTATTTTAATGCCATTTTCTCAAATTATACTGTCGCTCTCTCCAGAGGAATGTAGATTTCTTCCGAAAAAAGCCTGCTTTGCTCGAGATAACACTCAAATTCAAAGGCTGCTCTGCGGACATATCCACTGCCCGGCTGCCACCGGGTATTGATATATTCCCAGGTCCTGTGTATCAGGGTCACAAAGCTGTCCTGAGTTGCGGCCTGGGTGGAAAACACTGCGTACAGCCCCCCCGCAATGGACAATTCCCTGGTTCCCCGAATATCCCCAAGAGCGTATTCGCTCCTGATGCCAATATAATAGTCCAGCCTGTCTTGTTCATGATTCCAACTACTGACTCCATAATCCCACACCTCTCTGCCACCGGACAGTTTCAGAGACAATCCCCTTGCATTGTACTTGTTCCAGAAGTTGGGCACAGACTCCTCGTCACATGTATATACAGTCAGAAAAAAGGGCTGGATTTCCAGAATCCGGGGGACTATGGAAAACGGTCTCTCCACAAAACAAAATTTCTGATACAATTTCAAGCTGTTTTGCGCCTTCTTATACTCGGTAGGAAGTATATGGTGCTCCGTCTTAAAGGCTCTAATAAAGTTCTCTTTGGAATTAAACCCATATCGAAACGCTATATCCGATATATTCCTGTTTCCCTGCATGATCTCTCTGGAAATCTCAGATATCCTGCGTTTGCGGATATAGTCCGCCGGAGTCAGTCCCACCGTGTCCTTAAAGACACGGATAAAATGATAGGATGAGTACCCGCTCACCCTGGCGCACTGTGCCAAACTGATCTCTCCTTGCAGATTTTCTTCGATATATTCTATGACTCTCTCTATATGTTCCCGATACTCCATCCCATGCCTCATGATCTGCCATTTACAGGCACCAGGTTTCCCCGGTCAGAACATCTCTTGCAAATCCTGCCAAAAGACATTTCCCTGCATTTGCGTACCCGTCTCATATTTTTCCTGCTCAGGTTCCGGCAACTGCCCGTTCTCTGATTCTTCGCGCGCCGCCGTATCCTGCGGATATAGACATATTATAGCCTATCCTTTTTAATATCAATTGACAAAAATTGCGAATATATAAAAATGTAAGTTGCCCCGCCGAAAAAACGGGCAGGGCAACTTACAAATATATTTGATTCAATTACTTAATTCGTGATCCAGTCAACAGGAACGCCCGGTTCCAATACTCCATAATTTATACGCGCGCTTTCTCCCGTTTCAGGATTGGTGGGCTGGTCGATCTGATATAAATATCCGTTTTCTCCGTATCTGCCAAGTTTGCCCTGGTCATAGTGTTCGCTGTCCATACAGATATGAACGGTTTTCAGCGCTACCGCGACTTCCTGACTTCCCTCGAAAAGCTCATGTTCCCACAAATATTCGCATTCGATATTAAGAAAACATTCTTTGATCCGCGGAGCGTTGACCTGTGAGGCTTTCTCGGCAGTCAGACCGGCGGCGGTGATCTCATCTGTTTCAAACCGGTTGTTGCCGATGGTTTTAATACAGCGGTCATATATGTCGATGGAGGGAAAATTCAACACGCACACCCCTGTCTCTTTCAGCGATTGATACATATGCCCGCATTTATTGACTTTTCCCAAGATACAGATAAAGTTGTCCGCTCCGCTTCCGGCAAAGGTTGACCAGGATTGCAGACAGGCGTTTTCCTTACCGTTGGATTTCCAGCCTGTAACAAGGAATACCATCGATGGCATGGCTGTCACAAGATCATACCATGACAGATTACCGCAGGCTGCCAGGTATTGCGACGTTTCATATCCGGCAAGTTTCTCCGGCTTTTCTGTAATGCATATTTCTTTTTTCATATTCAATTCCTCCGTTTTTGTTAATCATAACATGCATAATACGACACCTTTATGTCTTATTAATCATATTGGTCCAACAAGTTTTTTGCAATTATTCGGAGGTCATTCACCAATTCACAGGGTTCAATGACTTTAACTGTCTCTCCATAACTGAGTATCCATTGAACCATGTAATTATAATTCGTAAAAACATTTTCAAACAGCAGTTTGCCCGATCGGTCATCTAATGAAATACATTCCGGTCCGTATTCGTCAATTAATCTATATTTTGCACTTACGTCAAAAAGGGCGACCAGCTTTATATCGTCGCGCCAAATATATTGGTCAAATTCCAGTTGCTTTTCTGAAACAGATCTGGCCTCATAGTTGGTTTTCAGATTTTGTAATCCGCTTAAGCGGTTTAATTTGAAAAGTCTGTAATCCTGTCGCGTAAGACAATACCCGTATACATACCATGAAAACCACCTAAATATAATGAAATAAGGCTCTATGGTACGTACACTCTCCCGCTTTTCAGAATAATAGCGAAATGAAATTAATTCCCGATTGTCAATGGCCTGTCTTATCAGATCTATCTTTTCGGTCAGACTTACTTGATAAAATGAGCCCAGATCGATAATAACATGATTCTGCTCAGAGAGGACCGTACTTTTTTCACTGGTCAGTTTTTCCGTAAGACTCTGTGTATAATTGTGTTTTGAAATGCTGTCAATACTCTTGAGCCCTATAAAGATTGCGCCCAATTCTTTCCGTGTGAGTATTGTTTTATCAATTTTATACCCTTCCGCTATAGAGATTCCCCCGCCATATCCCTTCATGGACACAATAGGAATACCGGCTTTACAGATATCGTCAATATCACGCTGGACAGTCCTGCATGAAACCTCAAATCGCTTCGCTAAATGAGAGATTGTCACCTTTTCCTCTCGCAAAAGAATTGTAATGATGCCGATCAGCCGGTCTATTTTCATATGGTCTTCTCCAACACAAATAAAACCCTATCCCTGCAAATATTACAGCGGGTCAGATCCCCGGCTTTAAACGGCGGGACTTAATTCTCTCCCATCTTCACCAGCTTTGCCGCCTGATCGGCCGCTATGCAGGCGTCAATGATCTCCTGGATGTCCCCGTTCATAACCTTATCCAACTTGTAGATCGTCAGACCGATGCGGTGGTCTGTCACGCGTCCCTGAGGGAAATTGTAAGTACGTATCTTCTCGGAGCGGTCGCCGGTGCCGATCTGGCTACGGCGCAGCTCTGCTTCCGCGTCGTGACGCTGCTGCTGCTCTATATCATAGAGCTTGGATTTTAACAGGGCAAAAGCCTTCGCCTTGTTCTGTATCTGGCTCTTTTCCGTCTGACTGTAAACCACGATACCCGTAGGGTAATGGGTCAGACGCACCGCGGAGTCCGTGGTATTGACGCACTGACCGCCGTTTCCGGAGGCTCTCATGACGTCCACCCGTATATCCTTCTCGTCGATAACGATGTCGATATCCTCATCCACCTCGGGCATCACCGCCACGCTGGCCGTGGAAGTGTGGATACGTCCTCCGCTTTCGGTCTCCGGCACTCTCTGCACCCGGTGTACGCCGCTCTCATATTTCATGACGGAGTATGCCCCCTGGCCGGTGACTGTAAACTGCACTTCCTTCATACCGCCGATGCCGATCTCATCCACATTCATCAGTTCCACCTTCCAGCGGCGGCTCTCCGCGTAGTGGACGTACATGCGGTACAGCTCTGCGGCAAACAGCGCCGCTTCGTCTCCGCCCGCACCGGCGCGGATCTCCACGATAACATTCTTCTCGTCATTGGGGTCCTTGGGCAGCAGCAGGATCTTCAACTCCTGCTCCAACTCCTCCACACGCTTTTTGCTGTCGCTTAGCGTCTCTTTGATCATCTCCCGCATCTCTTCGTCAGATTCCTCGTCCAACATAGCCAGAGAGTCCTCAATGTCCTGCCTGCACTTTTTGTATTCCGTGTATGCCTCCACGATGGGGGTCAGATCGCTCTGCTCCTTCATCAGCCTGCGGAATCGCTCCTGATTATTGGTCACGGTGGGCTCATGCAGTTCCCCCATGATCTCCTCAAAACGGATCAACAGATCCTCCAATTTATCAAACATCTCCGTACCCTTTCTTATTTATAGTTCCGCATATTCCCTTCAACCGCACAGGCCAGGTGATGGATATTCGGCCGCTTGGGCGTCCGTATATCCATCAGTGCGCTTTTCGGGAATATGCTGTTTATAGTTTTGTTGTTCCGCATATTCCCTTCAACCGCACAGGCCAGGTGATGGATATTCGGCCGCTTGGGCGTCCGTATATCCATCAGTGCGCTTTTCGGGAATATGCTGTTTATAGTTTTGTTGTTCCGCATATTCCCTTCAACCGCACAGGCCGGGTGATGGATATTCGGCCGCTTGGGCAAGTTCCCTTCACAGGATCGGCCAGCTACCGTGTACCACCCGGTCCAGTCCTGCATAATCCTGCACCACATTGACCTCTCGAAAGCCCCGGCGCAACAACAGTTCCTGCACCGCGTCCCCCTGATCACAGCCGATCTCCAGATAAAGTCTGCCACCGCCGCATAGATACGCCGGGCTTTCCTCCACGATCCGCCGGTAAAAGTCCAGTCCGTCCTCGCCGCCGTCCAGAGCCAGCCTGGGTTCATGGTCCCTGACCTCCGGCATCAAGGTATCTATCTCCCCTCGCCGGATATAGGGCGGATTGGATACGATCACGTCAAATCGCCCCTCCACCTTCTCCCAAAGATCGCTTTCCAGAAAAGTGCATTCCCCCTCGATCCCCAGAATCTTTTCCCCATTCCTGCGGGCAACCTCCAGAGCCGCGGGAGAAATATCTACTCCCACCCCCTGACACCCATTGCTGTAGCGCAACAGGCTGATGAGTATGCAGCCGGAACCGGTGCACAGGTCCAGTATCCGCATACCGTCCTGCAGCTCCCGCAGTACCTCTTCCACCAATATCTCCGTATCCTGCCGGGGCACCAGCACATGCTGGTCTACCGCAAATTCCAGCCCCATAAACTCCTGACAGCCCGTGATCTGCTGCAGGGGAATCCGCTGACTGCGCCGGGCAATCGCCTCCTCATAGGCCGCTTTCTCCTGCGCGCTCACTTCCCTGTCCCCGTGAACCAGCAAAGTATTGCGATCCGTGCCGCAGACATACTCCAGCAGCAGCCGGGCGTCTAAAGCAGCCTCCTCTATTCCCTGCGCCAGCAGCCTTTCCCATCCTTTTTGGTAACAATCCCGATACTTGTCCATCCCTTCCTCTTCCAACATGGCCTGAGCCGTTCACTGCTCCTCTTCGTCCTCTTCCTGCCGGGACGGCTCCGGTTCCTCCACATAGCCAAACTTTTCGTTCAAAAAGGCCCTCCAGTCAAATACCGCCTCCACGGAGGCAATGGCCACCTCTATCATCTGCTCGTCCGGCTCCCGGGTGGTAAGTTTCTGTACCAGCATACCCGGCGCGGACAATATTTTAACAAAAATATTGTTGCTGCGCCCCGCCAGACGTATGATCTCATAAGAAATTCCCGCCACCACAGGGATCAGCAATATCCTCAGGATCACCTTTTGCACGGTGCTGTCCACTCTGATAAAGAAAAACAGGACGATACTGACAATAAACACAAAAAAGATAAAGCTGGTGCCACAGCGCCTGTGCTGCCGGGAACTGCGCCTGACATTGCGCACATTCAGCGCACGGCCATGCTCGATGCAGTTGATGCACTTATGCTCCGCGCCGTGATACATAAACAGTCTGCGTATATCTTTCATCAAGCTGATCGCCAGAATATATACCAGAAAAATAACGATCCTGATAACCCCTTCTATAATCGCCATCAAGGATTCATTGCGGATATACCCTTTCAACAGTCCCGATAAAAAGTAGGGCAGTACAATAAAGATACCCACCGCCAGGATCACGGAAAACGCGGTCACAAAAGCGGTAAGCACTTTCTCCCCATTGCCGCCTGAGGCTTTGTCAAGCGCCTTGTCCAGCCCCGTCTCCTTTTCCTCCTCCTCGTAAAAGCCGGCGGAGAAGTTCAGGCATCTTGTGCCCAGAATCATAGAATCTATAAAGTTGAAGATTCCTCTTATAAAGGGGATTTTCTTCAACCCGTTTCCGGCCAGCACGCCGGGATAGCTGTCCACTTCTATACCGATCTCTCCGTCCGGCTTGCGCACAGCCACAGCGTACTTGTCCCCGTTTTTCATCATTACGCCCTCCAGGACAGCCTGACCGCCGATCCCGGAATAGCAACCTTTACGTTTCGCCATATATTATTTGCCTCTACATCTTTCTCTTATGAGTAAGAAAGGTTGAGATACGGATACCTCAACCCTTCAAATCTTCCTATTTGCTTGTAACGCCGTACTTCTTGTTGAACTTGTCAATACGTCCGTCAGCTCTTGCCGACTTCTGCTGGCCGGTGTAGAATGAATGGCACTTGGAGCAGACTTCAACGTGCAGCTCAGGCTTTGTGGAACCGGTCACAAACGTGTTGCCACAGTTACAGGTTACAGTTGCTTGATAGTACTGGGGATGAATTCCTTCTTTCATGTTTCTCACCTCTCTATATTATCGCGTATTATTCTGTGTTCTCATCCGCACTGCTTATGCAACCACAAACAGCGTTGTTATTGTACCATGAGTTATCCGTGATTGCAATAGTTTTTTTAAATAAATCTGTTCTTTTTTACCATTCCGACAAAATCCCGGTTATTTCTGGTGCGGGCAAACATGTCCAAGATGCGGTCGGTGGCCTCGTCGGACTTCATGCCGTTCAGCGCCTTACGCATGATACCGATAGCCTCCAGCTCCTCGCCGTCCAGCAGCAGATCTTCTCTACGGGTACTGGACTTGGCGATGTCTATAGCGGGGAATATCCGTTTCTCTGACAGTTTGCGGTCCAGCACGATCTCCATGTTGCCTGTGCCCTTGAACTCCTCGTAGATCACGTCATCCATCTTGGAGCCGGTATCCACCAGCGCCGTAGCCAGGATCGTCAGGCTGCCGCCCTCACGCATATTGCGGGCCGCGCCGAAGAATCTCTTTGGCATATGCAGCGCGGCGGGATCGAGACCGCCGGACAGCGTACGACCGCTGGGAGGGACCACCAGGTTATAAGCCCTGGTCAGACGGGTGATGGAATCCAGCAGGATCACCACTTCTTTTTTATGTTCAACCAGTCTCTTGGCTCTCTCCACCACCATCTCGGCCACCCTCTTATGATGCTCTGGCAGTTCGTCAAAGGTGGAATATATCACTTCCACGTTGTCGCCGCGGATGGCCTCCTTGATATCCGTAACTTCCTCAGGACGCTCGTCTATCAGCAGGATAAGCATATGCATATTGGGGCTGGTGCGCAGGATGGACTTTGCCACCTCTTTCAGCAGGGTAGTCTTACCGGCCTTGGGCGGGGACACGATCATACCTCTCTGTCCCTTTCCCACGGGGCTGATCAGATCCATGACCCGCATGGCCACACTGCAGCCGGGAGTCTCTAACTTGATACGCTCGTCCGGGAATATGGGAGTCATATCCTCAAAAGCTGTCCTCTTGGCGGACTCCTCGGGAGTATATCCGTTGATCGTCCTCACAAACAGCAAGGCGCTGAACTTCTCCTGCTGTGTCTTGATGCGTTTATTGCCCCGCAGGATATCGCCTGTCTTCAGACCGAATCTGCGGATCTGGCTGGGTGCTACATACACATCCTCCGAACCGGGCAGATAATTGTCGCTGCGGATAAAGCCGTAGCCGTCCGGCATAACTTCCAGAATGCCCTGGGCCTCAACGCCGCTGTCCAACTCCGCCGGGTACTGCGTGGCATCGTATGCCTCGTTCACCCGCGCGGGCCTGACAGGCTGCTCTCCCTCCGTCCGGGACGGCTCGGTTCTGGGTGCGTCCACTCTGGGAGATTCACCTCTGGGCATGTCCGTTCTGGGGGTCTCGCCTCTGGCACTGTCCGCTCTGGAAACCTCACTTCTGGCACTGTCCGCTCTGGAAACCTCACTTCTGGCACTGTCCGCTCTGGGGGTCTCGCCTCTGGGATTCTCCGCCTTTACAGGCTCTGCCTTCTCGGCGGTTTTTTCCGCTCTGGCGGTTTCCTCTCTGGCCCTGTCCTTCTCATCCTCTGCCAGCATCGCCTCCACCACCTCTGCCTTTTTCATGGTAGATACGCCCTTGATGCCCCGCACCTTTGCCAGTTCTTTCAACTGTACAAGGGCCAGTGATTCATACTTCTCTCTCATTGCTCCTCCTATTACTCTTTACATAATGTTTTCATGGGTCTAAAACAGTCCCTATTCGATTCGTCCTAAGGGGTATCACTCGAAAATATACCAGATGTGTCCCATAACGGAATGAACTTACTTACACCGATTATAATACACTTTTTCGGAAATAGGAAGTGATTTTTTATAAAAAAATAATTTTCTTGAAAAAAATACTTATTCCTTATAAAATAGAGAACATAGCATCGGATAAATACGCGTTAAAAATGCCAATCCAAAATCAGGAGGTAACATATGACAACCAACGAAAAAGCCTTAATGCTCCACCGACAGTGGAACGGTAAACTGGAGACCGTTTCCAAGACTCCCGTAAAATCCAGAGAAGATTTGGCCCTGGCCTACACTCCCGGCGTGGCGGAACCCTGTAAGGTGATCGCACAGGATTCCTCCGCCGCCTATACATACACTATGAAAGCCAACACGGTGGCCGTGGTATCCGACGGAAGCGCCGTGCTGGGGCTGGGAAATATCGGCCCCTACGCCGCTATGCCCGTCATGGAGGGCAAGGCCGTACTGTTCAAGGAGTTCGGCGGAATCAATGCGGTGCCCATCTGTCTGGACACCCAGGACACGGAAGAGATCATAAAGGCCGTCACCTGGATGGCCCCCGGCTTTGGCGGAATCAATCTGGAGGATATCTCCGCCCCCAGATGTTTTGAGATCGAAGAGCGGCTCAAGGCCACTCTGGATATCCCCGTTTTCCATGACGACCAGCACGGTACGGCTATCGTGGTGCTGGCCGGCATAATCAATGCCCTGAAAGTGGTGGGCAAGAAAAAGGAGGACTGCCGTATCGTGGTAAACGGCGCCGGCAGCGCGGGTGTGGCCATCACCAAACTGCTGCTGACTTACGGTTTTCCTCATATTACCATGTGCGACAAGGTGGGCATCGTCTCCAGATCCACAGAGGGACTTAACTGGATGCAGCAGAAGATGGCGGAAGTGACCAATCTGGAGAACAGATCCGGCTCCCTGGCCGATGCCCTTAAGGGGGCGGATATCTTTGTGGGTGTCTCCGCTCCGGGCATCGTCACTCCCGAGATGGTGGCCTCCATGAACCACGACGCCATCCTCTTTGCCATGGCTAACCCCGTGCCGGAGATCATGCCGGATTTGGCGAAGGCCGCAGGTGCCAGGGTCGTGGGAACCGGACGCAGCGATTTCCCCAACCAGGTAAACAATGTGGTGGCTTTCCCGGGTATTTTTAAGGGGGCGCTGGAAGGACATGCCCGTCAGATCACGGACGAGATGAAACTGGCTGCGGCGCAGGCCATCGCCTCCCTGGTGCCCGAGGAGGAGCTTTCCGATGAAAATATCATGCCCGAGGCCTTTGATCCCAAGGTGGCCGATGTGGTAGCCTCTGCCGTAAAGGCTTTTATCTGAGGCCATGGGTTACGCCGCGCCGCCGGAGAGTTGGCTGGGACGCCCATATTATGCTCTGGACGCTTATCTCAAGAATACCTACGGGCACAAATGTTACAAGATCGCGCTGGACGCCCATATGACCTGTCCCAACAGGGACGGAACTCTGGACACCCGGGGATGTATCTTTTGCAGCGCCGGAGGCAGCGGCGAATTCGCCGTCTCCGGTGCCGATATTCAGACACAGCTTGAGGCCGGACTGGCTCTCTTCGGAGACAAACAGGTGGGGCGGCATTATATTGCCTATTTTCAGTCCTACACCAACACCTACGCACCGCTGCCCAGACTCCGCTCCCTGTATACGGAGGCACTGGAACATCCTCTTGTCTGCGGCATTTCCATTGCCACCAGACCGGATTGCCTGCCGGGGCCCGTTCTGGAACTGCTGGCAGAACTGCGCCTCGCTTACCCCGATAAATTCATATGGGTGGAGTTGGGTCTGCAGACCGCTCAGAAAAAGACAGCCCGCCTGATTCGCCGGGGCTACGAACTGACCTGTTTCGAGAATGCCATGGATGATCTGCACAGACTGGATATTCCCGTCATAGTACACATGATCCTGGGACTTCCCGGCGAGACGCCGGAGGAAATGCTGGAAACCATAGAGTATCTGAACCGGCAGCAGCCCTTTGGGATAAAATTGCAGCTGCTGCATGTACTTGAGGGGACAGATCTGGCAAAATCATACCATGAACAGCGTTTTACGGTGCTGGGCAGGGAAGAATATCTGGAGATATTGATCCGCTGCCTGGAACACCTCTCCCCTGATATCGTTATTCACAGAGTTACCGGGGACGGCCCCAAAAAATTATTGGTCGCTCCCGCATGGAGCGGAGACAAGCGGGGCGTTCTCAATGCCCTGCACCGCAAGATGCGGCTGGAGGGCGCATTTCAAGGCAAATATTATCAATCAAACCGTCGGACCTAGACTTCGCTGTCCGCTCCCTTCTCTGCCGCCTCCTGCCTGATCCTCTTCATATGTTCCCGGATCTTCCGCTCATATCCGTTGCCGCTGGGCGTGTAAAATTCCCTGCCGCAAAGCTCATAGGGCAGATACTGCTGCTCCACATAGTGATTGGGATAGTCGTGGGCGTACTTGTAGCCCGTGCCATGTCCCAGCTTGGCCGCCCCCTTGTAATGGGCGTCCTGCAAATGTGTGGGAATAGGCAGACTGCCCGAGTTTTCCACCTCCTGCACCGCGGAAAATATGGCCTCGCAGGCGGCGTTGCTCTTGGGGGCGCACGCGATGTAGGACGCCGCCTGGGCCAGAATGATCTGCGCCTCCGGCATTCCGATACGCTCCACCGCCAGGGAGGCATTCACCGCCACTGCCAGTGCCATGGGGTCCGCGTTGCCCACATCCTCCGATGCGCAGATCATGATCCTGCGGGCAATAAAAGCAACGCTCTCCCCCGCGTACAGCATCCTGGCCAGATAGTACACCGCCGCGTCCGGGTCCGAGCCTCTCATACTCTTTATAAAAGCGGAGATCGTGTCGTAGTGATTATCCCCCCCTTTATCATAGCGCATCACTCTTTTCTGAATACACTCCTGAGCTACCTCCAGAGTGATATGTATCTGCCCGTCTTCGGATCGGGCGGTGGTCATGACCCCCAGCTCGATAGCGTTCAGCGCATGCCGGGCGTCCCCGCCGGAAAGCTCCGCCAGAAAATCCAGCGCCTCCTCATCGATCACGGCGTTATACGCTCCCATTCCCCTGTCTTTGTCATACACCGCCTTGCGCAGCAATTCTTTTACAGCCTGCGCCGGGATGGGTTTCAACTCAAAGACGATGGATCTGGAGATCAGCGCCCCATTCACCTCAAAATACGGATTCTCTGTGGTGGCTCCGATCAGGATCAGTGTGCCGTCCTCCACAAAGGGCAGCAGATAGTCCTGCTGGCTCTTATTGAAACGGTGTATCTCATCAATAAACAGTATGGTGCGCTTTCCGTACATGCCCTGAAGTTCCTTGGCCTTTGCCACCACTTCCTCCATGTCCTTCTTGCCTGCCACCGTGGCATTGATCTGTCTAAATTCCGCGCTGGTACTGCCCGCGATAACTTTGGCAAGGGTGGTCTTCCCCGTTCCCGGAGGGCCGTAAAAGATCACGGAGCTGATCTTATCCGCCTGGATCGCCCGGTACAGGAGCTTGTCCCTGCCGATAATATGCTCCTGTCCCACCACCTCATCCAGCGTTCTGGGGCGCATCCTGGCCGCCAGCGGAGACTCCTTCTCCATACTGGTGTTTCTCATATATTCAAATAGATCCATAGTTTTCTCCGCGATATGCATGCCTCTCTTATCTGCCAAGGGTCAATTTGCGGTACCAAACCAGCGTCTGGATATAGGCATCGTACAGGGTGGTCATATCAATGTCCTCCAGGATCATCTGGCGGGATACCTCCTGCCAGTTTGCGATCTCATACTGGAGAATGAACTGATAGGGCCTGGACAGCTCACCCTTCCCCTCCACCAGCACATCTCTGATCTGTTTGCTGACATGCACCATGGACAAAG
Organism: uncultured Acetatifactor sp.; assembly: GCA_910577235.1. Classification (GTDB taxonomy): domain Bacteria; phylum Bacillota; class Clostridia; order Lachnospirales; family Lachnospiraceae; genus Acetatifactor. Next base: position 17,855 of record CAJTMX010000001.1, on the reverse strand, counting down.
CCTCTTCCATGGGCTTATCCAGAATCACATCCAGCACGGAGAACAGCCCCATCAGGAACAGCTCGGATGCCTGTCCGGCCATGCCGAATACGCCCGCCAGATTCTCTGCGAATCTTGCCCGCAGCAAGGACAGGCGGGTGATCTCGTTGGGCTTATCCGCGCAGAGTTCTCCCACCACGGCTGTGGTGATCCATTTCTTCAACTCCTTCTGTCCCAGCATGGCGGCGGCATGGCGGATGGAAGTGATCTCCGAGTTGATCGCCATGCGGTTTACCATTCTAAGCAGCGATATGGTGAGCGCCGTATCCCTGCCGATGATATCCGCCGCCTTGGTCAGCTCAAAATTGTTGTTATTCACAATATTTAACAATTCTATGTAGTTCACCTTCAGAGGCGCGACTTCATGTTCATCCCTGTTCACGGGTATCCGGTAGAAATCGCCCTCATACAGCTGATAGCCGCCAGACTCCTTGAGGGAGGCAAATTCTTCCTGATTGTCCACGCCCACAGCGCACAGCTTGATATGGGGATACAGCTTGGTAAAATAGATCTTAGCTTTATTGATGTCAATCTTCTTGTGATTGAGAAATACATAGTCCACCAGCTTTAATATCTCCCGGTAAGCCTCAAACTCCGCCACCTGCAGTTTACGCATGGCAAGCTTGTAGCCCTGCTGCTTTAGACTGGCCAGCCTTTCGATATACATGGGCTCCGGTTTCACGGAAGGGTCCATCAGCAGCACCAGGCGTTCGTGCGGGGCATCGCACTGTTCCGACAATTCAGAGAAGACAGACATATTGCTCACTGACACAAATACATCTCTGTCTGAGGAAAGGCTTTCGATTCCCATACTCTGAATCACTTCCAGTCCCTCCACTCTGGCGGCCCCGTCAAAGCGTCCCGTCCCCAACAGACTGGGATTCAGAAAAACATTCTGTTTCTGTACAAACAGGGAGTAAGCCCCGATGTTCAGATTATCGTCAAAAAGTGGAATTAGTGTAACCAGCATGTTTTTTCCCTCCGTACTTACCAATTCATGATATTTTTCATATAGGGCGCAAGCGCCTCTGCCGCCGCCAGATGAAACCGCTCCAGCGGATGATAGTTTACAACATATCCTATAGTTCCGTCCTGCTCCGGCAGCCGCAGGCTATGTACCCGCAGGTCGCCGGTATGCCGCCGATAGTTCTCACAGGCCCGCTCCATCCACGGGCAAAGCCTCTGTCCCATGATGCCCAGCACACAGAACAGTTCCGCCTGGGGATTACACTGCCTTACATCCCCCAGAAAACGCTCATAGGCCTCCATATATTCCCGCTGTTTCTCCTCCGTATCCTGACAAAAGCTGTCATCGTTGGTCCCCAGATTGATCACCACCGCATCCGGCTGTAGCCGGGAAAAATCCCACTCTGTCTCCGTGGGATTTAAACCGTCCGAAAAGCGGTCCCTGCTGAATCCCACGCTGTGATAATAGTCGGGAATACACTGTTCTGCCAGCCGTCTGGCCGGATTGTCCGTGTAACCGGAGATAATGCCAAAGCCGCTGGCCGAAAATAAGGTATAATCCACATCCAGCAGTCTCGCCGTGTGAAAGGCGTAAGCTCTGGTGGCATCCTCCGTAGCCGTGGAAAAATTATGGTCCAGTACTTCATCGTCCACGCCGTATCCACAGGTGATGGAGTCCCCTATAAACTCCACCAGATGTTCTTTACATGGCAGCGGAACTGCCTCGTCTTCATCTCCCACCACCAGCGGCTCAATACCGATCACAGACATGGCGCTCTCCGACAGTTTGATCAGCTGCACTTCCAGCGCCGCCGGCTCCTCCCGGTCCACTGCAATCAGCCTTTTCCGGGGACTGTCGATCAGTTCGTCCGCTACCCGAACGCCATCCACATATACCGCTACTCTGGCATAATTGCCGTCCGGTTCCCCATGCTCTGTCACATAGCCACCCCTTATGGGAATCTCCAGATATCTGCCGGTAAAACGCAGACCGATCCCGCTGCCCGACATGGTCAGCCACAGAGTATCACCAATCTGGTGGCACCTCCCCATCTGTTTCACATGTTGCTCATCTGTATGAATATATTTCAATCCGCGCCCCCTGTATTTTCATAAAAAAGGTATATTACTCTTTCACTTATTATAGCACATGTCTTTACTTTTTTAAAGATTCTTTTTCAAGGCAACCTTTCCAGTGACCCACACGCCATAAACACACTATTTTTTAGAATGCTTTCCATACTGTCCGCTTTTTCCGGTAACGCTCTCCCTGTATTTAAGAGCATTGGAATCCATGACCGCACCCAAACACAGGCAGGACACCAGCCCCACGGCAAAGCCCAGCCACACATTGTTTAAAACGATTCCCAGAATCATTCCCACTATGATCCCCACGACAACATAGACGCCTGTCCATACCGTTTTCGCCTTGATAATGGAGTAAGTCTCTGTATTCCCCTCTTTGCCGCGAAAAACAAATCCTGCCTTCCGGAGCGCATTCACGCCCTTGTCATTCTCGTGCTCCACCCAGGATATGACTTCATATATATTTCTGTGCAAAAATGCCCAGTTTACCATCATTTTTATCACTTCCGTACCCAGACCACGGTTTCTGTATATCTGTGAGAGTTCCACCTTCAGAGGAACAGCTCCAAGAAGTTTCTCTCCGGCAAAGGACGCCGTTCCGATCTGTTCTTTCTCTCCCTTCTTAAGGGCAATGATCCAATCGGACTCCCACAGGTCTTCCTCATTTGATGGTGTGATCGTTATCATATCGGATTTCAGCCAAAAGTCATTTTTCTTCATATCGCCCTCCGTACCTCCTCTTTGTACTCCTATTATAACCCAATGTACCGCGCAAGGAAAGGTGCTTTTTCCCCTCTGTTCTTTTTATACCATCCAATTTGAAACTGTGTGCCCGCATTGACATTCTCCGACCTTGTCTGAGAATGTTCTAACAATAACGATCTATGGATGCTTCCTGTCTCGCCAAAGATATCATGTCCCGTGCGAACCGGCGCGCCGTTTTCTCGTCTGTATCCATTTGCCGGTACGTGGCGTAGCTCTCCATTGCGTCTGAAATAACAGTCCGGTACTCGGCAGGCAGATTCTTTATGCCCCATTTTCCGCCTTCCTCCTTTGATACGCAGATTCCACCTTTCAAGAAAGCCAATACCCGGCACAGATTCAAGATATAATATACCGGATCTTCCGGGATATCCTGCTCCGCGTTTTCAATATCCGCAAAGATACTGTCAATATAATTGTCACGGGGAACAGGGCCAAATACATCGTCAACCGGCTCTCCGTACAAAACGATGCCGCATTTATGAATTATCGTAAAATGCGCCGCCAAATCCTTATCTTCACCCTTCATATTTTCTATATAATTTTGCGGAGAATCCAGAAACCATTGTAAATGCACAGGGGAAAAATGTAACTCGAAAGGAGTCGGATATCGAAAGGGACTGCAATATTTTCTCTTTACAACGCTGAGCTCCAAGCCCTTTGCGGGGGCTTTTTCATTCAATTTCACGATGCCCTCCATAAAACTCATCTTCTGCCGGTCAGAAATATCTCCTTCGATCACAATGATAAGATCGATATCGCTTTTATCGGGATTAAAGCATCCCATTGCCATGGAACCGTGCAGATATACTCCGACAAGTTCCGAGCCGAATATCTCTTTACAATGGGCTGCGATATTATCTAAAAGGTCCTGATAGAGCATGATCCATCTCCTCCTTGGTCACTGGTACGATTTGCGATTCATCCTGATTATACGGTAAGATCTCTTCGTTTACAACCTGATATGTATATTTTTAGTCAAACAATATTTCCTCCACCGTCACAAAAGTATAGCCCTCCTCCATCAGCTCATCCACAGCCTGTAGCGCCGCCTTTACGGAACTGTCGTAATAATCATGCATAAGGATGATATCATTTTCTCCCGTCTTGCTTACGATCTTCCTCGCGATACAGTCCGCGTTGCTGGAGCACCAGTCCAGCGGGTCTACCGTCCAAAGCACAGGAAACATATTCAACTCGCTCTCAAAGCTCTTATCCCAGGAACCGTAGGGAGGGCGGACGTATATCACCTCCTGCCCGGTGATCTCCTTCAATATATCGTTGGTCTTGATAAGTTCTTCCTTGAAGACTTCCCGGTTTCCCTTTCTCAGCTGGATATGGCTGTAGGTATGATTGCCGATCAGATGTCCCTCTTCCTGCATGCGTCTGATGATATCGGGATGCAGCTGTGCATGCTCCCCGGTAACAAAAAAAGTAGCATGCACTCCCCGTTCTTTCAGACCGTCCAACAGCTGCTCCGTGTATCTGGGGTGGGGGCCGTCGTCTGCTGATGTCAAGTAAGGACCAAAAGTTTTTTAACTTTTTTTGATTTTGGGGTTGACAAACGGATATTTGTTTATCTTCTTACTCTATATATTTTTAATGTACATATATTATTCTACAATTTTAACGCAAATATGACACAGGGTTGTTTCCCTCCCATTTCTATTATGTATTGTGTTAATATGCCTAATGTCTGTGTATTGATATTCTTTTGAATCATTTTCTCTTGTTTCTATAATTTCATAAGGATATTTATACTTTTTTATATGTTCTACATACTTCTCCCAAAATTCTCCAAAATTTTTTACTTTAACATATGAAACCAAAAAGTTAAATGCGTTTCCGGATGTATCATATTTATACACTTTGTCAATATGTTCATCCAAATATGCTGTTTCCAATCCATTTAAATTCAATGCCTCAACAACTGATATAGGTTTTCCCTTATCATGAAGTAAAATATCTATTTCACCAGAGGCCTTTCCTGATGCCGACTTTCCTTGCCGTGTCTGATCTTTCACCTGATACCCTGCTGTTTCTAAAATATCTCTAATAAAATCGTTCCTCTGATCTTCAGATACATTGCTAAAAGTAATATTTTTCTGCAATTTAATACAAGCATTAAACACATCTCTAAACACTGTTTCTTTATCTACATCCCATAAAGAATCAATGCACATCTTTTGAATACCCATAAACTTTTCAACACATATAACGCAAATCTTTTTATTTGAAGAAATTTGAACCAAATATTCAGCTTTAATTTGAGGAATAATTTGCTGCATTGCCATATTTACAAGGTTCTCTACATCTATCCTCACACTAATTCCATTAATGTTATAGCCCTCATCCGTTTTGCTTACACCAATAATAATATAACCATGATGTTTTGTTTTTTTAGCTACTTCTTCAATCAAACTCGCAATCGCTTGGGGACGTAGTTCATATTCCCGGCAAATTACATCATCATCACCATTAGATAATTTTTCAAATGCCTCATTTACATTGACCATCTTTACACCTGCTTTAAAGGTATCTTATTAATACCCGTAAGTTTCAACATTTTGCCAAAAGTTATTTTCTCTGGTGCTTTCACTCCATCTTCGACCCATAGTTCCCAATCCTTGTTATAATCAAGCACGTTTCTCTCTGTATCATAATATATGGCTACATAATTGTAATCCGAAGGACGTGCTATCAAGTAAATTTGTTCTTTATTCTTTTCAATGATAAATACCGTTTTATCAACTTCAATCAAGTTAGATACATCATATTCTGGTTTCTTTCCCAAAAAGTCTATAATGCGATTTTTAGCTCGTTCTAAAATACGGTTTGCAAAATTAAATTTTTCGATGTCATGGCTTGATGTATATAAAAAATCATTTTTGAAGACATTCATATCCACAGCTTTCTCATATTGCTCTTGTGTGGCAATACCATATTGGATCAATAAATCCTCATCTTTTTCCTCAGAATAATCACACATACTACCCACATTTCCCACACTGTTAGTCATTTTCAGATAAGCATTTTCCAAGACACTTATATCACTAATATGGCATCGTTCCAATACTGCATTAATCTGCTCAGCCTTTTTCATATTCTCCGCTATTTCCTCATCATTGTAAAGCCAATGTATGTTTTCACAGATTTCCTTAAAATGTTTTCTTGCACTTTCTGAATTGTCCTTTACCCAATGATAAAATTGTTTAAATGTATCAATTACTTTATTATCTTGAGTTTTTGCTATTCCCTGATTATTTTTTATGTACGAAACAATATATGGCGCAATATCTCCAATGCCTTTAGTGCGATTATCTGGCAAGGTCAAGAGCACATCTGCTAATAAAATTTCACTCCTCACATCATACCCAGCAGCCTCTGAAATATCTTTTAATATTTCATCCATATCCCCACTGTCTAGAAACAGCTCTTCTTTTGCTCTAAACTCACCGTTTTGATTTGGTAAGATTGTTTTTATTTTTCTATCTAATAAAAAGTCATATTCTGATTTGATAACGTAATCAACAAATCTGGCAATCCAATTCTTGACAGTTTCCGCACCAAAATCAAATGATAGTTCTAGTCTTTGTAACTTTCCACATTGACTAACTTCATCTGCCATTTGTACACATATAAATTTTATTGAGTCTTCAAGCAGTTCCTCTGAAACAGCAGAAACCTCCACATCATTCGATAATTGCCCAGGGAAAATAGTAGCCGCAAATTCCAGAATATCTCTTCTTTTTTCTTCTAGGCAAGTTTCTGTTTCCCCTTTTGTACACAGTACTACCGCTCGCCTATATACATCCTCTTTTTTCTCAGGATGTATAGATATCCCCTTTAATATATCAGTAAAAATATCTTGTATGGAATACCTCGGAACATCCATCCAGTCCTGCGCAACAATTTCTTTACTTAATAGTATATTCCTACAATCACTCTGCACAAAATTTAAAATATCCTTATATACTTCATCAACTCCTACATCAACTGACAACTCATTCAATGAGCAAAAATCGCCATTTTGATTAGGGAAAATGCGAATTTGGCTATTCTTAATATAATCAATCGCTCCCCTTGTTTTCGCAATTAAAGTGTACAATTGATTTAACCATTCTTCTCCATTAATATGTAAATTCTCTTTCAACACATTCATACTTGCAAACTTTTGCACATTCTCTATTAAACTACGCAAAGTGAATTTATTACAATCTTTCCATAATGAAGAATACCATTCATTGATTTCTGAGTATTGCGTCACCATATTAGGCATTAATTGTGAAACAAGTTTCCATATCTCCGCACGCATTTTTTCATCAGAATCTTGAATGATCCAAATATTTATTTCCTCCCAATCATCTAATAGCGCGACTCTTTCTCCGACTGCATTATCAATGACCGGTACTTTTTCTATTATTTTTTTGCACTCATTTGTAATGTATTTCCCTACCCATTCCGTACTGAGCCATACTTTCTCTTTTTGAGTTCTTACCTTCACAATATTATATATATTCTTCCAGCCCTTATAGGATATGTTTTTCAAAAACTCTCCGTATAGCTGCACTGCTTCTATCATAAGATTCTTATTGTCATTAGTTTCTATCTCTTCTACATCTTTTAGGAAAATTCCATTTCTTGGTTCTGTTGGATTAAAGTGAAAACTATTAACAACAACTGGAAATGCAAAATCCTCCGTTCCAATCAAAGGAAAATCGCAAAAAATTCTTGGTAACTGATCTGCAAATTCCTTTATTGCAACATGATTTCCATCTTTTTCGATTTCTACTGCTATAGTTATATTTTCTCCTTGTACAGTCGCAATGTATGTATTTCTTTTCTTTGAACCTTCTTCTATAATGATTTTCTGAACCTTAATATTTGAGGACTCATGGAATTCTCCTCTTGTAAACTTCCAAGCACATTCATCAATATAAACCGATCTAACTTCCGGGACAAACGCAAAAACATATGGTAGCGCAACATAAAGATTATCTAGCCCCTCTTTTGCAACCTCAAGCCCTTTTTGATCTATGCTATATGTGAACGAAGTATTAAATAAGTCCTCATTATAATTGTAAACCACCTCCCCACTTTCGATACTTTTCTGTAACTGCTCAAAGCTTTTTTTGTTTCCGTCGATAATTCCTTCTTTCGTCTTTTCAGAGCGATCAATATCCAGTTGAAACTTTCTAAACCGATTATCTCCATCTACTAAAGTGCCCGATAAGGTAACCACATCCGACAGCAAGTGAGTAGTCAAAAAGCCTGTACCAAATTTACCTGTGCTCTTTTCTATACCTTCTTTTTCGTCCCTGTCTTTCGTAGAAACCTGTTCTATCAGGAAAACAATATTTTGCATTGTAAATGGTTTCCCATTGTGTGCAAATCGTAATTTCCCCGATTGTTTATCTAAACTAATCCGTATATCAACACCTCCACTGCTATTTGTGACATCCTTTGCATTTTGAATAAGCTCCCACACCCATCTGCAGCGGCTTTTTTCATCAGAACTTTGTTGTAGTCCTTTTAAGGAATCAATTATCTTATTGGCAACATTAGCATCATGTGCTTGTGTGCGTATTCTCTCTATATCATCTGTAAACATTATAGCACCTCTCTAAACCACATTCCTATCGTGTAAACCAAAATGTACTTTTAAAATGCCAGAATCAAACAATTCAAAGTCTATTCCTATATTACATTTTTCAACGCTGCTACCGTTCACATCTCAATTATCAATTTATTATAATTCCCTTCTTCCGCCAATGCTCGAACCTTATTCCAAATAACCTGCGAAATATTCATTTGTTTTGCCAACGCCATTGCCAATTCCTGTACAGTCATTAGCACGATATTTACCTTTCTGCCATTGCAAAATGTCTCGACAGCATCATTGCTATAGCCAGCAAAGCTAATAAATAGTCCCCTAGTAAAACCAGATTTTGAAGATACTTTTTCATTAAAGACCACTAAATCATTCTTTTCAGTTTGTTTATTCGTCCACTTCGCTTCTAACAAATATATATCGTTTTTTAAAACAAAACTGCCATCTATTTGTTCTCCCTTGATTCTAAAACTATCTCTTGGTTCTAATGCACAAGCCCTAAACAACTTATTTAAATACCTTTCAAATTGATAGCCCCGGGCTTGTGGATTATCATGATAATCTGCCAAGTCTTTTAATTCTTTAAGATACCCCTCAAAATCAAATTCGACTTTAGGCACTTCTGGAATTTTACTAGCTGATTTTGGAGAAACTTTCTTTCCGATTAACCGATAACCTATTTCAGAGCATTTCTGAAAAATTTCCTTTTTTTCTTCTGTCACAAGTCCTCTTGCCTGCATATATTGCATTAGGCTCAAAAGCAGTTTGCCAACTGTAACATTATCACTCTCATCCATAATTGCCCTTAATATTTTTGCTTTAGATAAATTATGGTACTTTTTATAGACATCAATATGAATTGTATCAGCAATAAATCTTTGATATGTATAGTTTGTAAAGTCGAGAACATAACCTGTTTGCATATCAAAAAGTCTCTCGAAGTAATCTTTCTCAACATATGCCATCTGCGCCATAATTCAATTCCTCCATTGTCAGAAAAATATACTTGTATTATACACTATTTTTCTTATACTGACACCCCTAAAATTATCTATGGCTGTATTATATCAAAAAGAGAAAGCCTTTTTATCACTTTTGCTTCCTCTTTTAACATTCCTACCTTATTTTCTCAAATTCTTCCCCATACTTCCAGACAATCTCTATCCGCCTATCTTCATATACTATGACTTTATCCACCATCTCCCTCATAAATTCTTCCGTAAATGTCTCATCCTGCTTATGCCTTTCCATGAGATCAACTATACTGCGATAGCTTTTCCGCTTTTTCTCCTGGGCATCCATTTCCTCCAAAACACCCTCCAGCTCTGTTCTTGCCACTTCTTCCTGCTGGTTCAGCAATGCTTTTTCCTTTAAAAACACATCCTGTCTTACCGCACCAGAGCGAAATCGTTCATACAAATTGATTTTCTCAGCAGGCAGACGCACTAATTGCTGTTTTAACGTATCTTCCCGTCTTTTCAGCTCACCCTGCCGCTTTTCAAAGAACTGCGAAAAGGATATTGTTTCAAATAGTCTGCAATGTTCCTGCCAGATACTCCATATGCTCTGCTCAATCAGCCCCTTTTCCACATAAAGATCATTACATTTTACATCATTTAACAAATTTCTGCGCTTACACAGATAATAGGGATGCTTGGTTTTCCGCAGTTCCAGCCGATTTCCACAACATCCGCAAAAGACAATCCCGCGGCGGACAGCCGAGCGGTCATAGTCCGCTGTCTTTCCCTTTCTGATGCTGTCATTCGCTCTTTTGAAAAGTTCCTGGCTAACAATGCCCTCGTGGTGATCCGGTATTATGATCCAGCTTTCTTCTGGCTGCCGCACCTTTCGATTACATCCCACTTTCGTGCGTATAGCTTTCCGATACACCATGTCCCCCTGATAAACCCGATTATGAACAATGGAATGTATCTTGTTACGATTCCATATGTCCGCTTTATAATGCCTGTTAAGCTGTTCCCCTTTTGCCTGCTTGTAGGTCAGCCGGGTGGGTACTCCCTCCGCATTTAGCTCTGTTGCCAAAACCTTTGCGCTTTTTCCCTCTGCCATCTCCTGAAAAATCCGCCGGATTGTAACTGCTGCTTCCCGATCAATTTCCATTCGTTTGCCGTCTGACGACTTTTGATAGCCATACACAATACAACCAGCATAATACTCTCCACGTTTCATGCAGGTTGTGACGCCGCTCTTTACCTTGTCGGACAGATCTCTGCTATACATCTCATAGATAAAGTTCTTGAAAGCAATGTCTATCCCACCCGTCTGTCCTGAAAAGTCTTTGCTGTCAAACCCGTCATTAATGCTAATAAAGCGAACACCCAAAAAGGGAAAAATCTGTTCCAGATAATCTCCTACTTCCAGGTAGTTCCGTCCAAAACGGGATAAATCCTTTACAATAATGCAATCTATCTCACCTTGTCTGCATAAACCAAGCAATTCCTTTATTGCCGGTCTGTCAAAATTAGTACCAGAATAGCCGTCATCTACAAATTCCCTGACTTCCGCTCTTTTGAATTCTTCTTTCTGATCTACAAAAGTTCGGATAAAACTTCTCTGGTTACTGATACTTACGCTTTCCGCTTTTTCATCAGAATCATATAAATCTAAATCCTCCATAGAAAGCCGGATATATTCTGCAAGCACATACTTCTTCATTCCTCCGCCTCCTGTTCCAGATAGGTATTTCTTTCCATACTTACGGTTGACTTCTCCCTTAAATATTGTACTCTCTGGTACTCATCCGCAAAACGAAATACAACCTGAATACGCCCTTCAGCATACACTTCCACCCGCTCTATCAGGGAATCTACCATTTCTCTGGAAATTGTCATCTGTCTGGCACACCGTTCTGCCACATGAGCCAATTCCATGTTATCGCCGTATTCTTTCTGCATTTCGTTAAAAAGTTGTTCTTTTTCTTTGCAGTCCGCCTCAATCTCTGCCAACTCAACCTGATATTTATCCTTTAACATGAAATATTCCTGAACTGAAAGCAATTTTTCCTTATGGTCCAGATAAAGGCTGCTGATTTTCTGCTGGCACTGTATTTTCTTTTTCCCTAACTCCGTTATCTCCTGTTCGAGTGCCTCCCGCTTTTTTTCCGTTTCGGCATCACTGTTCTTTAATTGGATTGCCGTCTTATTCTCCATGAACATCTTTAGATGCGTTTGTATGACCGCTGTCAATGCTTTTTCCAGTTTTTTAGCACTGATACGCTTTTTTACACAGCCTATAGCTCCGTTTTCTTTATAATTAGGACAATAATAACTCATGGAATCTTGCCCGCTGACCGTATATCCCATGGTAATACCACAGTCCCCACAAAAAATCTTCCCTTTCAGCAGATTGTCACGCTTTGGATGTTCTGTTGCTTTCTCCAGCCGTTCTTTATGTTCCTGTGTTTTCATTTCATTCACTGCTTGTACCGCATCAAAAAGTTCTTTAGAGATAATAGGCTCATGGGTTCCCTCAACAATCGTCCATTCTGACCTGGGCACACGATGCCGCTTTTCTCCCCTGTGCATAGCAGAATGCGTCTTTCCCCTGACCATATTTCCAAGATATACTTCATCACGCAGCATATCCTCTATTGCATAGATTTTCCATAATGTCCCCCTCATCCGCTCATTCTTAACAATCCCCTTTTCATAGCGGTATGCGCTGGGTGACTTTATCCCTTTTTCATTCAACATTTTTACAATACTGCAATACCCATACCCCTGTGACCTCAATCCAAAGATATAACGCACTATTTCGGCTGCTTCCCTGTCAATTTCATACCGGCCTTTCTCCGCTTTTGATTTCACATACCCATAGGGAGCAACCCCACCGCCATATCTGCCCTCCTTCTTTTTGAGTTCTATGGCGGAACCCACTTTTCTGGAAATATCCTTTGCATAAACCTCATTTATGATATTCTTCAGCGGAATCTCTATTCCTTTGGATAATGCTCCTCCATTTTCTGAAGATGCCGCAAAAGTATCAAAATGGTCTGTAACAGAAATAAATCGAACCTTTAAAAAAGGAAATATCTTTTCCAGGTAGTTTCCTGTTTCCAGATAACTGCGCCCAAAACGTGACAGATCTTTTACAATGATACAGTTTATTCTGCCACGTTTCACATCCTCCATCATCTTTTTGAATGCTGGCCGCTCAAAATTTGTACCGCTAAAGCCGTTGTCTATATAAACCTCATACACTTTCATATCCGGTTTATCTTTCACATAATCTTCCAATAGCTTTTGCTGATTCTCTACTGTATTCTGATTATTTTTTCCGCTGTCTTCTTTTGACAGCCGGATGTACAGCCCCACAGAAAACTCCTGTATATTTGCTTTGACCGCCTGCTCCGGCATTCTGCTTTCCTGCAGTTTTTCTCTGGGAACCGGATAGTTTCTGACTTTTCGCGCCATCAGACCACCTCCCCAAGACTCATATCCTGCTTTATCTCTTTTACCAATTCAGCCAACTGCCTGATTTCATCCTGGTAGCGGAAAATAATCTCTATCCTGTGATCTTCATATATAAATATTCTGCTGATAAATCGAACCAGAATAGAACGCTTTATTTCAAAATCCTTGTTTGTCAGAAGTTCCTCCAGCCAGCTTTCTCTCTCATATCTGCCATCTAACAGCAACCGCTTTTTCTTTCCCAATTCTGTAACTGCTTTTTGGGTTTCTTCTATCCTGTTTTCTAATCCCTGCTTGAACAACAGATATTCTTCCTGCGAGATAAGCCCGTTTTTATAATCCTCATAACATTCCAGCTTTAAGCGTTTGTGTTTTTCGATTTCTTCTTTCCTTTTTCCGAGCTGCAAAACCAGCACTTCTACTTTATCCGAATGGCTGGATGACTCCCGTATATACTGGATGCTCTCCTGCAAATCAAGCAGATACTTTAAATGCAGCCGCAAAGTTTTTGTCACGGCAAGATTTAAGGCATTTTCACTGATTCTGTGATTACTGCACACTTCCTTATTCTTTCTATTACCAGAGCAGACATAATAGATATATTCCATTGAACCGCTACACGCTTTTTTCCTGACTATACTGCATCCGCAATCTGCACAGACCAGGAAACCAGAGTATAGGGAAACCTGGCTTTTACCTACTGAGACTCGTGTATCTTTTTGCAGAATGTCTGAAATAACCTCAAAATCAGCTTTGCTGATAATTGCCTCATGTGCATTTTCCACCCGGTTCCATTCTTCCTTGGGCTTCTTCTGCCGCACCTTGACCTTATAATTGGGGGAGCTTTCCTTTCCTTGAATCAGCGTCCCAGTATATATTTCATTTGTCAGGATACGCATCACTGCCATTGCAGACCATTTGGCTTTGCTATGGGTCTGGAACACCGCTTTATATCCGCTTCCCTGCTCTTTCTTATATTCTGCCGGAGAAAGCACCCCCATCCTGTTCAATTCATCAGCGATTGCCTGCTGGCTCATTCCGTCCATCTTCATACGGAAAATCTCTTTGACAATTCCTGCCGCATAAGAGTCAACTATCAACTTGTTTTTATCTGCCCCGCGCATATATCCATAAACCGTAAATGCGCCGATAAATTCTCCACGTTTCCGCTTTACTTCCAGGTGACTTCTTATTTTGATTGATATATCACGGCAATAGGCATCATTGATCAGATTTTTAAATGGAACAATTATATTATTGGATGCCGCTGTGTCATCTGCACTGTCGTAACTATCATTGATTGCTATAAAGCGCACACCCAGCAAAGGAAAAAGCCTTTCTATATACTTTCCAACTTCAATATAATTCCGTCCAAACCGTGACAGATCCTTTACAATTACACAATTTATCCTGTTGTCCTTGATGTCCTGAATCATTCTTTGAAAATCAGGACGCTCAAAATTTACGCCGCTATAACCATCGTCTATGTAAAAATCCACAATTTCAATCTCTGGTTTGTGCTGCAAAAAATCCTGAATATATTCCCTTTGATTTGCAATACTGTTACTCTGCAGGTTTTCACCCTGAACAGTAGCCCCATTTTCAACTGTTACATCATCACTATGGGATAAACGCAGATAAGCTCCGCATAGATATTTCTTAAGAAATTTATTTGATAGCATAAAAACTCTCCTTATTTTTATTAGCCGGATCAATCTGCTATAAAATAAGAAGTGATTTCTATTCATTTAGTCCTATACATATATTAGCATAGAACTTTCTTTTTTTCCAGACTTTTATAGCAATTTCCATTTTAAATTCCATCTGCCAATTCCTGCAATCTCTGTTTCAAACTGACTCCGTCTAAAAATGTAGATTTCACAATCACATCGCCTACCATAAAACAGTACGGGTTTTTTACTTTCTCTATAAATGTTTTCATCCGCCTGCTTTTGTCGCTGTCTGTTGTTTCTTCCGATAATTCCATAATGTCTATCAATTCACTCCGATCCACCGTCCGAATATCTACCGCTTTCAATTTTTCTAAATCTCCCATTCCTACTCTCCGCAAATCAACAAGCTGGCTTATCACACTATATGCCAGCCTGCTTGTTCGATATTCTGCTACATTTTTTCATTTTCCGTGGTTTCCATACATTCCCCTGCCCTGCTAACTGCAATTCCGGCCAGCAGCACCATAATCAGCAGGGCGCCTGTTACAGCGCCCGCCACAATCAGCACGATCTTCATTCCCGATTCCTCTCATTATCCATAAAATAACCGTCCGCTTTCTTCCTTATGATAAAATCCGCCACATCAGAAAGCCTGTCCGTGACTGGCATTGCAGGCAGCGTATCCAGTATCTCCACCCTGTACCGCCCCCGCAGGGATGCCCTGCTGTCCAGGATGGAAAATACCGCCGTGTCATCCTCCCTGCGGATGCCCCTGCCGAACCACTGCCTGAGTTTTATCAGCATTTCCGGGATGATAATATCCCTGCGGTATGAATCAAAGTCATCGTATTGTGTCCTCTGGTATTCCATGACCGGGTCAGGCACCGGAAATGGAAGTTTGACGATAATCAGGCTGGAGAGGATGTTCCCCGCAAGATCAATCCCCTCACCGGCGCTGTCACTGGCAAACAATACACCGTTCCCGCTCCTGCGGAAACTGCTTATCACATCTAGCCTGCCCCTGCCCATAAGGAACAGCGGATAAACAGATAGTCTATCTTTTAGTCCGTAGAACACCCTCTCCATAAGCCAATATGAGGTAAACAGGATCAGGGTATGCCCATGGGTGGCTGGCACAATCCGCAGGATTTCCTCCATGACCGCCTGTATGTACCTGTCATCCCTTATGTTGGGGAACGGCATCCGCTCCGGTATATAGAGCAGGCCCTTATTCTGGAAATCAAAAGGGGATGGTTTGGTGGTTTCCATGATCTTTGAAGGAGCAGCCAGATAAATTCCTGTGGTTTTCTTAAAATGGGTAAAATCTCCCCTGACGGACATGGTGCCGGATGTGATGATGGCCGGGATGGGCCTGTTCCAAATATCTTCGAACAGTAACTGCTCCAGTTCCATGGGAACCGCACACAGGGCAAGCCTGCCGTTCTCCCCTTTTTCCATCCAGCAGATAAAATGTGTATTATCCAAAAAAACTCCCAGCTTTTCCGTCAGTTCCTGACAGTGCTTTTTCAGGCTCTGCATCCGCATTCCCTGTCCGCCGCTTTCCTGATATGCCAGAGGTATCTGCCCTAAAACCGCCGCCAGCTGTTTCATATAGCCTCTTTCCACCGGGCCGATCACAATCTCCGCCCTGCTCCCCTCCCTAGTATGGCTGCCCGAAAGTTCTCCTGCAAGCCTGTCAAATATCTGCCTGCTGTATTCCATGGCCCTGCCCTGCAGGACAGCCAGCTCATCTGTTTTAATCCTCCTGCCGCTTACCATGCTCAGTTTTGCAATCAGCTCCGCATCCTGTTCCTCCCATACTGTGCTGTACATCTGTCTGGCTGCATCCAGCAGTTTGTGCGCCTCATCCAGCACCACTGCCCCATAAACCGGGAAAAGCGGTTTCTTCCCCTGTTTCCGCCCGATCAGGTCAGCCAGCACATAATTGTGGTTCGTGATCTGGAAATCATAGTTTTCCGTCATGCACCGTTTCTGAAATTCCATATACCGGCATAAGCGCCGCACAGGGCATGAACTGCTGCACCGGAATACATTAATCCTGGCTTTTACATAGGGCGTCAAAGCCGTATCATCCAGATCAATCCTGTCATCCTCCTGCCCCCGCAGCTTTGCCAGCTCCAGGAGCAGCCCTGCATCCGTTTCCCTTTTCAAATTTTTAATGGATGCCTCATATATGGCCAGCCTGGAGTCACAGGCATAATGCTTTTTCCCTTTCCTCACCACAAAGGATAAGGGCCTGTCTATCACATGATGTTCCAGCAGGATGCCGGAAATCTGCGGGATATATTCCTCCGTCAACGCTTTCTGCAATGCTATGGTGGATGTGGAAATGACCGTCGGCGCTTTCTTATCGGAATACAGGTTATGCACCGTCAGGGCAAGGATATAGGCGTGGGTCTTTCCTGTTCCAACCTCCGCCTCGCATAATGCCAGCTTGTCCTCCTGCAATGCCTGCAGCATCTCCAGGGAAAGCTCTTTCTGCTTGATTCTCAGCGCCATGCCATGCTTGGGCAAAATCTCGTCAAATATAAATATCAATAATTCTTCCGCACTTCTCTCCATCGTTTACGCCTCCTGAATATTTGTGATACTAACAAAATCGCAGAATCGAAAGATCTTAACGTCCGTCAGCATCCAGTGCCATAGGGCAGCACAGGAATAGGCTGGATGGCTCCTGTTTGGTTTTTGCTGACAAAAATAACTGCCACCCAGCCCATGGTATCTACTGCTCTATAAGGTGGAATTCCACCCAAAAGTGCGTCAGGCATCCTGCCGGTAAGCAGGCATCATAAAAGCCGCCCACATTCTTTCTCAAACGTGGGTGTGCATTTTCCCGCTGCTTTTGCGGGCCACTGCCGTGGAAGTATCATTATCTCCGGCCGGTTTCATCGCATCCTGCCCCACCACGGGCAGTACAGCCACGGGTATTTCTCGCTTGGAAAATGTGGGAAGAATTTCTAAGCCTGCAAATTATGCAGCCTAAGAAGTTCTATGTCTCACATAAAAGAATGCCAAAGACCGGCATTCTTCCGCATGGCGTATCCTGACTGGTGCTTTCCGGCTCTCCGGCCGGCCGGATGTGTGCCTGACACACAGATATGAAGTTGTCAAAGTGCAGTAAATCAGGTGTCCTCCGTAAGAACAAAAGAAAACCCCTTCACCTAATTAGCCGTTAGGTAAAGGGGGCTGCCGAAAAATTTTTTATTTTTTGGGGTTTGGTAGCGATAATTGAAAATTATCGGGCGGGGGTCTGCTTATAAATAACTA